>JAHFVC010000415.1 GCA_023264765.1 Mycobacterium sp. | reverse complement strand
GGCGACGTCGTCGGTGGCGAGCCAGGCGCGGGTGTTCTTGTCGGTGAAGATGGGTCCGGTGGTGGTGCCGTTGATACGGATCGGATCGGCGATCCACGCGCCGGTGCTCAGGTTGAGCACGCCGAATTGGGTGCGGTCGAACGCGATGTCGTTGGTGGTCACATACGCGCGGGTCTTCTTGCTGTCGAACACCACCGACCCGACCACCGAGCCGCCGATGGTGACAGGGGTGGTGGCTGTGGCGCCTGCGCCGTCCACGATGGCAAGTGACAATGCACCCGCCGAGGGCGAGATCTGCAGCGCCCGTTGCCCGTCCAAGCGGTATTGCAGAGATCCGTCGGTGCTCATCGGTACCGGGTCTGGTGGTGCGCTGGACAGCGTCGAGACAGCACCATGCCCGGTGATCGCGGCGGCGGCCCGCCGGACGAACAAGATCAGCGACTCCAACGGTGCGGGCGCCGGTGTCGCAGGTGCGGGGCTGTCGGTTACGAGCTGTGTCGAGGTGGCCGAGCGTAACTTGGCCGAGGCAATGGTCTTCGATGCGAGCTGTGGTGGAGCGGTTACGGGATTCGAACTGCTACTGGGCTTTTCGTCGACTACGGCAACAGTCACCGCGAAAGCAGCAGGCTTGCTGGCAGATTGCGAATCGGCCGCTGCTTTCGGCGTGACGACGGTGCGCTTCGTGGGTTTCGCAGCAGGCCCTGGAGAGTCGGCGTCATCGACGGAGGCTGCGGCGCTGCTCGGCGTCAGGGCTTCGTTGACGCGTTCGGTGGATCGGGCGCCCCGCTTCTTGCGCGTGGAGGCCGGAGCGGCGGGAGCAGCGTGTTCCGACGACGCTGAGGAACCGTCGGTATCGGAACCTGCCCTACTCGCGGCGGTGTTCGGCTTCTTGGCTTTCTTGGTGGCAGGGGCGTCGTTCGAGGGGCTGGCCGAGGTGCCGCCGTCCGAGGTCGGTTCGGCCAGGGCGATACCGTGGCCCGTCGTCATCGCGACCCCCAGGCCCAACGTGACCGCGCCGATGCCGAGCCATCGGTAGGGCTCCCTGGCGTGGCGGCGCTTCTTGGACATGTCTGCAACCTCCGATGCGCGCGAAACTCCTGCTCAGCGAGTATCTGGCCGCAGCAAGGTGCAGGTGCGAGTAGTTCGGTACGCAAGTTTGGGACAGACCGCCCGCGGCGATCGAGACACGCAGCGCCGGCCGTGGCCTTCGCCATCAACTGTCGCGATCGTCAATTATCACACTTGGGGACACATGGGAGAGTGTGTTCGAAATTTGCTGAAGAGTGGCGCCATCAACTATCTGACTGGCCAATCAGGCGGCCCGAGTGCGGGTGACGCGAATGTCGCCGGATGCATGGATATTTGCCGATCGGCCGGGATGCGATTCCCATACCGCCGGACGTGGCTCACAGGATCCACTAATGTCACTTTGTAGCGCTTCACGGACGGTGCCTCCCACTCGCGCACAGGAGAAGATCATGCGGACAGACTCGTTCGGAATGTTCTGGCGGCGAATGGTTCCCGGGGTTGTCGTAGTCATGGGGCTGGCGCTCATCGGTGTTACGGCTGAACGGCAGATTGCCGTTTCTCATCAGGTCGCACTGGCGGCTGCGATCGACGACTCGTCGAATACTGTCGGGCTCGCCGACTCGAACCTGGCGCGGTTGGGCGATGAGGCAGCCATCGACAAGCAGCTCGACATGATGGCGTCGATCGGCGTGAAAAACGTCCGTATCGGAGTGTCGTGGGCGACCCTTCAACCTCGGGAAAACGGTGGCTACAACTGGGACCTCACGAACTACGACTATGTCGTCGACGAGGCCAACAAGCGCGGTATGGGTGTGCTCGCGGTGCTGAACGAGACGCCTACCTGGGCATCGGCAGGCAGAGTTCTGTCCGGTATGCCTGACGACCCGGCGCAGTACGGGGACTTCGCGGCGGAGGTGGCCTCCCATTTCAAAGGCCGTGTGTCCGACTATGAGGTGTGGAACGAACCCAACGCGGCGTTCTTCTTGAATCCGGTGAGTGCGGCCAACTACACCTCATTGCTGAAGGCTGCATACACCTCGATCAAGGGAGTGGATCAGAACATCACCGTCATCGGTGGGGTGCTGGGTTTCGGATTCACCGTGACGAAACCTGACGGCACCAAGGTGACCCAGAATCCGGTCGACTTTCTCAACGAGATGTATGCGGCGGGCGCCCACGGATACTTCGACGCGCTCAGCTTCCATCCCTACAAGCCCGATATCAAATTCTCCGACCAGGCCGGCAATCCGCTCACGCCCATGGCCCAGCTCGCGGCAATGCGGCAGCTGATGGAACAGTACGGCGATGGGGCTCTGAAGGTCTGGGCCACCGAGTATGGCTTGCCCACCGTGCCAGACGAGATTTCGCAGCAACAGCAGGCCGACTTCATTCAGGATTTCCTGAACAACTGGGGCAAGGCGGATGGCACCGGCCCGATGTTCATTTACACGACCCGCGACCTGGACACCGGAACCACCGAGGAGCAAGACAACTACGGCATCTGGGAAACGGACTGGACGCCGAAGCTGGCGGTCGATGTCATCCGAGACTTCATAGCGGCCCAGAGTGACGGCAATCCGATCATCGACTTCATCCGGAATGCGATCGTCAACATCGCCAAGATTACGGGTGCGGTGATCAAAGGCATCGTCGGCGTGACGGTCGGCGTGGTGACGGCGCTGGTGGATGCCACGGTGTGGGTGGTCAAGACGATCGCCAAGGTTGCGGGTGCGGTGGTGAAGGGCATCGTCGATATCGCCAAGCGGATCGGCACGGCCATCTGCAACACGGTGCACGCGGTGGTGGATCGCATCCAGGATTTCTTCCATCGCAATGACCCGGTCGCTACCCCCGCGTCACTCACGGGCGCGCGATCGTTGCGTGCGGCGTCGGCGGCGCTCACCACCACCGCTGCCGAGGTCAGCACCGGGACGGTTACCAAGGATCACGAAACTGTTTCTCCCTCAGTGGAGCTCGACAAGGCCAGTGGTGTGACCACCGAAGCGAAGCCGACCGCGACCGCCGAACCCACCGCCGAACCCACCGCCGAACCCGCCGCCGAGAGCAAGCCCACCGTGACCACCGAGCCCGCCACCGAGGCGAAGCCGACCGTGACGGCCGAGGCCACGACCGAGAAGACCGTTACCGAGAAGGCCACCACCGAGAAGTCTCCGGAGACCGAGAAGCCCGTCACGCCGTCCACGCGGTCCACGTCGACCAAGGATCCGAAAGACGCCGACGACACCACCCCGGCGACGAAAACCGAAGCCACCAAGAAGGACGACGACGAGGCCTCGCCGAAGCCGGGCACCACCTCCACATCGACCAAGGTGAACACCACCACCACTGGCGGGTCCGCGACGGGCACCTCGGGTCAGGAATCGTCGGCGGGCGCCGGGGCCAAGGTCAGTTCGGCAAGCGCAAGCGAGTAGTCAGCCGGGGTGCGGAGGCAGCCGCATCGCCACCAACGGATGGGCGGCGATCCGGCTGTTCAATGCCCGCCACTTCTGCAAACTCGGCGACAGGACCCCGGCCGGATCGCCGCGATGAATTGCTTCGATCAATGTGGTGTGTGCCAGGTCCGAGATGCGCATCATCTCCGGCGGAAGTGGATGAATACCTTGCAGTCCAAGGGATTCCACGTGACTGCTCAACCGTTCGACCTGCGGTACGGTTGAATCGGTGCCCAGTACGACGCACGCCCACGGCGCGGCGACCTCGATGGTGGCCGGCGTGCTGGCTCGTTCGGCGTAGCAGAACCAGAGGACACTGCCGCCCGGCGCGGGAGGCCAAGAGTCCGGTAGCGGCGGTGTCCGGCTCAGCACCCAGTCCGGCTCTGCCGTAGTGTCCGCCCAGGCCTGGTCAACCAGAAATTGCACGTTGGGTCCCGTTGGCCGAGAGAGGTTGGGCTGCAATGTCTTCAACCTACGTGCCACCGCCACGGCGGGAGGTGACGCCCCGATGGCCGGCGCGACGAACAACCACCCCCACAACCACCCGACGGCAACGCCGCGATCGTCGAGGGTGGCCAACACCGTGCAGGCGGCCTGCGCGACCCAGATGGGCCCGAGCAAGATCAGCGCCGAGAATCCGAGCGCGACGCCGCCCTCCCAGCGCATCGAATCGTCGCTCGCGTCCGCGATTTTGGCGGCTACCACGGCCACGGCGGCAAGAATGGCCAACCCGAGCAGCAGCGCGACCACATCCGTCACCGGCACGCCTTCAGCATGCCCCACGCGTGCGGCATGCTGAAGGCGTGCCGGAAGAGCTGGTCGACTATCAGCAGGGTTACGCCCGGGTCGTCGTGTCGCGCACCGGTGATGAGTTGGTGTTCTGGTCGGATTTCGACGACAACGGCCGGTCGATCCAGTCGGAGTCGCGGATCGCCGTCGCAGATTTCGTGGCCAAGGGTCAGGGCCCGTGGCCGTGGTACGACCTCGGTGATCGCCGTGAAGGAGCGCTGAAGGTGCTCGGGGCGCTCGGTGTCGCGCCACCCACCTGGACCGAGCCGATGCCGCAAGCCGTTCTCACGCTCTTCGACCGCGCCCGCAACGGCTGGGCCTCGGTGGCGGATCTGCTGGCCGCGGGAGTCGAGGCCGACGTGCTCGACCCGTGCGGTGCGTCCCCGCTCTGGTATGCGGTGCGGTCGTTGCAGGACGAAGCGTCATGGGTGCTCATCGCCGCGGGCGCCGATCCCGTCCGGCGGATCGAGCTCTCGGCGCGTGGCGAACGATTCACGACGATCCTGCACGAGATCGTCGCTCTCGGTCGTACCGTCGCGCTCGCCCGGGCGCTGGCCCGCGGTGCGAGGCCGGGCGTGCGCGACTCCGAAGGGGCGACGCCTCTGCACATGCTCGGCGAAAGGTCCGATCATCTCAACCCGGGCATGATCCGAGCACTGGTCGAGGCGGGTGCCGATCTCGATGCGCAATCCAGGAGTGGCGAACGACCCATCGAGGCGGCGGCGCGGCGAGTGCTGCCTGCCAGCGTCGGCACTCTGCTCGAGCTGGGCGCCCAGCCGGCACGCGCACTGGACGCGCTGTTGGTGTGGTGGTCGGTGAACGTCCGTTGGTCGGGCTACCGCGCCACCGAGGTGGCCGGCGTCGTCGGGATTCTGCGCGCCGGGGGAGCGGTGGTCACCGATCGGCACGCCGAACTGGCGGCCGAGGCCGGAGCCGGAGCGGTCCTCGCGGCGCTGACGGACGCTTGACACACGCTAGTTAGCTGTAAACCCACCTTGGCAAGATTCTCTTGCGATGGCAACATTAGTTACCGCCGTATTTAATCGAGAAACCCAGTACAGAAGGAGAAATAGTCAAATCCTGTGGATCGAGGGTCGTCAGGCGACCTCGGACACTGGGGTGTCGGGCGATGGTTCCGGGGTGATGTCGACCGGACGTTCGAGGAGCTTGCCCTGGTGGAACAC
>JAHFVC010000125.1 GCA_023264765.1 Mycobacterium sp. | reverse complement strand
GTCATCGTGCACGTCGATGTGGACAAGCCCGCCGCCCTGCACCTGGGCCCCGTCCTCAGCGATGCCGACCGGCAATACCTGCTCTGCGACGCCACCTGCGAAGTCTGGTTCGAACGCGACGGCCAGCCCATCGGCGCCGGACGCACCACCCGCACCATCAACCGCCGGCTACGCCGCGCGCTGGAGCACCGCGACCGCTGCTGCTCAGTGCCCGGCTGCGGTGCCACCCGCGGACTACATGCTCACCACATCAAACACTGGGAAAACGGCGGCCCCACCGAACTCAACAACCTGGTCCTGCTGTGCCCCTACCACCACCGCCTGCACCACACCGGCGGAATCACCATCACCGGACCCGCCGACCGACTCGTCGTCACCGACGATCAGGGTCGCATCCTCAACAACGGATCACTGGCCCGACCACCCACCACACCATCACCCGACGTCCCGCCCTACCAAGGCCCGACCGGCGAACGCGCCCAATGGTGGTGGTATCAGCCATTCGAGCCGTCACCGACACCGAGCGACAACTAGGCGTCCTGCAGCTCCAGCGGCGGTGGGTCGGCGTCCGCCGATGCACGGGGTTTGGCACGCCCGGACGGCCACCAGTTGTATTTGCCGACCAGCACGGCGAGGGCGGGCACCGTGATGGTGCGGACCAACAGGGTGTCCAGCAGCAGCCCGACACCAATGATGAAGCCGCCCTGCACCATCGACCCGATACTGCTGAACAGCATCGCGAACATCGGTGCGGCGAAGATCATGCCCGCCGAGGTGATCACACTGCCGGTGGAGCGCACCGTGCGGATGACACCGGACCGGATGCCGTGCGGGGACTCGTCGCGTATTCGCGAGATCAACAGCATGTTGTAGTCGGCGCCGACGGCCACCAGGACGATGAACGCCATCCCGGGTGTGCTGGCCGACATGGATTGGCCACCGATCAGCTGCAGCACGATGACGCCGATACCCAGCGACGAGAGGCACGAAAGGATCACCGTGCCAACGAGATACAGCGGAGCCACCACTGCCCGCAGCAACAGCACGAGAATCAGGAACACCACCACCACGGTCATCAGGACGATGAACTCGAGATCGTGGTTGTAGTAGTCACGCAGTTCGCTGTAGTACGGCGTCATGCCGGACATCGAGACCGACGCGTCGGCGAGCGACGTGTTGACCTGCGCACCCCGCGCCGTCGCCAGGATGGTCTTCACCTGATCCATCGCCTTGGTGTCGTATGGATTCAGGCTGGACTCGACCAGGTAGCGCGCCGAATGCCCGTCGGCGGACATGAAGACCTTGACCAGATCCTTGAAGCGGTCGTTACCCAGGATCTCCGGGGAGACATAGAAGCCGGCCGCACCGGGGTCTTTGGCGTTGAGCTTCATCGACAGCAGGAACGCCGATGCCCGCGACAGGCCCTCGCCGAGCTGTTTGGTCTGATCGTCCAGGATCCGCACACCGTCGGCGATCTTGCGGCTGCCCTCGGCGAGCGCGGCGGCCCCCTGGTCGAGGGAGGACAGTTGCTTCTCCAGCCCGCCGGACCCGCCTCCGGATCCGGCGCCCGACAAACCCAGGGAGTGCATGGCTTTGGTGGCCGCATCCAGGGTCGGCCCCACCTTGTGCAGCACATCGGACATGCGCTGCAACCGATCCCGGTCGGCGGCGCACTTTTCGTCGAGTTCGCAGTTCGGGTCGGCCTTCATGGTTTCCAGCGTGGTGTCGTTGAGCCACAACGAATCGTTGAACTGCGCCATGTCGGGCAGGAACGAGTCGCGGCCGATGACCTTCTGCAGCTCATCGGAACTCGGAAGCGCATTCCGCATCCCGGACAGCGTCTTGCTCAGATTGTCGAGGACCCCGGTGGTCTTGGTCAGCTGACCACGCACCGTCGCAAGGCTGTCGGCCAGTTTGTCGGCGCCCCCGGTCAGCGCCGCGCGGGCGTCGGTGCTCGCGGTGATCTTGGCGGTGGCGTCGGCGAGTTTGTTGCCGATCTCGCCGGCCTGGTAGCTCAGCGTGGCCTGCTCCAGTGGAACGCCGGTGGGGCGGGTGACCCCTCGCACGGCCGAGATGTCGGGTAGCTGGGCCACCCTTTGTGCCATCTGTTCAAGGTCGGCCAAGGCCTTGGTGGTCCGCAGATCGTGCGGGGACTGGATGAACACGTACTGCGGCGCGGTGAGGCTGGCCGGGAAATGCCGTTCGATCGCGGCCATGCCGACATTGCTCTCGGCCGCGGCGGGCAGGGAGGTCCGCGCGTCATAGCTGGTGTGCAGCAACAGCACACAGCCGGCCAGCGGGATCAGCACGACCAGGCTGCCCACCAGATGGGCAACCGGGTGGCGCACGATGTTGATCCCGGACCGGCGCCAGAACTTGTTGGTGAGCTCACGTTTCGGCTTGACCCAACCCCGCCGTCCCGTGAGCGTCAGGATCGCGGGCAGCAGGGTGATCGACGCCAGGAACGCGACGGCGATCGACACGGCAAGTGCCGGTCCGGTGGTGGAGAACACCTTCAGCGAGGTGAAGCCCATCCCCAGGAACGTGACGGCGACCGTCGCGGCCGAGGCGGCGATCACCTTGCCGATGGCGATGAGCGCGCGGGCCACCGCTTGATCGGATTCCAGTCCGTGGCGCAGGTATTCGTGATATCGGCTGATCAGGAAGACGGCGTAATCGACACCCGCGCCGATCATCATCGCGCTCATGAACACCAGCGTCTGCTGGGAGATGGCCAGGCCCATCTGCGCCAGCGCGGCCACCACCTGAGTGGCCGCCGCCTGTGTCACGCTGATGGTCACCAACGGCACCAGCATCGTGACGATGTTGCGGTACACGACGAGCAGGATCACCAGGACCATGGCGACGGTCGCGGTCTCGATCACCCGCAGGTCGCGCAGCCCGATCTCTTCGCGTTCGGAGACGGTGGCAGTCAGTCCGGTCATGTGCATGTCCAGACCGGATCCCGCGACGGTGTCGGTCACCGTCGTGACCACCCGTTGATAGGCCGCCCCGGATTCGGGTGACCCCAGTTCGCCCGTGATGCCGACCGGAATGAACCACGCCTTGTGGTCCTTGCTCTCCATCACGTCCCGCAGCGGCGGTTGCGAGACGAAGTCCTGCACCATCACCACGTCGCTCGTCTCGTGGTGCAACCGGTCCACGAGATTGCGGTAGACGTCCTCGTCGGCTTTGGTGAGTCCGTTCTCGTTGGTCAGGACCACCAGCGCGATGTTCTGGATACCGGGTTCGTTGAACGCCGCGGTCATGTCCCGGGTCGCGGCCATGACGGCGGAATTGGCAGGCAGCAGTTCCTGATTGCGGTCGCTGGCCAGTTTCATCAACGGCGGGACCGCCACCGACAGCACCGCAACGAGGATCAGCCACACGCCGATGACCCACCACGGCCGGCGCACCACGAGATGTGCCAGTCGCTCGAAGATGCCGCCTACCGACGACCCGGCGAGGGGGTCACGGCGCGGCCTGCGCGGCCAGGTCAAGCTCACATCTTCTCACGGCCGAGTCGGTCGCCATACCGGCTCAGCGCCTCGCTGGTGAGCATCTCCTGATGGGTGCAGTCGACCGGATGCACGGCGATCTCACCGGTGGCATGGGGGCCCCACATCCGCCGCAGAGTCGAGCTGCGGTCGTCTTCGTCACGCTGCGCGGCGAAGATCAGCACATCCCCGCGGAACACGCCGGCTTGGTGCGCGCCGTACAACCCGACATTGGTGTCGAAGTTCCGCACCAGCCGGTCCAGCAGCGGTTCGTGGCCGGCCAGCCCGTCGATCTGCACCCGGTCCACGGCGCGGGAGGCGTGCCCGTTCAGCGCCGGCTCGGCGTCGAGCAGGATCAGCCGGGCGACGTCCGCGCCCCGGTGCTGCAACTCGGTGGCCACCGCATGGGCGAGCACGCCGCCGAACGACCAGCCCAGCAGGTGGTACGGCCCGACCGGGTCATCGGCCTGGATCCGGTCCGCGTACTCCGCGGCCATCTCGCGCAGAGATCCCGGTGCCGCCCCGCCGACCTGCTGGATGCCGATGACGGGGCCATCCACGTGGCGCCCGAGGGTCAGGTACGGCCAACTGACCCCGCTCACCGCGTGCAGGCAGTACAGCGCAACACCATTGCCGTCCTTGAGGGTCTGGACCGGGACGATCTCCGCGGCGCGTCCCGAGTCCGAATGCACGCGCTCGCTCAGCGCCTGCACGGACGGCGCCTCGAAGACCGCCGACACCGACAGGTCCGCGTCCAGCTCCGACGCGATCGCCGCAATCAGACGCATCGCCGAGATGCTGTCACCGCCCAGATCGAAGAACGATTCGTCGGCTCCGACCCGCTCGACACCCAAGACGGCACCGAAGATGCGGGCCAGCGCCTCCTCCGTCGGATTGCCCGGGGCCACGTAGTCACCCGCGCGCAGTTCGGGCGCAGGCAGGGCGCGGGTATCCAGCTTGCCGTTGGCCGTCACCGGCAGTTCCGTCAGCACCACGACGGCCACAGGAATCATGTGCGCCGGTAGGTGCTGGGCGAGGGCGGCGCGCACCGCGACAGGATCGACCTCCCCGGTCACATAGCCGACAAGTCGCTTGTCCCCCGGCCGGTCCTCCCGCGCGAGCACCGCGGCCTGACCGACGCCGTCGACTCGGGCCAACGCTGCCTGCACATCGCCCAATTCGATCCGGTAGCCCCGGATCTTGACCTGGTCGTCGGCGCGGCCGAGATGCTCGAGCTGCCCGTCGGAGCGCCACCGCGCCAAGTCCCCGGTGCGGTACATCCGCGTGCCGGCAGTGAAGGGGTTGGCGACGAAGCGTTCCGCGGTGAGGCGGGACCGGTGCAGGTATCCGACGCCGACTCCGCTTCCGGCCACGTACAGCTCGCCGACCGCTCCGGGCGGCACCGGACGCAGCCAGGGATCCAGCACGAAGACTTCCGCGCCGGGTACCGGCGTTCCGATCGGCACGGCGGTCGATCCCGGCTGCAGCGGCGCCGTCATCGTCGCGTACACGGTCGCCTCGGTCGGGCCGTAGGCGTTGAGCATGGGATGGCCGGGGGCCCAACGGTCGACCAGCTCGACCGGGCAGGCCTCACCACCCACCACCAGCGCGACCGGCCCCAGTTCCACGGGCGACAGAACCCCGGCCGCCGACGGGGTCTGCGTCAGCACGGTGACCTGTTCGGCGGTCAGCAGGGCCGCGAAAGCGTCCGGATCGGCCGCCACCGATTCCGGCACGATCACCAGACGGCCGCCGTGCAGCAACGGACCCCACATCTCCCACACCGAGAAATCGAATGCGTAGGAATGGCATTGCGTCCATACCTGGCCCGGCGACAGTCCCGCGCGCATCGAGTCGAACTGCGCGGTCACGTTACGGTGCGTGACAGCAACACCTTTCGGGACGCCGGTGGTGCCCGAGGTGTAGATGACGTAGGCGATGTCGTCGGCGGCGGGAGTCGCCGGTGCGGTGCGCGGCTGGGCCGACAGGTCGACCTCGTCGAGGTCCACCACTGGCACGGCACCGAAGCTCAGCGCCGATGCACCGGCGGTGACCGCGACGACGGGCGCGATATCGGCCAGCATGACAGCCACCCGGTCCGCGGGCAGGGCGGGGTCGATCGGCAGATAGGCGGCCCCGGTCTTGAGTATCGCCAGAATCGAGACGACGGCCTGGACCGACCGCGAGAACCGCAGTGCCACCACCTGTCCGGCTGCTGCACCCCGCTCGGACAGCAGATGCGCGAGCCGGTCGGAATCCGCGTCGAGCTCGGCGTAGGTACGCGTCCGGCCGGCATGCGTGACGGCGCCCGCCCCCGGGGTGCGGGCCACCTGCGCGCCGAACAACGCTGCGAGAGAGTGCGCCATCTCCGGCGCCGGCTGCCCGCCGCCGCGCGCCAGTGCGGCCAGGCCGGCCTGCTCCTCGGCGCCGAGCAGATCGATCGACGACAGCCACCGGCCCGGCTCGGCCGTCATCGCCACCAGCACCCGCTCGAATCGTTCGGCCAGGGCGTCGATCTCGGCAGTAGCGAAGACGTGTGTGTCGAATTCGATGCGCACGCCCAACTCCTCGCCGGGCGCGACCTGCACCGTCAGCGGGTAGTGGTTCTGCTCGTGGCTGGTGAACGCGGTGATCGCCAGTTCCTGCGCACCGGGTGCACCGGTCTGGACGGGATAGTTCTCGTAGGCGAACAAGGTGTCGAAAAGCGATGTCTGCCCGGCGATCCGGTGTATCTCGGCGAGTGCGAGGTGCTGATGCTCCAGCGTCGCGGTGTGGTCGTGCTGCAGTTGCGCGAGCAGCCCGGCGGTACTGGTCGTCGAGGTGAGCGTGGCCCGCACCGGCACGGTGTTGATCATCAACCCCACCATCGAATCCGCACCGGCCATGTCGGTGGGGCGGCCCGACACCGCGGTGCCGAAGACGATGTCGCGTTGACCGGTCAGACCGGCGAGCAGCTGCGCGTAGGCACCTTGCAGCACGACGTTGGCGGTGGTCCGGTGCGAGCGGGCGAGTTCGTCGACGGCTCGGCCGGTGGACCCCGCAAGGCGGTAGTTACGAACATCTTTGGTGATCTGATCAGACCGCTGCGCCGACCCGACCAGGGTCGGGGCGCTCAGCCCGGCCAGCACCTCGGACCAGGCCGCACGCGCACCGTCGAGATCCCGTTCGGCCAGCCAGGAGATGAACTTTCGGTACGACGGGGCCACCGGCAGCCGCTGCCCGTAGTAGGCGGCGAAGATCTCGCTCAACACGATCGGCATGGACCAGCCGTCCATCACGATGTGGTGATTGGTCAGCACCAGCCGGTGCTGCTGTTCGGCGGTACGAATGAGGGCGACCCGGAACGGCGACCGGTGCTCCAGGTCACCGACCCCGGCGCGCTCGGCCGCGCGGAGCGCAGCGATCTCGTCCTCGGTGCGCAATTCCACCGCATTCCAAGCGAAGTCCGGGTCGGCGGCGATGACCTGCATCGGCTCGCCGAACCGCTGCGTGAACCGGGCGCCGAGGTGTGGGTGCCTGCGCAGCACCATGTGCGTCGCGTCGCGCAGCCGCTGCCCGTCCAACGGTCCTGAGAGGGTCAGATCCAGCTGAACCGCGTACAGTCCGTCGGCTCCGGACTGCCCGGCGTGGAAGAGCATGCCCTGCTGCAGGGGTGTCACGGGCAGGATGTCGGCGACGGGGAACTGGCGCTGCAATTCCTCGATCTGACGGCTACTGATCTGCACGGGCACCACGTCCGACGGCGTCAGGCCACCTCCGCCGCCACGGACGTGCGCGCAGATTCCGCTCAGCGCCTCGAACCACAACCGGCTCAGCCGCGTGACCTGCGCTTCATCGAGAGCCGTTGGCGCCCAGGTCCAGTTGGCGTGCAGGTGCGGGCCGGCGTCGGTGTCCACGGTGCCGGCGTTGAGCTCCACGGTGTGCATCAGCGGCATCGGCACCGCGGTGCTGACCTCCGTTGCGGCGGCGCCGTCGCGGGAGATCTGCCAGAACTCGCCCGGCGTCTGCGCACCGCCGCCGACACGGCCCAGGTAGTTGAAGCCGATCGCCGGGTCCGGGCCCGCGAGATCGGTGTCGGGGGTCAGGTACCGCAGGACGCCGTAGCTGAGGCCGTCGGGCAGCGCTCGCAGCTGCTCCTTGGCGTCCTTGAGCACCGCGCCCAGCACCGGATCACCGGCCCGCACCTGCGCCCAGGTGATGTCACCGACGGTCAGCGCCACGGGGTACTTGGTGGTGAACCAGCCGACAGTACGGGACAGGTCCACATCGCGATCCAGCTCCTCCTGGCGGCCGTGGCCCTCGACATCGATGCCGATCGGCGCGGCTCCCGAGCCGGTGAACTCGGCTGCGGCCAAGGCGAATGCGATCAGCAGGATGTCGTTGACGCCGGTATGGAACGCGGCGGGCACGTCACCCAGCAGGGCCGCGACGGTGTCCGCTTCCTCCAGCGTGACGGACAGCCGGCCGGCCTGTGCGTAGGTGTCGACGTCGGGTGCAACCGCCGGGAGGGACGCCGGGGTCGCCTCGACCCGGCGCCAGGCGGCGGTATGGGCGACCACCTCGGCGCCGCTCGCGTAGGCGTTCAGGATCTCCGACCACCGGGCGAAGGAGGTGCCGGTTCCGGGCAGCGCGACCGGGCCGCCCGTTCGGTGCTGCGCCCAGGCGATATTCAAGTCCTCCAACAGGATTCGCCAGGAGACACCGTCGACGGCGAGGTGATGGATGATCAGCATCAGCTCGCGGCTCGAGTCGGCCCACAGCGCGCTCAGCATCACCCCGGCGACCGGGTCGAGCCGGGCTCGCGCCGCGATGACGGCATCATCGGAGAGTTCACCGACCGTCTGCAGCCGGTCGCGGGCGTCGACAGCACCGGCTTCCGGCACGGACAGCGCCCAGTCCGGAGTCACCTGCAAGCGCAGCATGGCGTGCCGATCGAGCAACGCCTGCAACAGGATTGCGGCGTCGTCCGCGGTGGCACCCACCGGGGCCTGGACCACCACGGTCTGGTTGAACTGGTCGATGGGGCCGGGCACCGCGGCGAGCCAGCGCATGATCGGCGTCGCGGGCAGCGGTCCGGACCACTCGTCGCGGTCGCCGTCCGCCGCGCTGTCCTGGGCGGTGACCACCAGTGCCAGCCGCGCCACCGTCTGCTCGACGAAGATGTCACGCGGGCGGCACACCAGCCCCGCGGCGCGGGCCCTGGCCACCACCTGCATGGACATGATGCTGTCGCCGCCGAGTTCGAAGAACGGATCGTCGGCACCGACCGCGGCGGGTTCCATCCCGAGCACCTCGGCGTAGATCGCGGCCAAGATCTCTTCGGTGGCGGTGCCCGGCGCGCGGTAACGATCGGCGTCGATGTAGCTCGGGGCGGGCAGCGCGCGCCTGTCGAGTTTGCCGTTGGGCGTCAACGGAAGTGCGGGCACGACCACCACCGCCGCGGGCACCATGTACGCCGGCAGCTGCGCGGCCAGCGCCGCCCGGGCCTGCGCCGGATCGGCCGTCCCGGTGATGTAGCCGACGAGGCGCTTGTCGCCGGGTCGGTCTTCGCGAGCGATGACGGCCGCCTGTTGCACGCCGGCCAGACCCGCCAAAGCCGTACGTACATCGCCCAATTCGATGCGGTAGCCGCGGATCTTGACCTGCTCGTCGGCCCGGCCCAGGTAGTGAAGCTGCCCGTCCGCTCCCCAGCGGACCAGGTCGCCGGTGCGGTACATCCGTTGCCCGGGGGCGCCGAACGGGCAGGCCACGAAGCGGGCCGCGCTCAGCCCGCCGCGACGGACGTAGCCGGCCGCCACGCCGGCACCCGCCACGTACAGTTCTCCGACCACTCCGATCGGCACCGGACGCAGCCACTGGTCCAGGACGAAGGCACCCGCGGCGGGCACGGGCTTGCCGATCGGCACCAACCCCGAACCGGCCTGCAGGGCAGCGCTGACCGCGGCATAGATGGTGGCTTCGGTCGGTCCGTAGGCATTGATCATCAGATGATCGGGCGCCCAGCGGTCGACCAGTTCGGTGGGGCAGGCCTCGCCCGCCACCACGAGCGCAGTCGATTCCAGTCCCCGTGCGGACAGCATCATGGCCGCCGAGGGGGTCTGGGTGAGGACGTCGACGCCCTCGGCGACCAGCAGGGTGTGCAGTTCTTCGGGCGCGCGTGCCACCGATTCGGGCACCACCACCAGCCGCGCACCGCGCAGCAGTGCGCCGAAGATCTCCCAGACCGACACGTCGAAGGCCAGCGAATGCCATTGGCTCCACACGCCGCCGGTTGGCAGGTCCGCGCCCACGGAATCCAGTAGGGACACGACGTTTCGATGGGTCAGAGCCACGCCCTTGGGCAAGCCGGTGGTGCCCGAGGTGTAGATCAGATACGCGAGATCCGAGGCGGACGGGACCGGCAGTTCGGTCGCCGGTGCCGCCGCGACCGCCGAATCGTGCGCGTCGACGACCGGCATGCCGCGGTCGGTGAACCTGTCGGCCAGATCGGCGGTGGTGACGGCCGCAACCGGCGCGGCGTCATCGAGCATGAACCCGACCCGCGCCGCGGGCAGGGCCGGGTCGATCGGCAGGTAGGCCGCACCCGTTTTGAGCACCGCCAGGATCGACACGATGGCCTCGGCCGATCGCGAGAACAGCAGGGCCACCGTCTGGCCCGGGCCGGCACCGAGACCGGCCAGAAGGTGCGCCATCCGATTGGACTCGGCATCCAACTCCGCGTAGGTCAGCGTCCGGTCGCCGCACGTGAGCGCCGGCGCCTCGGGCGTGCGCAACACCTGCGCGGCGAACAGTCCCGGCAGGGATGCGTCGCTGCTCGGCCGGCCCAGGGCCGCCCTGTTGCCGAATTCGTCGAGGCGAGCCTGTTCGGCGTCGTCGACCAGACCAACCGCCGACAGCGCTCGCCGCGGGTCGCCGGTCAGCGCCGTCAGAATCCGCTCCAGCCGGGAGATCATGGCCTCGACGGTGGCGGCATCGAACACGTCGGTGCGGAACTCCACTTCGCCGCCGATACCCGCCGGGGCGCCGGTCGAGGTCCAGCGTTCGGACAGGGAGAAGGTCAGGTCCATCCGGGCGGACTGGGTGCCCAGCGGTATCGAGGCGACGTCGAGGCCCTTCAAACCCGAACCGGCCGCAGGGTCGTGCAGGCCTGCGAAGTTCTGCCAGGCCAGCATGACCTGCACCAGTGGGTGATGGGTCAGGCTCCGTGCCGGGTTGATCCGCTCCACCAACACCTCGAATGGCACGTCCTGGTGTTCGAAGGCCTCCAGGCTGCGGGTGCGGACCTGCCCGAGCAGTTCGGCGAACGTGGGGTCGTCGCCGGTGTCGGCGCGCAGCACGAGCGTGTTGACGAAGAAACCGACCAGGTCGTCCAGCGCCGGGTCACGCCGTCCTGCGATCGGGAAGCCCACGGCCACATCGGTGCTCGCACTCAGGACGGAGAGCAGGGCCAGCAATCCGGCCTGCACCACCATGAAGCTGGTGGCGTTCTGCTCGCGCGCCAGGTCGACGATCTGCTCCTGCAACGCCGCGGGCCAGTCCACCGCCACCGTCGCGCCGGCCATGTCGGCCATCAGCGGATAAGGCCGGTCGGTGGGGAGCTCGAGCCGCTCCGGAAGTCCGGCCAGCATCTGCTCCCAGTACGCGAGCTGCTCGGCCACCCGGCTGTGGCTGTCCTCCAGCCGGCCGAATTGTGTTCGCTGCCAAAGGGTGTAGTCCACGTACTGCACCGGTAGCGGCGTCCAGTCCGGGGCCTGCCCGGCGCACCGGCAGGCGTACGCCGCGCCCAGATCTGCCACCAACGGCCGCAGCGACCAGCCGTCGGCGGCGATGTGATGGACGACCGCAACCATCACATGCTCGTCATCGGAGACCCGGAAAAGGCGGGCGCGCAGGGGGATATCGGTCGCCAGGTCGAACGGCTCGCGGGCCGCGGACTCCAGGGCGTCCTGCAGGCGCGCCGGTGACCATCCGCCGGCGTCGATGACATCCCAGCCGAAGCCGGTCCGCTCGGCGGGAACCACGATCTGCTGTGGTGTCCCGTCCGGGGCGGCGAAAACGGTACGCAGGCTCTCGTGCCGCGCGACCACATCGGCCAGCGCGTCGCCCAGCGCCGCCACGTCGAGGCCACCGGTCAGGCGTAATGCCGCGGCCATGTTGTAGACCGCCGACGGTCCGTGCAACTGGTCGATGACCCACAATCTGTTCTGCGCGAACGACAACGGGATCACCGCAGGCCGCTCGGCGGGCAGCAGGGGTTGCAGCCGGGCCGCGTCGTCGCCGTCGCCGAGTCGGGTGGCCAGCTGCGCGACGGTGGGCGACTCGAACACGGTGCGCACCGGCAGTTCCACGTTCAGTGCCCCGTTGATGGCCGCCACCAGGCGCATCGTCGACAACGAGTCGCCGCCGAGGTCGAAGAACGAGTCGTCGACACCGACCCGGGTGACGTTGAGCACCTGTGCGTACACCCCGGCCAGAATCTCTTCGACCGAGGTGCCCGGCGCGCGGTATTGCCCGGCCGCGTAGTCGGGCTCGGGCAGCGCGCGGGTGTCCAGCTTGCCGTTGACCGTGACCGGCAGGGCCTCAAGTCCGATGATCGCGGCGGGCACCATGTACCCGGGTAACCGTTCGGCCAGCGCGGTGCGCGCCGCAGCCGGGTCGGCGACGCCGGTGATGTAACCGACGAGACGCTTGTCGCGGGCGATCACCACCGCCTGCTCCACGCCGTCGACCGCGGCCAGCGCCGACCGGACGTCGCCGAGTTCGATGCGGAAGCCGCGGATCTTGACCTGCTCGTCGGCCCGGCCGAAGTACTGCAGCTGCCCGTCCGTACCCCAGCGGACCAGGTCCCCGGTGCGGTACATGCGCGCCCCAGGGGCACCGAATGGGCAGGGTACGAATCGTGTTGCGGTCAGGGCAGATCGGCGCCAGTAGCCGATTCCGACGCCGCGGCCTGCCACGTACAGCTCACCGATGGCGCCGGGTCGCACCGGGCGCAGCCAGTCGTCGAGCACGAACATCGCCGCACCCGGTACCGGCGCGCCGATCGGCGGGGCACCGGTGCCCGGCCGCAAGGGCGCGCTCTTGGTGACCCACATGGTGGTCTCGGTCGGTCCGTAGACGTTGAGCATCGGCCCGCGGGCGGCCCAGCGGTCGACGAGTTCCGGCGGGCAGGGCTCGGCGCCGATGATCAGGGTCGCGGACTCCAGGCCGGCGGTCGACAGCATGCTGACCGCCGACGGGGTCTGGGCGAAGACCGTCACCCCTTCCCGGACGAGCAGGGCGTGGAAGTCCTCTGCCGAACGGACCACCGCGTCGGGCACCACGACCAGGCGCCCGCCGTGCAGCAGGGCGCCCCAGATCTCCCATACCGAGAAATCGAATGCGGCGGAATGGAATTGAGTCCACACCTGCTCCGGGGACAGCGGTACACCGATGTCCAGGCTGTCGAACAGTTGGGTGACGTTGCGGTGGGTGACCGCGACCCCCTTCGGCACGCCGGTGGTGCCCGAGGTGTAGATGATGTGCGCCATGTCGTCGGGCGACGGTCCCGGCAACGGGACCTGCGCCACGTCGGCGGCGTCCGCACGGTCGTCGGTGGCCACGATCGGGATACCCAGCCCGTGGAGCCGCTCGCCCAGTTCGCCCGTGGTGATGGCCGCGACGGGTGCGGTGTCGGCGAGCATGAACTCCACCCGCGCCGACGGCAGCGCCGGGTCGATGGGCAGATACGCGGCGCCGGATTTGAGGACCGCCAGGATCGACGCGACCGCGTCAGCCGAGCGTGAGAAGTACAGCGCCACAGCTCGTCCCGGCCCTGCTCCGTGCGCGACCAGGCGGTACGCCAGGCGATCGGACATCTCGTCGAGTTCGCGGTAGGTCAGCGAACGATCCCGGTAGGTGAGCGCCACCGCATCCGGGGTCCGGGCGGCCTGAACGCCGAAGAGGGCGGGGATGGACGCTCCGGCGCTGCGCCGCGTCAGCACCTCGCGGCCGCTCCACCGATCCAGTTCGGCGTGCTCGTCGGCATCCAGGGTGTCCTGGGCGGACAGCGGGCGATGTGGGTCGGCGGTCATGGCCGCGAGAACCCGTCGGAAGCGCTTGACGAACGCCTTCAGCCCGGCCGGGTCGAACAGTGCGGTGTCGTATTCCACGCGCAGGCTGAGTTCGGGGCCGGGTTGGGCCTGCACCGACAGCGGATAGTGGGTGGACTCCCGGGTGCTCACCCCGGTCACCTCCAGGTCACCCGGTCCCGACAGGACACTGGTGTCGACCGGATAGTTCTCGTAGGCGAACAGCGAATCGAACAACTGGTCCTGGCCGGTGGCGCGATGAATCTCGGCCAGGGCCAGATGCTGATGGTCGATGGTGTGGTTGTACGCACCCTGCAGTTGATCCAGCAGGTCGGCGGCGGTGGTCCCGACACCGATGTGGGCGCGCACCGGCACCGTGTTGATGAACAGACCCACCATGGATTCGACCCCGGCCACCTCGGCCGGCCGGCCCGACACCGTGGTTCCGAACGCCACGTCGTGACGGCCGGTCAACCAGCACAGCACCTGTGCGTAGGCCGCCTGCAGGACGACGTTGGCGGTGGTGTGCCGAGCCCGTGCCAGCCCGGCCACGTCGTGACCCACTTCGGCCGGGAGCGTGAATGTTTCGACGTTTCGTGGCCCCGGCTTCGGTGGCGCCACGATGGTGGGTGCGTCGAAGCCGTCGAACAGTTCGCCCCAGGCCGCGCGCGCCGCGTCGCGGTCCCGGGCGGCCAGCCAGGTGACGTATTGCCGATAGGGCGTGGCGCCGGGCAACCGGTGGCCGTGGTAGCCGGCGAAGATCTCCCCCAGCAGGATCGGCATGGACCAGCCGTCCAGCACGATGTGGTGATTGGTCAGCACGAACCGGTACCGCTGCGGCGCCAGGCGGATCAGGGCGGCCCGGAACGCCGGCTGGTCCCCCAGGTCGCACACCGCGGCGCGTTCGTCGGCGCAGATCTGGGCTGGAACATCCTCTGCCCCAACGCCGTCGAGCTCGACGTAGCGCCACGACAGCACCGGATCGGCCGGGATGGTCTGCACGGGCTCGCCGTAGCGCTGATGGAAGCGCGCGGCCAGGTTCGGATGTCTGCGCAGCACCGTGTGCACCGCATCGCGCAGTCGCGTGGCGTCGAGCGGCCCTGCCAGGCCGATCTCCAGCTGACCGGCATACAGGTCGCCGTCGCCGGTATTGGCGTGGAAGAGCAGGCCCTGCTGCACCGGAGTCAGGGGCAGCACATCGACGATCTGGTACCGCCCGGACAGCTCGTCGATCTGGTCCTGCTGCAGGCGAGCCGGTGCGATGTCCGACGGTGTCAGGCCGCCCCCGCCGTCGCGCACGTGGGCACAGATTCCGGTCAGGGCTTGCGACCACAGCCTGCTGAGCCGGGTGACCTGTTCGTGGTCCAGGGCTGAGGGCGCCCAGGTCCAATTGGCGTGCAGCCGCGGGCCGTCGGCGGTGTCGATGGTGGCTGCGTTGAGTTCCAGCGTGTGCATCAGCGGCATCGGTATCGCGGTGGCGAGCCGTGCGAGAGCCATGTCCTGGCGTACGCGCCAGAAGGTATCCGGCAGGGTGTCCGGGGCCCCCTGCCTACCGAGGTAATTGAACCCGATCGACGGGTCCACGGTGTCCAGGACCGTGTCGGCGTTCAGGTAACGCAACAGGCCGTAGGTGACCGCGGCTGGAAGCGCGCGCAACTGTTCCTTCGCGTTCTTCACTGCGGCACCGGCCGCGGCGCCGCCCGCGATCACCTGTGCCCAGCCGATGCCGCCCGCTGTCAGGGCCACCGGATGCTTGGTGGTGAACCAGCCGACGGTACGGGTCAGATCGATACCAGGCTTGTCCCCCGTCGCTTCGCTCGCCCAGGGCCCCAGCTCTTCGTGCCGGCCATGTCCCTCGACGTCGATGCACACCGGTGCCGCACCGGCGCCGGCGAATTCGGCCACCGCCATCGCGAACGCGATGAGCAGGATGTCGTTGATGCCGACGTGGAACGCCGCGGGGACCGCACCCAGCAGCGTCGCGGTGGTCTCGGCATCAAGCTGGGTCGAGAGGTGACCGGCCGTGTCGAAGGTGTCGGTGTCGGGCCGCACCGGGGGCAACACGTTGCCGGCTTGCGCGACCCGCTGCCACGCCTTCGCCCCCGCGAGTACGTCGGGGTGCCCGGCGTGTTCGGCGAGCACCGCCGCCCAGCGCTGGAACGACGTGCCACCCGCGGGTAGCTCGACGGGCTGCCCGGCGTGGTGCAGGCCCCAGGCGATGTTGATGTCCTCCAGCAGGATTCGCCACGACACCGCGTCCACCGCCAGGTGATGCACGATGAGGACCAACTGGCCGGGGCCGGTCACCCAGAGTGCGCTGAGCATCCGGCCGGCCGCCGGGTTCAGCCGGGCGCGTGCGGCGACCACCGCCCGGTCCGAGAGTGCCTCGACGGTCTGCAGGCAGTCGCGGGCATCCGCGGACCCGGCCGCGGGCACCGACAGGTCCCCGTCCGCAACGGTCATCCGCAGCGTGGCGTG
>JAHFVC010000124.1 GCA_023264765.1 Mycobacterium sp. | reverse complement strand
TGGCGCCACGGCAGGGGTGCCAGGAGCCGGCGCCAGCGCAGGCCCCGGTGGCGCCGGAGCCTGCGCGGGTCCGGTCTGCGTCAGCACCGGTCCGTAGCCGACCGGGGTCAGGTCAAGCCGATGTATACCGACTTGGTGTTGAAGTAGGCCTCCAGCCCCTTCTTTCCGCGCTCGCCGCCCCACCCTGACTGCTTGTGCCCGCAAATGGGCATGGACGGGTCGGCGGCGAGTGCGGAGTTCACCCAGATCTGGCCGCCGCGAAGCGCATTCGCGACGCGGTGGGCGCGGCTGAGATTCTCCGTCCAGATCGCGCCCGCCAAACCGTATTCGGTGTCGTTGGCGGCCGCGATCGCCTCTTCCTCTTCGTCGAACGGAATGACCGAGCCCACCGGCCCGAAAATCTCCTCCTTGATCAGGCGCATATCGGGTGTGGTGTTGGTGATGATCGTCGCCTCGTAGAAGTAGCCCTTGCGATCCATCGGCTTTCCGCCTGTGATCACCTCGGCACCGCCCGCCACACCGTCGTTGACGATGCCCTCCACCCGGGTGCGCTGCTTCTGGCTGATCAGCGGTCCGAGCACCGAGGTCGGGTCCTCATAGCCGCCCATCGGCAACATCTGCGCGAATCCCGCGAGTCCCTCGACCACCTGGTCATAGATCTTGCGCTGCACATAGATGCGCGAGGTGCACGAACAGTTCTGCCCCGACCCGGCGAGCAGCCCCATCGCCGCACCCATGATCGACTTCTCCAGATTCGCGTCGTCGAACATGATCAGCGGCGACTTGCCGCCCAGTTCCAGGGTCAGGCGTTTGAGGTTGCCCGCCGCGGCTTTGACGATCAGCCGACCGACCTCGGTGGAACCGGTGAACGCGATCTTGTCGACGTCCGGGTGCGCCGTCAGCGCGGCGCCGGTGGTCTCCCCGTACCCGGTGAGGACGTTGAGGACACCGTCGGGCAGGCCGGCCTCCCGGAAGATCTCCTCCAGCTTGAGCGCCGAGAGTGGGGTTTCCTCCGCGGGCTTGAGCACCGCGCTGCAGCCCGCGGCCAAGGCCGGCGCGACCTTGAGCATGGCAACGAAGAACGGGCCGTTCCACGGAATGATCAGGCCGACCACGCCGACCGGTTCGAGCTGGGTGAAGGTGTGGTACTCCTCGAAATGGCCGAGCAGCCCGTCGGAGACGAGGTTGGCCGACTCGCCGTGGATCTTGCCGACCCAACCGGCGTAGTAGATCAACATCTCGTTGGCGACCTTGATGATCTGCTGCGCGGCGATCGCGTTCATCCCGTTGTCTCGCGCCTCGATCTCGGCGAGCTCCACGGTGCGCCGCTTGATGATCTCCGAGGCCTTGAACAGGACCTCCGCCCGATGCGCGGCCGGCAGCTTGCGCCACACACCCGACTCGAAGGTCTCGCGCGCCCGAGCCACCGCCGCGTCGACGGCGGCCTGGTCGGAATCGGGGACCTCCGCGATCTGCTCCTCGCTGGAGGGGTCATAAACCGCAATGGTGCTGGTCAAAGTCCTTCGTCCTTTCGCCGAGCCGCTCCGCGACGAGCGGGCCCGTATGGGGCAAGCCAGGGCGAGCTTATGCGCGTAAGCGTCAGGCGTCCAGAGCCGGCACCGAGTTTGCAGTGCCGACGTGCGTCGAACGTGCCCAGTCGCTCGGGCTCGCAGGGGCTTCACTCGACGCCGAGTGCGACCTCGGTGGATTTCACGAAGACGGTGACCGCGGTCCCCTCGGCCAGTCCGAGATCGACGGCGGCTTCCTTGGTGATCGAGGCGGTCACCATCTGCTCACCACCGTCGAGGCGGACCTCGACGGTCGCCATGACGGTGCCGAGGTTGACCTCGGTGACGGTTCCGGGCAGCTGATTACGAGTGGAAAAGACGCATACGCCGAACGTATACCCCGCTATCCCGTTGGCAAAGAAGGCTTTTCGCCATCCACGCAGCTGCGGGTCCAAGGCCGTGATCCAGCCGAAGGTGCGGGCACATTGCGGGGGTGCACGCTGTACAACGACCATGTTCGACAATCGATACTCACAAAACGTGCGGCCGGAGCGTCTACCCAGTGTGACAGTCAAAAAGCCCTTCCAATCGGTGGTCGGGGATCACGGCGCCACGGTGCTGCGGGTCTGTCGGGTCATCGTCGGACCCGTGGATGCCGACGACGCCTGGTCGGAGACGTTCTTGTCCGCGCTGAAGGCCTACCCGGACCTGCCGGCCGATTCGAACATCGAAGCCTGGTTGGTGACCATCGCGCACCGCAAGGCGGTTGACATCGTCCGCTCGCGGTCGCGCCACGCCGTTCCCACCGACAACCTTCCCGACCGACCCGTCGCAGCACGGGGTGAGCACCGCAGCGACCTCCTGGACGCACTCAATCGGTTGTCGCCCAGGCAGAAACAATCCATCGCCTACCACTACCTGGCCGGCCTGCCATATGCCGACATCGCGCATATCACCGGCAGCAGCCCAGCCGCCGCTCGCCGCGCCGCCGCCGACGGTATCGCGGTACTACGCCGCACTTTCACGAAAGGAGATCCCTCATGACCATCGACCCGATCCGCGACCTGACCCGGACCACCGCCCCAGGCGCGGGTGACCTCGCCGCCCTGCAGGCCCGACTGGCGGCCGACGCACACCGCGACGGCGCCCTGGACATCGCGTACCGCGTCGTCGACAGTCCCGTCGGACAGCTGCTCATCGCGGCCACGGAGCTGGGGCTCATCCGCGTCGCATTCGCGAGCGAGGGCCACGATGCCGTGTTGCAACACCTGGCCGACAAGGTCAGCCCGCGGATCCTGCTGGCACCGAACCGTCTCGACCCGACGGCCCACGCCCTCGACGAGTACTTCGCGGGCACCCGGCGCGGCTTCGATCTGCCGCTGGACTGGCGGTTGTCCGCCGGCTTCCGCAACACCGTGCTGCGTCACCTGCCCGACATCGGATACGGGCACACCGCCAGTTACGCCGCGGTCGCGGCGCTGGCCGGTAACCCGAAGGCCGTCCGCGCCGTCGGCACCGCCTGTGCGACCAACCCGCTGCCGGTCGTCGTGCCGTGTCATCGCGTGGTCCGCAGTGACGGCACCATGGGCGGCTATCTGGGCGGTGTCGAGGCCAAGCGCCTGCTGCTCGACCTCGAGGCGGCATGATGGCCACCGACTGGGAGCGGGTAGCCGACGAGCTGAACCACGTCGGCGCCGCCCTGCTCGGCCCGCTCGTGTCCGCCGACGAGGCTGCCGGCATCGCGGCGCTGTATGACGACGACGAACGGTTCCGCTCCACGATCGACATGCAGCGCCACCGCTTCGGGCAGGGGCAGTATCGCTATTTCAGCAGGCCCTACCCGGCGGTCCTCGACGACCTCAAACACGAGCTCTACCCAAAGCTGCTGCCGATCGCCCGCGACTGGTGGGCCAAGCTCGGCCGCGTCGCCCCGTGGCCGGACCATCTCGATGACTGGTTGGAGATGTGTCACGCTGCGGGACAACCGAAGTCGACGGCGATCCTGTTGAAGTACGGCCCCGGTGACTGGAATGCCCTGCATCGAGATCTGTACGGGGAGCTGATCTTTCCGTTACAGGTGGTGATCAACCTGAGTGCACCCGGCAGTGACCACACCGGCGGTGAGTTCCTGCTCTACGAGCAACGACCACGCGCACAGTCACGGGGTACCGCGATCACCGTCCCGCACGGCCACGGGCTGGTGTTCACCACCCGTGAGCGTCCGGTCCCCTCGCCGCGCGGGTGGTCGGCGGCCCCGATCCGGCACGGCGTGTCCACCGTGCGGTCGGGGACCCGGTTCACTCTCGGACTGGTCTTCCACGACGCGGCGTGAGGACCTACCGCCTCATCGGTGCCGACGGACTGCGCTACACCAGCGCAGCTCCGGGTGCGTTTGGCGGGCACCGCCGCGGAAAGCTCTACGGACGGCTCGACTGCCCGTCGGCGCTACGCGCGCTGGCCGCAGGCGGCTACGCGACGCAGCGGGTGTTCTTCGCCGACGAGCCGACCGCCGTCGCGGCCGGATACCGACCCTGCGCGGCGTGCCTGCCGCAGGCCTACCGGCGCTGGAAAGCTGAGAACGAGCCTGCACAAACTGACATCAGAAGTTCTTCGTAGGCCTGCACCGTCGCGTCGTTACCGAGCCGTTCCCGCGCGTGTCGCCCGATTGCACTGCGGTCGGTCCGGGCGACGGTGCCGATCGCATCTGCGAGGCGGTCCACCTCACCGCGGCCCGGATGGACCAGTAATCCTCCAGGTGGCGTGACCACCTCGGGTAATCCGCCGCGCCGCAATCCTGCCACCGGTGTACCCGCCATTTGGGACTCCGCGGCCACCAGGCAGAACGGCTCCTCCCATCGCGGCGTCACCAGGGTCGCGACGCTATCTCCGTACAACGCGGCGAGCTCCATATCCGTCAGGGCACCAATGTATTCAGCACACCGACCGAGCATCGGACGAATGGTGTGGTCGAACCACTCCGCGTCGCCGATGGGGCCCGCCAGCCGCAGCGGAATCCCGCTCGCGGCCGCAGCCCGCACCGCAAGGTCTGCACCTTTCTCTGGGGTCAGCCGGCCCACCCAGGCCAACGTGTCTCCACCCAACCCCACCGGAAAGCGGTTGCAATCCACCCCGTTGTGGATCACGCGCACAGACGGCAGTGTCTCCCATTGTCTGCGCAGGGCCGCGCTGACAGCCACCAGGTGAGCCGCCTCGCCGGCCAGCCAAGCGCCGATCTCCATCCACGGGAACGGCGGCGTGTGGAGCGTCGTGATCATCGGCGTCCGCATTGCCGAACTCGCCGCCAGCGGCAGCTGGTGCAGACTCTGGTTCACGACGACATCGATATCGCTGCGGCCCAACAGATCTCGCACCACACCGAGAAATGCCACTTGATCCCGGAGAAACTCCGGCTCGGGCATGTTGGGGTCGCCGGAGGCGATGGTCGAAAGATCCGGTGTCTCCGCCAACTCGTGCAGCAGGTCGGCCAGCGACGCGTCGGTGCCGGCGCGCGCCCACAACTCGACGTGGTGTCCACGGCCGCGTAGGCCTCGCACCAAGTCAGCGGTGAAGCGTTCCTGGCCACCGGCGTAGGGTTCGGCGATGGGATGCCGGGCAGTACCGATCACGGCAATGCGCATCACATGGCCTCCAGCGCAGCAACATACGACGCGAAGCCACCTTCGACGCGTGACAGTTGCCGCCCGGAGGTTTCGACACTGGTCTGGTGGGTCGCTACCCACCTCGTCGTGACCTGCCGGATGCGCGCGACCAGATCGACGTCTTCCTCGCTCTGGGCATCGCGGAAGCCCCCCGCGCTGGAGTACACACTGGAACGGAAACCGAGGTTGGCGCCGTGCACGTGGTGATGATTCTCAGTCAACTGGTAGCGCCTGCGCCACAGTTGGTAGATCTGCGGGCTGACGTCCCGGGGGGTGACGGTGCCGATCACCGCGTCGAGTCCAGAGTTCGCCAGTGTCAGCTGACGTTCCAACCAGGTGGGGGCCACCACCGTGTCGGCGTCGGTGTTCGCGATCCACAACTGCTCTTGAGCGATGCCGCCCTGCGCCACACGCGAGATGACATCGGCGATGCCGATTCGCCGCGCGGCGCCCACGCAGCCGGCCTCGGCAGAAAGCGCATGCACGCCGAATCCGCGGACCACGGTGGCGGTGCCGTCGGTGCAGCAGTCCAGCACCACCGTGATGCCGCAGGACATCTCGGGACGGCGCACGGTCAGGTGCTCGACGGCCGCGCTCAGGCTGCGTAGGCACGCACCGATTCGCCCCTGCTCGTTGCACGCCGGTACCACGACCTCGACGTGCTGGATCGTGCTCATGATCGGCCGCGGTATTCGTCGTATACCGACACGGGCCGACCCCACACCTCGACCAGCAGGTCGGCATCCTCGTAGCGTGCACGCAGCGGTAGGTCGAGGAGCGCCGTGGCTTGCGCATGCACCACAGCGCCGTCCAGCGGGGTGTCGGAGACGGGGCCACGCCAGTGCGCCAGCACTATTTCACCCCACTCCGGCACGAGGCGCCGAGCAGCCCGCAGGGTGGCCAACAGTTCCTCCCCGTCGAGGAAGTATCCGATCTCGGAAAGGACGACGAGGTCGAACGGTCCGCCCGGGAGATCCGCCGGCGCAGCGCCATGCAACCACCTCACCCGGTCTGATCGTGTCCGGGCGACGGACAGCGCCCGCTCGCTGGCGTCCATGGCGACCACTTCGTCGGCACGTCCGGCGAGCAACTGGGTGAGTTGCCCGGTGGCGCAACCCACCTCCAGGATTCTCGGGTAACGCTCGCGGCCCAGGCACGCAAGCACCACGTCGAAACGCCGCCGCTCGTAAGCGAAATCATCGAGGTGCCAGGGATCATCGCCGCCAGAGTCGAACATGTCGTCGAACGGTTGCGCGATGGTGGCCCGGCGCCGACCGGGGTTGATGAACTCCGCGACCCGCACGGACAGGTCCGGCGCCGCGGGAATCAAGACTGTCTCTACGACGCGGTAGGCGCGGGCCAGTACGGCCGAACCCACGATCGGGAAGCCATCGGTGGCGACCAGTTGGCTGGTGTAGCACTCGATCGCCGAGGATTTCGCGCGCAGACCGTGCAGGCTCGGCGCTAGAACCCGCACCCTGTCCCACTCCATGTCATAGGGTGTTGCCCAGTGCCACAACCAAATCGGGTAATGGAGCAGCATTGCCGATTGCCGCCGGGCGACGGTCTCAGCGACCCGCGCGACGGCGTCGTGGTCGGCATGCCCGTCGGTTTCGAGCGGCGCGAACAGCACCGTGCGTCCGTCGATCAGTGGCGTCAACCGCAGGCACAGCTGGTCTTGCACCCGGTCCAAGGCTCCGTCGGGCAGGTCCCACCACACCGACGAGACGCCCGAGCCGAGCGCCGCCAGCGCACGGTCACCTTCGGCTCGACGCGGATCAGCCTCACCGCCGTGCGTCACGAACACGACGGTCACATCGACGCCGCGCATCTGCAGGTCGGCCAGTGTTGCACCCAGTCCCAAGGTTTCGTCGTCGGGGTGTGGCGCCACCACGACCACCCGGGAGCAACGCACCAAGACCGCGTCCAGATCAAGCCGAGGCACCCGATCCCATGCGGCGTCGAGCAACCAGGCTGGTTCGCTGGTGCCCACATCGCGGTGACTGAACGGCCGGGCCTCAGACACGGGGTTGCTCCATTCCGGCGACGACGAGTTCGCCCAAGTAGGCGAGGTCGCGTTCGGCATGGTGCTGGCGCAGGTACACGCCGAGGTCCGCGACGCGGCGGGCGTAGCTTTCGTCGGTCACCAATGGACCGGGCCCCAGAGCGTGACCCGCCGTCTGCATGACGCTTTCGGCGCAGCGCACTACGACGGCGCGCACGCGCTGCGCCAGCAGCAAGCTCGCCTTCGGACAGGCCCCGTTGTCGATCGCGTCGGCGGCGTGCTCCAGGCATGCACCAGCGGCGAACAACATCTCATCGACACTTCCCAATTGCGCCAGACAGATTCGGTCGGCGGTGCGCGTGTACGCATGGTCGGCCAACCTCGCCCCGAAGGCCAGGGCGATGCCATACCAGGCCGCAGCTACGCCGACGGCTCCCCATCCGAAACCGGGCCGGTCCAGGTACCAGCCCGGTTCGCCCACCGCAACGGCGGGCGCTCCATGCAGTGCGATCGGGCCGCTCGGGATCTCCGCCAGACCCCGCGCGACCCACCGCGTCGGCACGATGTTGACGTGCGCTGGATCGAGTCGCACCGCGAATGCCCGCTGCCCCTGGCCGTCCACCTCGGCGGTGATCACGGCATGCGATACCTGTTCCGCCAGAGAACACCATGGTTTGGTACCGCTGACCGTCCAGCCCGCCGGACCTTCTCGCGCCGCGACATGGTGGCCGGGGGCATGAGCCGCGTAAACACCCCATGTCGACGTGGCATCGGCACCGATGGCAGGGATCACAGCGCCCAGCCCGGCCTGGTGGAGGATCGCTTGCGCGTCCAGATGTGGTTCGGCCACCCGGACCACGGTGGCGTCCAAGAGCCCCAGAGTGGCGAGCGCGCGAAGATATTCGGTGGTGCGCCCGTCGCCGGGCCGGCATCCGTCCCGAGACAAGTCAGTGGCGACCCGCAGCGCCGCAACCACATCCGGGGTTCCACCTTCCAACACATCGGCCGCAGCACGGCAGAGGAGGCCTTCGTCCACAAGCCGATTCCGCCCGTCACCACTGCCGTATCGCACGCTCGTTCCATACCCATTCACCAGGGCTTTCAAGCGCACCCCCGTGGAGGGCGGCTCATTGATATCGGCTGTGACGATTCGAACTGCGCGAAAAGGGCATCCCCCCTTGTGGGCCTTGGCTCAGCGGCGAACGGAAAAGTGATGAGCGACGAAAACTCAGAGATCGTCAAATGGGATCCCGCCGTGGCCCGGCGGATCTGCGGGGCCGTCGGGCCACTCGTCAAGCGCTATTTCCGCGCCGAGGTCAAGGACATGGACCGCCTGCCGCGGGCGGGCGGAGCGTTGGTGGTGTCCAACCATTCCGGCGGTGTACTCACTCCGGACGTGTTGATCTTCGCTCCGGCGTTCTACGACGCCCTGGGCTATGACCGCCCGCTGCACATCCTGGCCCACTACGGGGTGTTGATGGGGCCGTGGGGTTCGGTGCTGTCACAAGCCGGGGCCATCGAGGCGTCGCCTGACAACGCGGCCGCGGCGTTGACTTCCGATGCCGTCGTACTGGTCTTCCCGGGCGGCGACTACGACGCATTCCGACCCACCCAGGCGGCCAACATCATCGACTTCCAGGGCCGCACCGGCTACGTCCGCACGGCGATCGACACGGGGGTCCCGATCGTCCCGATGGTGTCCATCGGCGGTCAGGAAACCCAGCTGTTCCTGGCCCGCGGCGACGGCCTGGCCCGCCGGCTGGGGCTGCACAAGATCCGGTTGAAGGCCCTCCCACTGGCTTTCGGCCTGCCCTTCGGGCTGACCACCGTGCTGCCGTCGAACATCCCCCTGCCGTCCAAGATCGTGATGCGCGTCCTCGAGCCCATCGACGTGGCCGGGCAGTTCGGCGAGGACCCCGACATCGACGAGGTCGACGCGCACGTCCGGATGGTCATGCAGTCGGCGCTCGACGGACTGGCCCGGGAGCGCAGGTTTCCGATCCTGGGGTAGAGGTATTCGATCGACATCAGCACCAACACTGTCAGAGGAGTCACGATGTCAAAGTCGCCCCTGTCCGATGCCGCCAAAGGGATGCTGGCCAAAGCCAACCCGGCCGTCATCAGCACCGTGCGCAGCGATGGACAGCCGGTTTCGGCCGCGACGTGGTACCTGCTGCGCGGCGATCAGATCCTGGTCAACATGGATGAGGGCCGAAAGCGCCTGGAGCATCTGCGGAAGGACCCGCGGGTTTCTCTCACCGTCATCGACGAATCCGACTGGTACACCCACGTCACCGTCATCGGCCGCGTCTCCGAAATGTACGACGACGAGGGTCTCGCGGATATCGACGCACTGTCCCGCCACTACACCGGCGAGCCCTACCCGACCCGGAACCGGGCGCGGGTCAGCGCACTCATCGATGTCGATCGGGTGCACGGCTGGGGAGCGCAGAAGAACAACAAGCAGGCGAGCGGTCGGTAGGACAGCCTCGTTGTGACCCTGGACGATTAAGATTGACTAATGCAGGCTAAGAATCATTAGCTGTACTGAGGCCTGCTCACGCCCCTAACGTCAGACGCATGAGCTCGCCCGTCCTTCTCGGCTTCCTGACCACCATGACGCTGATCGCCGCCATCGGCGCGCAGAACGCGTTCGTGCTCCGCCAGGGCATCCGCGGCGAACACGTCATCCCGGTCATCGCGCTGTGCACGGTGTCGGACCTGATCCTCATCGCCGCCGGCATCGCGGGCGTCGGGGCGATCATCACAGCACACCCCGACGCACTGACCGTCGCCAAACTCGGCGGAGCCGTTTTTCTCATCGGGTACGGCGCGCTGGCCGCCCGGCGCGCCTTTCGTCCGTCGACGTTGAACCCGACCGGAAAAGCCCCGGCCCGACTGGCCGAGGTGCTGGTCACCTGCGCGGCGCTCACTTGGCTGAACCCGCACGTCTACCTCGACACGGTGGTGTTGCTCGGCTCCCTTGCCAACGAAAACCGGGATCAGCGTTGGCTTTTCGGTGCCGGTGCCGTGATGGCCAGCGCGCTGTGGTTCACCGGGCTGGGCCTGGGCGCCAAGCGGCTGGCCGGGTTGTTCGCCACCCCACTGACATGGCGGGTCCTCGACGGGGCGATCGCCGTCATCATGGTCGCGCTGGGCATCTGGATGGCGACGTCCTAGCGCGTTGACTCGGCGGTCAGGGTTGGGCCCTCTCACCGGCGCATCTGAATGTGGTGTGGGATACCTGATTCGCGGACGCGGGTACCCTCGCGCTCATGCGCTCTGACAACGACTCGTGGGACATCACCACCAGCGTCGGCTCGACGGCCCTGTTCGTCGCCGCGGCCCGCGCACTGGAGGCACGAAAGCCGGATCCGCTGGCGGTCGATCCTTACGCGGCAGTGTTCTGCCGCGCCGTCGGCGGGCAGTGGGCTGATCTCGTCGACGGCAAAGAGACCGACAGCCGACTCACGACGACGGACTTCGGCACGCACTTCGTCGCGTTCCAGGCCGCGCGCACAAAGTATTTCGACGATTACTTCATGCGTGCCGCCGCAGCGGGTGTGCGACAGATCGTGATGCTGGCGGCAGGCTTGGACTCTCGCGCCTACCGCTTGCCCTGGCCGGACGGCACCGTCTCCTACGAACTGGACCAACCTCGGGTTCTGGAGTTCAAACGCGAAGTCCTCGACGAGCACGGTACGACGCCACACGCTCGACGTGTCGACGTGGCCGTCGATCTGCGCGACGACTGGGGTTCGGCCTTGCGGCAGGCGGGTTTCGACGCGTCCGAACCCGCGGCGTTCATCGCCGAGGGGTTGTTGATCTACCTGCCCGCCACCGCCCAGGGTGAACTCTTCCGCGGTATCGACGCCCTCGCCGCGCCGGGTAGTCACGCCGGCATCGAGGAGGGTGATCCCATGCCGACAGAAGCCTACGAAGCGGCAAAGGCTTCCACCGAAGGGGACATCGACGGGGACAGCGCCTTCTTCGACCTGATCTACAACCAGCAGTTCGCGAAGGCCGCCGAGTGGTTCGGGGAACGCGGCTGGGACACCGAGGCCACCCCGCTCGCCGACCAGATCAGCAGCCTCGGGCGCCCGCTGCCCGAGGCTGGGTCGCAATCGGAGGTGATGATCAGAGCGAACACCTTGGTCAGCGCCGTCAAAAGGTAGTCAGGTACGAAACGTCTCGTGCGGGGATTCATGGAAGACGGATCGGTAGTAGAAGGCGAAGCGGCCCGCGTGGGCGAATCCCCATCGCGTCGCGATCTGCGACACGGTGGTCGAGGTGTGGTCGGCCTCCAATAGATCCTGATGTGCCCGCTGCAGACGGACCGTGCGCAGATACTCCAGCGGCGTGCAATCGAGGTGTCTGCGAAACATGTACTGCAGGCTTCTCGGCGACACATAGATATGGCCCGCGATATCCCGTACCGAGACGTCGGTATGGGCGTGCTCGTCGATATAGATCATCGCTCGCCGCAGCAGTACCGGCCGTGCGGCATCGCGACGGTCGGTCGCCGTCGGGTCGATGACCGCGTTGTTGGGGAAGGCGGACAAGGTGGCGGCCGCCAGGTGCGACAACGCGGTTCCGACGATGAGCGGCGACGCCTTCGCCGCCTCGTCTGACAGCACATGGTCGCGCAGATAGTCGATGAGCGCGCTGAGTCGTTGTGCCGCATACGCGGAGATGGGTCGGTGACCGGTGAGACGCACCGGTTCCGGCCGGGTGCGAGTCTCGGTCGAGGCGGCGCGCTCCAGGAGTTCAGGCGCGAAACCCGTCAGGTCGTAGCGCGCCTTGCAGATCTGGCCGGTGTAAGGCAGCTCCGGTGGCGTGTACAGGGTCAGATCACCCGGCGCGAACACATCGCTGGGTTCTCCTATGAAATCTTCTTCGATATGCCCGGCATGAGTGCGGCACAACATGATTCGCCCCAGCGGATCGGCGTCGTAGCTCATGTCGTACGTGAAGTCGAGTTCGTCATAACTGAGCGTGCCGAGCCAACGACGCGAGATACGGGTGTGCGCGTCGTCGCCTCCCCCACCGATGCTCATCTTGGTATAGGCGCGGATCAGGAAGTCCTCTGTCTCACCGAGGTCGGTACTGGCAAAGTCGAGATCTATCATCCAGCTCCCCCATTCAGCTCGCTGATATTGGCACACCCGCAGAATACCGGCGGGGCAGGGCCACTGCAGCGAAACCTCCGGCTGTCTGCCGGCAAAGAATCCCGGCAGCTCGCCGCCGAACGCACGTCACCCGACCATGGCCTCGATGCGGCGCAGTGCCACGGCAAGAACCGGTAGATAGCCCGGGGCCCACAGCGGCGAACTCATCCACACACGACACAGCGCTCCGTCGGGGGTGACACCGTGCTTGGTGGCCGGTACCCCCGCCACCTTCCACCCCCACATCTGATCCGGCACGAATTCGGTGATCTCGAACGGCAGCGGCACACCGACCGGGGTCCACACCGTTCCGCGGGCGCCGAGCCGCAACGGCCCACCACCGTCCAGCTCCGCCCCGACCACCGTCGGACCCCACCGGGGCCACGCAGACAGCGAGGTCAGCGCGGCCCACACGGCGCCGGCCGGAGCGGCGATGTTCCTGCTCGTCGTCCACACGGGAATGGGGGTACCCCACGACAGGTTGTGCCCACCATCGGCACCGGGTGTTTTCCGGGCCCGGCGGTCGGGTATCCGGGGGCCAGCCGACGGAAGGGGGACCCCGAGATGAGCTTCAGAGACGGCCGCCACGCCCGCAAGGGCCCGCGTTCGACCGCCATCGTTCTCACACTGTCGTTCGTGGTCGCCTTCGCCGCGGTGGCCGCCGCGGTCATCATGCGGGTCGGCGACTCCGCCGGCGCAACATCGCCGCCCGCGCCCGACGCAGGCATCAGCCAACCGATCAGCCAGGAGGGTCGTCTGATCGCGGTGTCACCCAATTCCGTCACAGCGCAGGGGCCGGACGGGGTGACGCGCACCTACATCGTCGACTCGCAGACCAATGGGATCACCGCCACGGGCAGCCAGATGGGCAGCACCGCAAGTGCTTTCGCCGTCAACGATGAAGTGGCCATCGTCGGTGTCACGCGCGGCGACACCAACATCGCGACGGTGGTGGCGCATCGCGAGGCGACCGGCCCCAACGGACCGCCGATGGACTACGCGTTACCGTGAGCCGAGCCCGGCTCTTCTGAGCCAGTTCCCTTGCCCTGCACCGCTTTCAGGCTGGGCAGCAATACGCCGTCCACCACGGCACGGACCGTGTCATCGGTTGGCGGCCGGTCCGACACCAAAGACCTGAACACCAGGTACCCCGGCAGCAGATCGAAGATCTCCTCGTTGATCGCCGAGGCGTCGATCTCGCCACGCTGCACAGCCTCGGCCAGCACGCCGTCGATCACCAATTTGCGTTGAAGAACGAACTTCTCCTGCATCGCCTCTTGTAACGCCGGGCTGTGCGACATCTCGTTCAGGACCGCCCGCATGGTCCGCATGTGTTCCTGCGATTGCCGGCAGGTGGTTCGGCCGATCTCCAGCAGGTCGCCGCGTAACGACCCGGTGCGCGGCGGGATGGCCGTGCTGCGGGTGCCCTCGATGAAGGCCGCGAGCACCAGATCCGCCTTGGACGGCCACCGCCGGTACATCGTGGCCTTACTGGCCTTGGCCTTGATCGCCACCGCTTCGACCGTCAACCGGTCATACCCATGCTCCTGCAGCAGCTCCAGTGTGGTGGCCAGAAGCTCGGCCTCACGCTCGCTCCACGGACAGCTGGTCGCGTCCGGGTGATCGGAGGTCATCGTGCGTCCTTTCCCCACCCCATGTAGATGGAATACCAGAGTCGCACCGTGACGTTGCACGGGGTCGACGCATGGAGAGCAGTCATTTCTACGCACGTCAAGCGGTTGCGACACTTCGTACGGTACCGTACCGTTCTCCTTTACGTGACAGATTCACAGCGTGGCAGTGTGCGGATCGTCAGCGGGGGCGTCGAAAGGCATTGGCTTGAAAAAGTTCTCGGTGGGCAAGTTCGCACTCCGGCAATGGATCGCGATCGTGGCAATCCTGGTGGTCGCTCTCGTCGGTTTCACCGTGAGCCGCCTGCACGGCATCTTCGGCTCCGACAATGAGATCTCCAGACCGGGATCCGACGCCCTGGAGAACACCGGGTACAACCCCAAACAGGTGCTGTTCGAGGTGTTCGGCTCGCCCGGATCCGTGGCCACCATCAATTACCTCGACATCCATGCGCAGCCGCAACGCGTGAACAACGTGCCGCTGCCCTGGTCACAGGCGCTGACCACCGACGACCCGACGATGTACGCCGACCTGCGGGCACAAGGCGACGGAGACACGATCAGCTGCCGCATCACCGTCAACGGCATCGTCAAGGACGAAAGGTCCTCGAACAACGTGAACGGATACATCGCGTGCTTGGACAAGACGGCATGAGCGAACACCGTCCCGAAGCCCCCGTCGAACCCCGGATCGCACGCCTCATCCGGACGCTGTCGGTGCCCATCCTGTTCATCTGGATCGCCATCGCAGCGCTGACCAACATCATCGCCCCCCAACTCGAGGTGGTCGGCGCGGAGCGTTCCGTCGGGCTCAACGCACCCGATGCGCCCGGCATTCTCGCGATGCGCCACATCGGGCAGGTCTTCCACGAATTCGATTCCGACAGCGCGGCAATGATCGTGCTCGAGGGCGACCAACCCTTGGGGCCCGAGGCGCACAAGTTCTACGACGGACTCGTGCAGAAGCTCCAGGCGGATACCAAGCACGTCGAACACGTCCAAGACTTCTGGGGTGATCCGCTGACCGCCGGCGGATCACAGAGCAAGGACGGCAAGGCCGCCCTGACCCAGGTCTACCTGCGCGGCAACCAGGGTGAGGCGCAGTCGAACGAATCCGTCGATGCCGTCCGAAAGATCGTGGCCGACACCCCGCCCCCTGCGGGCATCAAGGCCTACGTCACCGGCGCATCTCCGTTGGTGACCGACAACTTCGAGGTGGGCAGCGAAGGCACCCACGAGGTCACGGCCATCACGTTCCTCGTCATCGGCATCATGCTGCTCTTCGTCTACCGCTCCCTGATCACGATGGTGATCGTGCTGCTGACGGTGGCCATCGAACTGTCGGCGGCCCGCGGCGTGGTGGCGGTCCTCGCCCACTCAGGGGTCATCGGGCTGTCCACCTATTCGACGAACCTCCTCACGCTGCTGGCGATTGCGGCAGGAACGGACTACGCGATCTTCGTCGTCGGCCGCTACCAGGAGGCGCGCAGCAACGGATTGGACCGGGTCCCGGCGTACTACGACATGTACCGGGGCACCGTCCATGTCATCGTCGGGTCGGGACTCACCATCGCCGGCGCGGTGGCGTGCATGCACTTCACCCGGCTGCCCTACTTCCAGACACTCGGCATCCCGGCCGCACTCGGCGTGCTCGTGACGCTGGCCGCCGCGCTGACCCTGGGTCCCGCGGTGCTGTTGATAGCCAGCCGATTCGGGCTGCTCGAACCCAAGGGAAAGTTGCGTGCCCGCGGCTGGCGCCGCATCGGCACCGCGATCGTGCGCTGGCCGGGTCCGATCCTGGTGGTGACGTGTGGCATCGCGCTGATCGGTGTGTTCGCGCTGCCCGGCTACCAGACAAGCTACGACAACCGTCCCTATATCCCGAACAGCGCCCCTGGCGTGATCGGGATGGAAGCCGCCGAGCGGCATTTCACCGAGGCGCGGATCAACCCGGAATTGCTGATGATCGAGACCGATCACGACATGCGCAACCCGGCCGACATGCTGATCCTCGAACGCGCGGCCAAAGCCGTGCTGCACACCCCGGGAATCGCTCTGGTGCAGTCCATCACGCGACCGCTCGGTACGCC
>JAHFVC010000003.1:50907-56149 GCA_023264765.1 Mycobacterium sp. | reverse complement strand
TCAAGCAGTTTCACGAGATTCCTGTCGACATTGTCGCCGGGCAGATGCGCGCGGTGGCGTCTGACATCGGTATCGAGGCGGCCAAAACCGGGATGCTCGCGTCCAGCGAGATCATCGGGACCATAGTGGCGACCTGGAAGTCCGAAGGGCTCGAGAAAACCGTCCCGTTGGTGGTCGATCCGGTCTGCGCCTCCAACGTCGGTGAGCCGCTGCTGCATGCCAGCGCGCTCGACGCCATCCGCGACGAACTGATCCCCTTGGCCACGCTGGTGACACCGAACCTCGACGAAGTGCGACTCCTCGTCGGGATCGACGTGGTCGACGATGTCAGCCAACAGGAAGCGGCCCGGGCCCTGCACGCGTTGGGACCGCGGTGGGCACTCGTCAAGGGCGGCCATCTGCGCGCCTCTCAGACCAGCTCCGACCTTCTCTTCGACGGCACCGAGTTTCATCAGTTCACTGCGAGCCGGGTGAACACCCCGCACGATCACGGCGCCGGAGACACCCTGGCGGCGGCGATCACCGCCGCGCTGGCCCACGGTTACTCCGTTCCCGAAGCGGTCCATTTCGGCAAGCACTGGGTCACCGACTGCATCCGCGCCGCCTATCCCCTGGGCCGAGGCCACGGTCCGGTCAACGGTATGGCGAGGCTGCTGCGCTGAGCCAGGCCGCGGGCGGACAATGGCGGGATGTCGACTGTGCTCTGGATCATCATCGCTGTGGTTGCCGTGGGCACCGTCGCCGGCGGCTTGGTGAGGATTCGCGCCTGGTTGCAGCGGCCGGTCCCGCCTGAGGTGATCGAGGCCGCGCGCCGTCGCGAAGAGGAAGAGAAAGGCGACTGACAGCGACGACCCACCGAGTCCGATGGACGGACCGCTGAGGAATGATGCGGACATGAGTCCCGTCGCCGAGTTCGACTACGTCATCGTGGGCGCAGGCAGCGCGGGCTGCCTGCTCGCCAATCGGCTCAGCGCCGACCCCGATCACCGGGTGCTCCTCATCGAGGCCGGCGGCAAGGACAACTGGTTCTGGATCAAGATTCCGGTCGGCTACCTGTACACGATCGCCAACCCCCGCACCGACTGGTGCTTCACCACTGAGCCCGATCCCGGTCTGGCCGATCGCAGCATTCATTACGCGCGGGGCCGCGTCATCGGCGGCTCCTCGTCGATCAACGCCATGATCCACATGCGCGGACAGGCCAGCGATTACGAGTTGTGGGCGCAGGCCACCGGCGACGATCGGTGGCTATGGGGTGGCCCGGGCGGCGCCGGCGAGACACTCGCGATTTACAAGGAGTTGGAGGACTACTTCGGCGGAGCCGACGAGTGGCACGGCACCGGTGGCGAGATCGCCGTCGAAAAGCCGCGGGTGCGCTGGAAGATCTTGGACGCCTGGCAGGCCGCCGCTGCCGAGGTGGGCATCGAGCCGATCGACGAATTCAACCGCGGCGACAACGCCGGCAGTGCCTACTTCCACGTCAACCAACGGCGTGGCCGTCGCTGGTCGATGGCCGACGCCTTCCTGCATCCCATCTCCCATCGCCCCAATCTCACCGTCTACACCCAGACCCAGGCCTTGCAGCTGCTGATGGACGACGAGGTCCGTGCGGATCAGCGTCGAGGTGCCTGGACCACCGCTGCCCATCGCGCCGCCGGCGTGCGGTTGCTCAAGGACGGCCAGATCATCGACGTCCAGGCCCGCCGAGAGGTGATCCTCAGCGCCGGGGCGATCGGGTCGCCCCATCTCATGCAGGCTTCGGGTCTCGGACCAGCCGGGCTACTCACCCAGCATCAGGTGCCGGTGGCCGTCGACTTGCCCGGAGTGGGTGAGAACCTCCAGGACCACCTGCAGTTGCGCACCGTCTACCGGGTACGTGGCGCCCAGACCGTCAACACGCTCTACCGCAATTGGATCACCCGTGGTGGCATGGGCGTTCAGTACATGATGCTGCGCTCGGGACCCATGACGATGCCACCCTCCACACTCGGAGCTTTTGCCAAGAGCGACCCGGGGCTGGCCAGTCCCGATATGGAATGGCATGTGCAGCCGCTGTCATTGACCAAATTCGGCGAGCCACTGCACCGTTTCGGAGCGATCACGCCCTCGGTGTGCAATCTGCGCCCGACCTCCCGCGGTCACGTGCGCATGGCGAGCGCAGATCCGCTGATCTACCCGAAGATCTCCCCCAACTACCTCTCCACCGACGCCGACCGCCAAGTCGCTGTGCGGGGCTTGAGGATGACCAGGCAGATCATGGCGGCCCCGGCTCTCGCCCGCTACTGCCCAGACGAGTTGCTTCCCGGCCCGCAACTCGTGAGCGACGAAGACCTCCAGAGCGCGGCCCGTGAACTCGGCACCACCATCTTTCATCCGGTGGGCACCTGCGCGATGGGAGCCTTTGACACACAAGGTGTTCCGCGTTCGGCTGCCGCGGTGCTCGATACCGACTGCCGCGTGTATCGCGTCGCCGGCCTTCGCGTGGTCGACGCTTCAGCGATGCCGACCATCACCTCCGGGAACACCAACGCACCGGTCATGCTGATCGCCGAGCGCGCTGCGCGGGCGATCCTGGGATGAGCCGGACCTCACTTCCCAACCAGCAGAAGAGATATCGCGATCTCATCGACAGGCACCGCGGTGTTTGCCAGGACAACCACCGCCTAGCCGATTCGGGTGCCGTTGTCCGCGTCCCAGCGGGGATCGAGCGCGGCCAGGCCCGGTACCCGGCCATCGAGCAAGGCTTGCGCGTAGCGCGTCATATCAGCGGGAGTAGAGCGCACCCCGCCGGCCGGGGCGTACGCATTCATCGTCCACGCCTGCTCCTTGGCACCCCGGGCACTCCACCCGGTCGCTGCCTCCGCAGGCAGATCCCGCGGACCCAGCGGTGTGGTCGTCCGAGTCATCTCGAGGGGGCGGAAGAGATGGCGCTCCAGCAGCTCGGGAAACCCTGTACCCGTGCGCGCAGCCAGCGCCTGGCCGAGCAGTGCCGCCCCTAGGTTCGAATACGAAAACACGCCCCGCCGAACGATTTTCGCCGTAGCCGCCTGACGAATCAATGCTGCGACGTCCGCCGTATACGGGCTTCGGTGGCGCGTCACGGCGAGTAGTGCGTGCACGCGATCGGCGGTGCGTGTGGCGACCCGCGGTAACCCGGAGCGGTGGCTTGCAAGTTCCTCCAGCGTCACCCCGCCAGCATGGCTGCCGGCCAGGTCGAACACGCTGCCGAGGGAGGTATCTCTTCGCACCCGACCGGCCTCTACAGCTTCGGCGAAGAGTAGCGAGGTCATGGTCTTGGTAATGGATCCGATCTCGTAGACGGTGTCAGGCCCGGCACCGAAATGCGCACAGACAGGTGGTCCGTCGTGCAGACGAATTGCACTGACGCGGTCCCGGACACCTGCAGCGCGAAGTAGCGGCTCGATCTGTGCGATGAAATCTGAGTCGCCCGTGGCAGGCCCGAGCGCGGGCGGACTCACCTCCGGCAGGGGCACCTGACAACGCTAACAATCGGCGCACTCCCCTGCCGCAGACCCGCACGGGTGCGAGGCGCCTTAGGATCAGGCAGGTGTTGTCCGCATCGGATCCGATTACCTGGCAGCCGCGGCGCATCGCAATCGCCGGCGTGTCGGGATCCGGCAAGACGACGATGGCCAAGCATGTCTCCGCACGCCTCGGCCTGCCGTACACCGAGATCGACAGCCTGTTTCACGGCCCCGGTTGGCAGCCTCGGGACGCATTCGTCGACGATGTCGAGGCCATCATTTCCTCTGATTCGTGGGTCATCGAGTGGCAGTATGCGGCGGTGCGCGACCAGATTGTCGAGCGTGCTGACACGATGCTGTGGCTCGACCTTCCCACGCCGGTCACCGTGTACCGGCTCACGCGCAGGACGGTACGCAGGCGAATCCGTCGAGTTGAACTATGGAACGGCAATTACGAAGGGCCCCTGCATAATTTCTTCGTCGACCCCGACCACATCGTGCGGTGGGGCATTCGAACCCGCAACAAGTGCCGTGACCGGATACCGACCGTCGACGCACTGCACTCGCACTTGCAGGTCGTCCGGTTCTGCTCAACCCGCGACTGCGACCGCTGGGTGAGCCGCGCCGCCATCGGCCTGGCCCACTAGATTGGCGATCTTCCTCCAGCAACCGCTCAGCTACCGCTTTGGGTAGCAGGATGAATCGCCGCCCGCCGCGTTCCGCGCGGAAGGTCTGTCACGCGACGCGACATTTGGGTCGATGGCGCGGCGTCGGCCCGGCTCCGCAGGAACCCATTCAAAAGCAGCATGGCGCAGCGTCATCCGTTCGGGTGAATTCGATCCAAGTGCCATCGTTCGGCGTGCCGAAGTTGTTCACATGCCGCATCATGGACGTGAGCGAGCCACATCAGGCAGGGTGTCCAGCGCGGATCCAGCAAACCGCCGGCAAAGTTTTTCAGCACTTCAGACAGTGAGCAGGGGGGAAATGTTCAACAAGATGCGGACTTGGTGGACCACACCCGTCATACGTCCTGTGCCAGCCATGCTGGCAGATCGGTTGGCCCCGCAGGAGTTCACGCGCGAGGATGCAGGCCTACTCGACACCGCACCGGCCGAGCCACCGCCTGAGCGAGTTTCGTCCTGATGCATGCAGCGGGCATCCCCGACCCTTAACGTGGAGCCGTGGAGTGGGAGTTCGAAGCCGAGGTGTTCCAATGGCGCGGCCCTGCGCCATACTTCTTCGTCGCCACCCCGGCGCACGTCGACGACTTTCTGCACGCGCACCACGGCGAGCTGACCTACGGCTGGGGAGTCATCCCTGCACAGGTGCGTATCGGCGACACCGAGGTGACCACGTCGCTGATCCCCAAGGACGGCGTCTACCTGGTGCCGCTGAAGATCGCGCTTCGCCGGCCGCATGGGATCGACGACGGCGATCGTGTGTTGTTGCGGCTGCAGGTCGGACGACAGAACGCCGACGTTGCATCCGACGAGACCGGGCTGACCACATTCGTGATCGATGCGCCGGTGGCCATCAAACTGGCTACCGACGGATCCGCCATCCCACCGGAGCGCAGCCTGACGGCACCCGTGCTGCTGCGCTCGCAGGCGCTGGTCCTCGTCTACGCGTCAGTGCACCGTGGCGAGATCGACGAACGGGCCGGCCGCCGAATCCTCGACGACATTCGTGGGCTGAAGATCCGGTTCCTCGGTGACCGGTCATTGGAAGACCATGCCTGGCGACTGGCCGTCACATTG
>JAHFVC010000003.1:29755-50897 GCA_023264765.1 Mycobacterium sp. | reverse complement strand
CGTCAAGACTGCATCCGTGGCCGACATACTGCGACGATAATCAGCCAGTGGCTTCAGGCGTACACATGCCGAACGTTGTTGCCGCCCTGTCCCTTGACCTCATACATCGCCGCATCAGCATCGGCGACCAGCTGCGATACCAGCGAGTCGACGTCGCGATTGAGCCGGGCGGCCACGTCGGCCGTCGCGATACCGATGCTCACGGTGACACGCTCCGGCAAACCGGAAATCTCCTGGCGCAGACGGTGCGCCATCGACACGACATCAGCACGCGTCACGACCGCGATGAGAAATTCTTCTCCCCCGGCCCGGCAGATCACGGCGGGAAGCGGCGCGTGCCGCCGAAGCAGCCGCGCCACAGCGAGGATCGCTTGATCGCCCGCGGCATGCCCGAAGCTGTCGTTGATCCGCTTGAAGTTGTCGATGTCCACCATGAAGATCGCGATACTGACTGGCGCCTCCGGATCCGGCGGCACTTGCGACGTCTCATGCAAGATGCGTGTCACCTCGTCGACGAATCCACGACGATTGAACAATCCGGTGAGTTGATCTTCGTCCGCGCGCATCGCGTACCGCCGCAGAGCGCGCGACAGTCCCGCTACCGACAACGGCACTGCCACATTCAGAAACATCACCAGCCATAACGCTGCGACCGCGGTGGCGGCCTGAGCCCCGGATGCGAGACGCCACACCGCGTCAGCAGCGACTGCAAGCGCGACCACGCCATTGACCGCGACGGCCCGCGAGCCGTGGAAGAACGCGAGGTAGCCGCCGGTGACAGCCAGTGCCGCGGCGGCCAGCGCGGCCATTTCCGGCGATTCTTGCGTCACGCTCCAGCCGGCGATGACTGCAATGGCTGCCATCGACACCACTTCTGACTGCAGCCGCGTCGGCCAGCGCGCGAGCCAGAACACCGCCATGCCGAAGGCGAACACTGTCCCGCCGACCGCGACCCACCAGCCACCGGCGGTGTGCGGACGCTGCATCAACAGCGCAGCCAACGGTATGAGCGACGCAGAGGCGGCGACGGCGGCCATCACCAGCTGAGCGGGGCGTAGCAACTGCCGACGACGGAGAAACACCGACATGATCTCAAAGCGATCGCTACGGTTCCACGCTGTGATGATGGGCGTTAACTGAAGAATCGCGACTCCTCGCCGTCCTGTCGACCTAGCCGTAGCAAACCACACTACGGCAGTTCAGAACAGTCGTTGAGGAGTCTTGCGGGCCGCGGGCTCAGTCGCCGCGCCCGGCCTTGGCTTGAAGATCGTCGATGAGGTCCGACGCCTCCGCCTTGGTCAGGTCATCCGGCACGTCTCGACCCGCTTCTCGCGCCAAGGTGTGGAGATAGCTGCGCTGAGGCCCGGTCATCGATTCGTCACCGGTCACCCAGTCGGACGTGTCTTTTTCGGCGTTGTCAGTCGGCGAGTGTTGTTGCGTCATGCCGACCGAATGCCCATCGAACACATATTCGAAACACGTCAGGGTGTAGCAGCCGCCAGTCGGCCGAGCGTATCGGTCAACTGATCCTTGGTGACCAACGGAAACTTCAGCTTCTCCAGCAGTTTCTTGTCCGTGACCTTGGACCAGTCGTACGTGTGGCGTACCAGGGTGTGATCCGGTCCTTGAGATTCCAGCTCCCACAACCATTCCCAACCGGGCGGCTCGGCGCCGGCGGGAGCGGTCTGCCACGCCAACAGCTTGTCCTTCGCATAGCCGGAAACGTGGTTGTCTGTCTTATATTCGCCGCCCATGTGGCTGCCGTGCATGTTCATCGTGAACACCTGGCCCACTTCTTGGATCCGATCAGCGTGGTCCACACTGCGGATGAAGCCCGAGCCGTCGAGCTCATGGTGACGCTCGGGATTGGAGAGGATGTTGAAGACCACGTCGACCGGTGCGTCAATGGTGCGCTCGACGATGACCTGTGCGTTGTCAGTCATCTCTTTACAGTGCCCGCCGACGCGCCCTCGGTAAACCACTGCGGAGGCCATCGACTCAGACGGTCATCTCCAAAATCTTGTCGCCCTGCACGTTGCCCTCGAAGTAGCCGAGCCCGTAGTCCCCCTGGATCGTGGTCCGGTGCATGACGCGCGGCTCGTCAGGATCGTGGCCGGTGACAGCGTGCAGCATCCGCAAGTTGTCCCAGATAACCATGTCGGTGGGGCGCCACGTGTGGAAGTACGGAGTGATCCCGGCCAGCATCTCTCTGCACACCGCTTCGAGCAGTTCGTCGCCGTCGGATGTCTCGTCACCCTCGATGCCCTCCGCCATCCACGGCGAGATGTGGAGCACCTTCTCCCCCGTGTCGCGCGTCCACACGGCGGGATGAACAGCGCGAGGAAGCTTTTTGCCGTAGTCGATGGTCGCCTGCAGGCGCGCGTGCGGCTGGATCTCACGAAATCCATCGGCCAGACCGAAGCGCATCTCGGCAAAGCGCAGATTCAGGGAGTACAGGATGTTGCGGTCCTCGATCTGCCTGCGCAGTTCCGGCGACAGGATCTTGTAGAGATGGATCCCGTCGGCGAAGCCGGTCTCACCACCCTCGCTGACGCCGGTCACACACCGCAGCACGCCCGCCAGATTCAGTTCGTTGTTGTAGCAGTGGTCGAAATGCCATGGTAGCCAGGAGGTCATCTCCCTGCCCCCGATCATCACGATGTTGCCTTCGCGCGGCGCCTGACCGAGCTCGATGACACCGGGGTGCAATGCTCCCCCGGCCCTCGGCACCGAGGGAACCGGATGGTCCTTCAGCGGGCCGAACACCGTGCTGATCTCCACCTGCAGGCCGCCGTCGGGTTCGACATCCTCGAACAGGATCAGTCCGCGCTCCCGGAAGACGCGCCTAAGACGGTCACGGACCTGCGGATCCGCCAACGCAGCGAGCGTGACGCCGGCGATCCGGGCGCCGAACGTGAGGTCCTCCCGGAGAGGTGTGACGTGAATGGCTGACATGGCTTGACCTCGTATCAATATTTGATATGGTGTATCAATATCTAACATTAGCGAGGTGCGTCGATGGCCGTCAAGGGCAGTTCCACGGCGGCACGCGTTCTGACCGTGTTCGAAGCGGTGGCCACGCACCAGCCCGTCGGCGTTGCCGAACTGTCGCGAATCCTTGAGGTCGACAAGAGCGCGGTGCAACGTGCGCTGGTCACGCTGTCGGAGCAGGGCTGGATCCAGGCGGACGGGGACCACCCGACACGGTGGGAGACCACGGCGCGCATCCTGAACATCGCCCACAGCTCGCGCGCGAAATCCGATCTCCGCCATACCATCCAACTGGCTCTCGAACAGCTGGTCGCGCAGACCGGTGAGACCGCGATCTTCAACGAACCGGTCGGGCCGCAATTGGTGGTGTCGCAAGTCGCCGAGTGCGGGCAGGAACTGCGGATGGTGCCGCGCATCGGTACCGTCGTCCCCGCCCGCGACAGCGCGACCGGTCGAATCCTGTTGCCCTACCTCAGCCAGGCACGCCAGACCGAACTGCTCGGCGAACCCGCCGACGCGGATCTGCTGGCGCTCCTCGACGCATGCCGGGCTCGCGGTTACGCAGCCAGCAGTGAGGTGAATGCACCGTCCATGACCATCGCAGCGCCCGTGTTCGAAGTCGACGGCCGCCCGATCGGGGTGGTGGCGATCAGCGGGCCCACCGAACGGATGCCGCCGGACAGCCACCCACGATTAGCAGAACTGGTGTGCCAGACCGCGAAGCTGTTGTCGCGCAGCGCTTAGCGGCCGTGGCCGCCGGCGCCGCCACCGGCATGGCCGGCGCCCGCGTTGTAGCCGGGCGAGGCCACCTCGGCCTCGGTCAGCTGGAACGGTGAGTCGAACAGGCTGGGATTGTTCAGCGACGAGACCACATCCCCGACGGAGCCTTGTGGGAGCCCGAGTGCGGCCGAGGTGTTGTCGTTCGGCGGAGCACAGGTGCCGTCCAGCGCCACCTCACCGTCCGAACACGTCAGACTGTCGGCGTGCGCCACCGCGGTCGGCACGCCGAGCATGGCGAAACCTGCGAACAACGCGGCCACCGCGATCGAGATCCGAGCGGCTCGGGAAACTACTATGTGCATCGCACGCCCCACTTTCTGATCGCCGGCGAAGTCCGCCAGCGGCCAGCTTAGCTCCGGCGACTGTCACGCAGTAAGCGAATGTTGCAGAGCCGGGGCGACAGCATCGGGGCGCACCCTCAACCGAGAGGTCCAGCATGCTCGTGGCATTCAGCGTCAGCCCGTCGGGCGGTGACGACGACGGCAGCGTCGGTGCGGCGGTCGCGGAAGCGGTCAGAGTGGTCCGGGCTTCCGGACTGCCCAACGAGACCAACGCCATGTTCACCAACATCGAAGGCGAATGGGATGAGGTGATGGCGGTGGTCAAGCAGGCGGTCGAAGCCGTCGCGGCTGCCTCGCCCCGGGTGAGCTTGGTGCTCAAGGCCGACATCCGGCCTGGCCACATAGGCCAACTGACCGCGAAGGTGAAACGCATCGAGGACGCGCTGCGCGAGTGAACCCATGACGCAACCGGGCTACGACGCGCTTGCCGGACGCTACGCCGAAATGTTCCCCGGCCCCTACCAGTCGGCGATCGAGCGACACGCCGTGGCAGCGTTCGTCGACGCCATCGACTCCGACGGTGCCGTCGTCGATGTGGGATGCGGACTCGGGCATGTCACCGACGACCTCGCCCGCCGCGGTCTCGATGTGGTGGGGTGCGATCCCAGCCCGGCCATGCTCGCCATCGCGCGTAGCAGCCACCCACACCTGCCGTTTGTCGACGACGACGCCACCCTCACCCGCGTCGACGGCCCCATCGCCGCCATCATCGCGCGGTTCAGCTTGATACACGTCGCGCCGGAGGAACTCGTCGGGGTGATTCGCGCCTGGGCGGACCGGCTGCGTCCGGGAACGCCGGTGCTCGTCGCGTCCCAGTCCTCCGATACTCCGGGCCCTGCACTGCCTTTCGACCATGCGGTGGCGCCGGCGTGGCGCCGGCATCCCGACGAACTCACCCGCGTTCTGTCCGAAGCGGGGTTCGACGAAGAATGGCGGATCGTCAATCGGCCCGACGGCGTCCACCGCTTCCCGGGAGTACACGTGCTGGCGCGTCGCCGTTCGTCCATGGGGGCTAGCCCTACCCCGTGAGGTCATGGCAGCGGCATTGTCCGCATCGGCCTGTCGCGGACATGCTTGTCCGACAACCCACGACAGGAGTGATGGATGAGCACCGCAGTTCGCGACGACCTGATCCTTTCCCACGCGGTGGTCACCGCCGATGTGCGGGCCGCGTTCGATCGCGTCGATATCGCGCAGTGGCTGAAAACCCTTCCCACGCATGAGTATCAGCGTTGCGCACCGGGTGACCACAAGGCTGCGGGTTACACCGTGGACGACGACGGGACACCGATGTCGATCAACGTCGAAATGATCGGCACGGGTCTGGTGATCCAGCAATACCGTTTCGAGGTGGCAGGAACCCACTACTGCAAGATGGTTTCGGTGTCGGACATCCTCACCCCCGCGGGGTGGACGACGACACAGGTCATCTGGGAGCTTCGCCTGGAACGGATTGACGGGGACCTGTGCCGCTACACCAACACGGTGACCTCGCATCCCACCGAGCATTTCTTGAAGTTCATCGCCGAACAGGGCCAGACGTTCGAAGAGGCGGCCGAAGCTCGCCAAGGCGCCTCGGGAAAGCACTGCCGCGTCGAAACGCCGCTGTACGCCGAGAGCATCGCCCGCTGGGCCGCAGCCCGATGAGTTCGGCCATTCTCTTCGATCACCTTGGAGCACCCGAGGTCCTGCAGTGGCGCAGCGTAGCCCCGCAGAGCCCACGCCCCCACGAGGTGATCATCAGCATCGCTGCGGCCGGGGTGAACAACGCCGATCTGTTGCAGCGCCGAGGACACTATCCCGTCCCGGATTGGGCGCCACGCCCACTCGGGCTGGAGTGCTCCGGCACGATCACCGCCGTCGGCACCGACGTGACATCCTGGGCGCCAGGGGATCACGTATGCGCCTTGCTCGATGGCGGCGGGTACGCCGACGAGGTGGCGGTACCGGCCGGACAGGTGATGCCGATCCCCCGCGGACTCAGCATGGTCGAAGCCGCGGCCGTACCCGAAGTCGCCGCCACCGTCTACTCCAACCTCGCCATGATCGCCGGACTGACGCGAGGCCAGACCGTGCTGATCCACGGCGGCGGCGGTGGCATCGGCACCTTCGCCATCCAATGGGCCACTGCGATCGGTGCGCAGGTCATCACGACCGCGGGCAGTGACACCAAAACCCGTGCCGGTCTGGATCTGGGCGCAAAGACCGCGATCAACTATCGAAACCAGGATTTCGTGAGGGCCACCCTGGCCGCGACTTGCGGCCGCGGCGTCGACGCCATCCTTGACGTCGTGGGATCCGCTTATCTGGCCCGCAACCTCGAATGCCTGGCCCCCGACGGTCATCTGGTGATCATCGGAGGTTCGACCGATCCGACGCCGCTCGACCTCGGGCTGCTGATGTCCAAACGTGCCAGCGTCACCGCCACCATGCTTCGGGCCCGCCCGATTCAGCAGAAGGCCGACATCATCGCCGGGGTGACCAGCCATGTGCTCCCGCTGTTCGAAATCGGCGCAGTGCGAGTGGTGGTCGACACCGTCGTCCCGATGGCCGACGCTGCGCGGGCGCATCAACTCCTGGAGTCCGCGCAGACGGTCGGCAAGGTCATTCTCGACAACCGCGGCACCGACGTAGCGGCGTAGTTCGTGTGGCGGATGAATTCGCCGGCGCGATGGCGATCTAGCGAGGGACAGCACATCGCGGCCTGTCTTCAGCCACCCAGAGGAGCAGAACATGAGCTTGGACAATCTTCCCCGCCTCGGCGGCGTCGGTATCGGCGAATTGGTCCCGTCGCGCTACGCGGTGGATGTCGGTGACATCGAGGTACTGGTCATCAGTGACGGCGTGCTCCCGATCACCGCGTCGACGTTGGCCACCAACGTCGAATCGGACGAGTTGGCGGGCTGGCTCGACGACAACTTCCTCCCGCCCGAGGTGGTCGACTGGCCACTCAACGTGGTCGTGGTGCGCAGCGGCGACCGCACCATCCTGGTCGACGCCGGGCTGGGTCTGGAGTTCCCCGATTTCCCGCGAGCCGGGCAGACGGTCCAGCGCCTGGAAGCCGCCGGTGTGGACCTCGGCTCCGTGACCGATGTGGTGCTCACCCACCTGCACATGGATCATGTCGGCGGACTGCTCACCCAGGGTCTGAAGGAACGGCTTCGCCCCGATCTCAGGGTGCACGCCGCGACGGCCGAGGCCGAGTTCTGGGCGGCCCCCGACTTCTCCCAAACCGTCATGCCACAACCGATACCCGATGTGCTCCGACGCGTGGCCACCCAGTTCTTGGAGGAATATCACGGCCGGTTGCGCACCTTCGAGAACGAGCACGAGGTAGCACCGGGTGTGCTCATCAGCCGGACCGGTGGGCACACCCCCGGGCACAGCGTGGTCCGCCTGGAGTCACGCGGGGACAAGCTGACGTTTGCCGGCGATGCCGTGTTCGCACCCGGATTCGACAATCCGGAGTGGCAGAACGGCTTTGAGCACGACCCCGCAGAAGCGGCGCGCGTCCGCATCAAGCTGTTGCGGGAATTGGCAGCAACCGGTGAGTCGCTGGTGGCCACACACCTACCGTTCCCGTCCGTCTGTCACGTGGCTGTCGCCGGCGACGCCTTCCGGTGTGTCCCGGCCGCCTGGGACTTCTGACAACTCGTTCAACCCGCGGCGGCTGGCTTTTCGGCCAGCCGCCGCGTGGGTATTCGCAAGCTCTATGAGTGGAACCACCCAGCGCGAACTGGGCGAGCACGACAGTCCCATCGAGGATGCGCTGGAGCAGGCCTTCAACAGGATGGTCGACGAGGGCACCCAGCGGCTGCACCGCACCTGGCGCGAAGTCTTGGTGACGGGGTTCTTCGGCGGGACCGAGGTGGCGATGGGAGTGCTCGCATACCTCTCGGTCCTGCATGCCACTCACGACCACCTGCTCGCGGGCCTGGCATTTTCCATCGGCTTCCTCGCCTTGCTGCTGGGGCGCAGTGAATTGTTCACCGAGGGCTTCCTCGTGCCGGTGACCACGGTTGCGGCCAAGCGCGCCAGCGTGCGTCAACTGCTGAAACTGTGGAGCGGCACGTTGGTGGCCAACCTGGCGGGCGGATGGGTACTGATGTGGCTCATCATGATCGGCTTCCCGCAACTGCGCGAGCAAGCGGTGGAGTCGGCTGTGCATTACGCGACGGCTCCGCTGTCAGCACAGACCGTGACGCTGGCCTTGCTCGGCGGGATGGCGATCACCCTGATGACGCGCATGCAACACGGAACCGATTCGATGTTCGGCAAGATCGCGGCCGCTGTGGCCGGCGCGTTTCTGCTCGCCGGCCTGCAGATGTTCCACTCGATCCTGGATTCGCTGTTGATCTTCGGGGCCCTGAGCACCGGCGAAGCACCCTTCGGCTACGTCGACTGGGTTTCGTGGTTCGGATACACGATTGTGGGAAACGTCGTGGGTGGCCTGCTTCTGGTGACGCTGCTGCGACTCCTGCGCAGCAAGGACCGACTCCAGCAGGAGCGAGCCGATGCGGACGCAGACCCGAACTAGGTCCGACGGGCCTCGAAATGACTGCCCGTCCCCTCGACGGTGAACCCGCGGCCCGAAAGCAACCGACTGAAGAACGCGGCACTGATCGAACTCTCCAGCCTCCCACCGTATTCACGGGAGAACACCCGATACTGCGGTAGCCGGACGGGCAGCGGGCCGCCAGGAGCAGATGCGAACGAGATCGTCGTGCCGTCGGCGCGCACCCTGGCGTATTGATACTCCAGCAGCGGCTCCCAGCCGTCGCCTCGGCGCACGCTCACCGAGCCTTCCGGTTCGACCCGGAACTCCGATCCACGGCTGACGAAGGGAATGAGGTTGAACCACAACAGGAAAACGCCGGGAATGAGGAGGAACATCAGCGCATAGGCGTGGGTGTTCTCCAGTTCTGCGTCGTACACGCGGAAAATCAGTTCGGCGATCCAGCCCTCGACGAAGATGGCGATGTCGTGCACGACCGCCCCGATCGTCGCGCGGCCGGTCGCGACGTCGTAGATGGCAGCGCCACCGCCGGCGGTCCCGGCGACGGTGAGGAACGCGCCGAGCACAATCAGACCCCAACTGGTTCTCGACACGAACGCCCCCAACAGATGTCGCGGTTCTGTCAGTTCGATCTTCGGACCACCCAGTGGCTTGGCCATGCACCAGACGCTGATGGTGATGGCGGCGATCAAGGCCACCCACTCCAGCGGGGAGAAGTAGACGCTGTCCGAGGTGGCTGAACTCCAGATGGCGACGGCCAGGAATGCCAGCCAGGAAGTCCAGCGCAGCGACCGCTGCCACCAGGTGAGCCGGCGCTCGGCGGTGCGTCCCGCGTGCTTTCTCGGCTCGTAACCCTCACCCATGTTCATCCGGTTGGCCCCTCGGCGCTCACGCGAAGATCGTAGCTTGGAGGATGCTGTGAGACCGACACTCAGCAAATTACTCGCCGTCCCCTCGGCAGCAGAACCGAGTCACCGGATCACCTCCGCAGGCTCCCAGGATCTGGAAACCTGGACGGCGCCTACCCAACACTCCCGAATCCCAAGAACGTCGGAGGACGATTTTGCCCGAGCCCGACCGGTCGAACCGTCAGATCGTGCTTCGCCGCCGCCCCAAAGGCTTGGTCTCGCCGGCCGATACCGAACTGGTGTCGGTCGCGGCGCCCGACATCGCCGACGGCGAGGCATTGCTGCGAACCACCTACATCGGCATCGATGCCGCCGTGCGCACCTGGCTCGACGGCCAGAAAGGGTACCTACCGCCGGTGGAGCTGGGTGACGTCATCCGAGCTGCGGGGATCGGTGAGGTCGTCGAATCACGTTGCGATGCTTATGCTGTGGGCGATCTGGTGACGACACTGACCGGATTCCAGGAATACGTGGTCATCAGGGATGACCTGTTCAGTACGCCCGTCGTCGGCTTCACCGACCACCTCGCGGTGATGTCGATCTACGGACCCACCGGAGCGACCGCGTATTTCGGGATGACCGGCGTCGGCAAGCCGCGCCCAGGAGAGACGGTGGTGGTGTCTGCCGCCGCGGGGGCCACCGGCTCGGTCGCGGGTCAGATCGCCAAGATCGCCGGTGCCACCGTGGTGGGCATCGCTGGGGGTGCCGAGAAATGCCGGGCGGTGGTGCAGGACTTGGGGTTCGACGCCTGCATCGACTACAAGGCCGACGACCTGCCCGCCGCCATCAAGAAACACTGCCCCAAAGGCGTGGACGTCTACTTCGACAACGTCGGAGGCGAGGTACTCAATGCCGTCCTCGGCCGGCTTGCCCCGAAGGCGCGGGTGGTGCTGTGCGGGGTGATCTCGAGTTACCTCACCGGCGACCACCCCGGCCCGTCCAACTACGTCAATCTTCTGGCGAAGACGGCCACCATGGCGGGCTTCAACGCCCTCGACGAATGGTCCCATTTCGACGAGGCCTTCGACGCGCTGCGCGGCTGGGAGCAGCAGGGGCTGCTGACGCATCGCCAGACCGTCTATGACGGCCTCGACTCGAGCGTCGACGCGCTCAACGGATTGTTCACCGGGTCCAACATCGGCAAAATGCTCGTCAAGGTCAGCGAACCTTCCGCCACCTGACCCGCAGTCACGGCAACCGTTCAACCAATTGCCAGACTTCGCAAGGATAATCGTCAGAAAGGCCCGGCGGTTCGGTCGTGCCGAACTGACAGGAGATGTATGTGGCGGCCATAGCGCGTCGTGGGACACCGGTGTGGGCGATCGTGGGCGCGGTGCTCGCCCTGGCTCTCGCGCCGGTCGTCGTCGCACACGCGGACGACATCCCCGGCGTGCCCGGATTCTCGTTGACGGGCACCTCGGGTGCGCCCATCCAGAACGGCGGCACGTACGGAATCGGGATGGTCGTCGTCGCGCATTTCACGGCACCCGTCGCCGATCGCGGCGCAGCAGAACAACAGTTGACGGTCACCACCGATCCCCCGGCCCCCGGTGCCTGGCATTGGGTCAATGACACGACGGCTCATTGGCGGCCGCCTCAGTATTACGCCCCGGGCACCATCGTCACCGTCGGGCAGGATGCGCCCACCACGTTCACCATCGGAGCGTCGCACGTGGCCATCGCCGATGACAGCACCAAACAGGTGAGCGTGTTCGACGGTGGCACGTTGGTCCGCACCATGCCGACCTCCATGGGCCGTGGCGGCACCGAGACCGTCGGGAACACGACACTGAGTTTCTGGACACAGCCCGGGACCTACACCGTCATGGACAAGAGCAACCCCGTCATCATGGATTCCTCCACGTACGGGCTGCCGATCAACTCACACCTGGGCTACAAGGAGTCCATCCCCTATGCGGTGCGGATCAGCACCGACGGCGTCTATCTGCACGAACTGGACGCCACCGTGTGGGCGCAAGGCAAGACGGATACCAGCCACGGCTGCCTGAACCTCAACCACTACAACGCGCAGTGGTACTACAACTTCTCCGTCCCCGGCGACGTCGTCGAGGTACGCAATACGGGTGGTAAACCGTTGCAGCTGTGGCAGAACGGTGACTGGAGTGTGCCGTGGGAGCAATGGGCCTGAGCGCTACCGCAACTCGGCCAGGTTCTGCACGGACCGGCGGACATCGGATTTCAGCACCGCGGCCACCAGCGAGCCGACCGGCCCGCTGAGCAAGCCCCCCGATAAGTCGGCCACCAGGTGGAAGGTCGATCCGGGCTGGCCATCGGTCACCGTCATCGCGAGCGCGATCTGTACTCCACCACGGCCGCGGCCTCGGAGCTGGATCCGTTGCGGCTCTTCGTAATCGGTGACCTCCCAGTGGATCGTGTTGCGGAATCCCTTGACCTTGATCAACGACGACACCTTGGTGCCGGCTTCGACGACGTCCGGCGGCCGACTCTGCCAACCACCGAAGATGGTCAACCATTCGTCAAAGCGTTGCAGGTCGGAAGCCAGTTTCCAGGCCTGGTCCGGGTTGAGGTCCGAGGACACCGACACATCGACTTTCGCCATGGTTGTTCTGCACTTTCGTTAGGAAAGCCGCAGTGCCCCGAGGACATTGCCACGGGGCACCTACGGATGGTCTGATCAGCCGATCCCGACTACCTCTTGGGCAATCGCGGCCAGCCTGGTCTGGGCCGCGGAGACCACGCGCTGGCGGTTCTTGTGCGCTTCCTCCCACGCCACGATGGTGCGGATGTCACTGGGCTCGGCCAAGTCCTTGACGGCGGAAACCGCTTCCTGCACGGCCAGTTCGTCATAGTCGGCAATCGGCAGCTCGGACGGGTCCAGCGCACCGCTGGCGGTGCGCAGCGCGTGCAGGGCGTCGGCGGTCTGATCGGCCCCGTCGCCGCGGGTGATGTCTTCGGCTGCGGCCAGCGCCGCGTCGCGAGACCCGGACAGTACACGACCGGCCAGTTCACCGGCGTGTGCGCCACGGTCGAGCAACTCGTCGACGTTGGGGCGGATGTTGCGGAGAATCTCCACCGCACGGTCCAGGCTGCGGGTGGTCCAGATGCCCGGCAGATTGGCAAGTTTCACGGCGACACCGGCGGCAGCCTGAATCGGGGTGCGCCGCAGCGCTGCCGGACCGCCGAGTGCATCTTCGGCCAGCACGGTGGTCAGCCACTCGACGGTGGCGGCATGCGCGGTGATCAAGCGGTCCGCGAGTGCGACGATCTCCGGCTTCTTCGCCGCGACGGCGAGGGCCTTGATGTAACGGGCGCGGTCGAGCAGTTGGTCTTCGAGCGCCAAGTCGCCGAGCAGCGCTTCGTCGAACGGCTCGGCCTGTTCGGTAAGGGCCTTGACTGCCGCGGCGGCGCGACCCAGGAACGGGCCGATCACATCGGGGAAGCCCCCGAGGTCCCGGATGGCCTGCTCGACGGCGGCGGCCCGCTCGCGACCGTTGGCCGCGTTCTGCGTGAGCTCGCGCTCGACAGCCTCGGTACGGGCCTGTGCGACGCGGGTCTCGGCGATCTGAATCTCGGTGTTGGTCAGGTCCAGAACTGTCCGGAGCTGTGCGAGCAGTGTGGTGGTCTCGGCGGTAGACATGAATGTCGCCCCTTTGCGTTGGCGGATGTATCGGCGCGAGTGCACCTTGCCCATCGGTTACCCGGGTGCGACGGCTCGGTATGCGTTCAAGCGCGATCCCAGACCATGACTTGCGTCACAGCACATCGATGCACCCAGGATTAGCGCCAGTCACTCGTGGGTACCGACAGCAGCATGACCGCACCAGACGACAAGACCACTCCGGACGTACCCGAAGAAGAGGTGCTGACGGTGGCGACCCCCGGCGCTCAGGCGCTGCCCCTCCCTGATGATCAGGTGGACAAGCCATCTGATCAGTGAACCGACCGGTCGCTGCTACTGGACGTCGCCCCGCCGCACTTCGACCTGAAAGTGCTTGTCGCCCCACGCATCGGCGACCACGAACTGCACCTTCTTGGGCCGGCCGAACATATTGGTCGATACGACGGTGCCCGTCGCCCCCGCAGGCACCGGCGGTACATCCATGCCTTCGATCTGTCTGCAGGCGGTTACCTCGTCGCCTTTTCGGCACGTCACAACAATCCCCCTCGGTTTCCCCGGACCGATACGTACATATCGTGACCCACGGCGCATCGGTTGGCAATCGATTTAGGCAGAATCCGGGTACAAAGTCAGAACGAAAAACGTTTCACCAGAAGTTCTTTGAGTTCGGGACGACTGGCTGCAACCACCATGAACGTCGCGTTTCTGGCGAGCAACTGCGCCGTCGACGTACTTGTCAGCGCGGGTCCACCGGTGGCCGCCACCAGCGCAGTCGCCGCGCGCACCGCCAGTTCGGCGCCGTCAGCGCGAGCTGCGAGCAACGCCGACGAATCAGCCAGCCCGGCGTCCAGACGATCCCGCACGCCGTCGGCGTTGGCCCGCAATGCCGTTGCCGCGCCACCATGACCGAGCGTTTCCAGGAGGCGGATGCACCGCCCGGCGATACCCAGCGGCAACGTCGCGTTCAGCCGCGAGCCGAAGTTCTGATTGGCCATGAACTGCGCCCGACTGACGCGGCTCACGATGCGATCGTCGGGAATCACCAGTCCGTCGATGGCGAGCGCAACCGTCTGGGTAGCGCCACCGGCGAACAGCGATACCGCCTCGACGGCGGTGATGCCGTTTTGCGCTTCGGCGGGGATCAAACCCGCCACGATGTCCCCACTCGCGATATCGCCCGCCGACACCTGCAATACATCGATGACACCCCAGCCGCTGACGAAAGGCGCGTGTCCGGATAACCGCCATCCTGCATCGACGCGGTCGGCGCGCATCCGTGGCGGGACCGGCACGGCGCCGGCGTAGGCGACGCCGCCACGGACGTCACCTCTGGCCGCCGCCGGCAGGACCTCGTCGCGCAGCGCGATGTTCGAGGAGGCAGCCAGGGACGCCAGCATCCCGTGATGCTGGACCCAGGTGAACGCGGTGGCCAGGCAGCCACCGGCCAACGTTTCGAGGATCTCCACGATCGCCGGGAGTTGCAGTCCTGGTCCGCCCCATTCGACGGGTGCGGCGATGCCGTACAGCCCGGCCTCGGCCAACCGGCGCCAATGGGATTCGGGCACGCGTCCGCCGCGGTCCACCTCGATCGAGGCGGGAAAGAGCACGTTGTCGGCGATATCGCGGGCCGCTGCGACCAGGTTCGTCGGATCGATGGAGGTCACGAAAGGACGGTAACCGAGCGGCGCCGACGGTTGGGGTTCCCGCTCGGCTGTAGCGTGGCTGGCGTGAATTCTTCTCGCGTGCCCGCCACCCTTGCACTCGTGGCCGGTGCCACGTCCCTGATCGTGACGCTCTCCGCTTGCGGCTCGGACTCCGACACGTCCTCGAAGCCCTCGGCGAGTTCACCGTCGGTCGCTCAGGTCGGGACCTCGATTCCGGAGGCGCCCCCGGCGACCGTCGGCTGCCCCACCGCCGCCCCAGCCAACACCGGCGCCCCCGAGTGGACCTATACGGGTACGACCGGCAACGTCGCGGTGACGGGTTCCACCGACACGACTGCGCCGTATGTGAAGGTCGGTGGCCCGTTCAGCGTCACCGAGACCCAGGTGCACACCCTCAAGGCCGGCGACGGTCCTGTGGTGTCGCCGACCGCCACCGTGCTGGTCTGCTACATGGGGGTCAACGGTCGCGACGGCTCCGTGTTCGACAGCAGCTACGAACGCGGCACGCCCGCCGACTTCCCGCTCAACGGCGTCGTCCCCGGGTTCCAGAAGGCCATCGCCGGGCAGAAGGTCGGATCTACCGTGGCAGTCGCGATGGCCTCGGCCGACGGCTACCCCAACGGCCAGCCCGCCGCCGGAATTCAGGCTGGGGACAGCCTCGTCTTCGCGATCAAGATCCTCGACGCCACCGCCTGATCACAGGTCGACGACCACGCCGTCCCGCGGTGTCGACACGCAGAGCAGTACGTTCCCCGGTGCCGGTGGGTCCAGCGGTTCGATGGTGTAGTCGACATCGCCGGACAGCAGAGCCGTCTCGCAGTTGTGACACACCCCCGTCCGGCAGGACCAGCGGGTGGGCACATCGCAGGCCTCGGCGAACTCGAGCAGGCTGCCATAGCCCGGGCCCCATGGTGCGCGGATCGCACTGCGCGCGAACTGCACCACGGGACCGGTACCGGCGGGGCCGGTCGGCAGATGCGGCGCCACCGCCTCGGTCGGCCGGATCCCGGGCGTGAGGGCGGCATGAGCACCGAAGACCTCTGAGCTGATATTCGCCGGGTCGATCCCGCACGCGCCGAGCGCCTCGGTGATATCGCTCATGAACGCCGCAGGCCCACACAGAAATGCCCGGGCGCCGACAGGCAACTCGAGTCGGCGCAGCGCCTCGGCGGACAGGCGGCCGCGCTCGTCATCGTCGGCGCCGATCCGGTCGGATGCCGTGGGCGCACTGAAGTAAACCCGAGATATGCTGTGCGGCATCGCTTTCAGCAGTCTGCGCACCTCCGTCGCAAACGCCTGCTCAGAGCCATCGCGAGCGCCGTGCAACCACCACACCGCACGGCCTGCGTCCGCACCGGCGATCGCGTGCAGCATGGACAGCATCGGCGTCACGCCCACCCCGGCCGAGATCAGGATCACCGGGCCGCCGCCGGCGTCGAGCACGAAAGTTCCTCGTGGCGCGGCGATCTCAAGCTCCCCGCCGACGGCAACATGGTCGTGCAACCAACGGCTCACCGCACCGTGCACTTCGCGTTTGACGCCGATGCGGTACACCCCGGAGGCGGGATCGTTGGACAACGAGTAATTCCGGATCGATGTGCCCGCCCCGGTTGGGTCGGGCACTCGAACGGCAATCGACTGTCCTGCTTGCCATGTGGGTAATGCTTCGGCGCCGGCCAGCGTGAACGACGTCACGTTCCGGTCCTGCCGGTCGACCGCGATCACCCGCAGCGTGCGCCACCCCGACCACGCAGGCGGCCCGCCCGACAGATCGGTCAAACCGCGATTGCCTGCCGCGGCCCCGGACGTCTCGTCATCGAGCAGCGCCTGCAGCGAGGATTTCCACCCCGGACTGAGCGCGTCGACACGCAGCGCCCGTCGTAGCGCGTCCGGCCGGTGACCGGGTAGGTAGAGCAGGGCGTCGATCTCCGCGACCGTCACGCGCTCCGGACCGTCGGCGACCTTGACGACGTCGTCACCGGCCTGGATGTGCCCTTCGCGCAGGACTCGGCAATAGAAACCAGGCCGCCGATGCGAGACCAGAAGTGCCGCCATTCGCGGTTCGTCGAGACGCAGACCCAGTCGGTAGCACGTGACGCGCGGCTGGGTCACTTCGAACAAGGCGTCGCCTATCCGGTATCGATCACCTATGCACACCTCGTCGTCGGGCAAGCCGTCCACGGTGAGGTTCTCACCGAAGTCGCCGGCGCTCAGGTCGCGGCCCAATTCCCCACTCCAGTGCCGGTACGAGTCGAGCTGATAGACCAGAACGGCACGGTTCTCGCCGCCGTGTCCACCCAGATCGCCCTGACCGTCGCCATCGATGTTGAGTCGGCGAACCATCCTCGGCCCGTCGACCGGCGCCTTCCACGCACCGGTGTAGACGATGCGGCCCTTCCAGGGCACCTGAGCCGGCATCCCGACGTTCACCGATACGAGTTTCGCCATCGCCGGTCAGCGTAATTCCACCGAGCGGCTTCCGGCTTCGATCGTGTAGCTTGGCGTCCATCGCGAAAAAGCGATCGCTTCGGCGATCGTCGACACGGTGCCGGGTCCTTCGTTCTCCGCCGCCCAGCGTCCTCTCATCAAGGAGCGCTGTATGTCGTTGTCGATCACCATCATCGGGGCCGGGCTCGGAGGCCTGCTGCTGGCCCGCACACTGCACCACCACGGCATTCCCGCAACGATTCACGATGCCGAAGCATCCGCCGCGGCACGGGTTCAAGGCGGCCTGCTCGACATCCATCCACTGACCGGGCAGGCCGCGCTGCGCGACGCCGGCCTGCACGAGGCGTTTCGGACCCTCATCCGCCCTGGCCACGACGCCAAACGCATCACCGACCGCGACGGCACCGTCCTGTTCGACTGGCCTGGCAGCGGCCTCGAAACCCGGCCCGAGGTGGACCGTGGCGAACTGCGCGACATGCTGATCGCCTCCCTCCCGGCCGGGACCATCACCTGGGGACACAAGGCGACCGGCGTGGTCACCGCCGCCGGTCGACGCCCCGTCGTTCACTTCGCCGACGGCTCGGCCGTCACGGCGGACATCGTGGTGGGTGCCGATGGTGCCTGGTCGAGAGTGCGCCGGAGCATCTCCGGGAGCGCGCCGGTCTATTCGGGCACGTGCTTCATCGAGATCGGCTCTGCCCGTGGGCAACTGATGTCCCACGGGGATGCAGAGCTCATCGGGCGGGGCACGCTCATGGCGGTGGCTCCCGGGCAGGGCATCTTGGCCCACCACAACGCCGACGACACGCTCAGCGGCTACGTCGCGATCAACGGTCCACTGGAGTCGCTCACGTCGGTCGCGACCGATGACCCAGCGGTCATACGGGCATTCGTGGCCCGGCGGTTCGCGGATTGGGCCCCCGCGCTGTCGGGTCTGGTGGTGGATCACATCAGCGAACCTCTGCTGCGCCCGATCTACGCGTTGCCCGCTGTGCATCACTGGAACCGGGTGCCCGGCGTGACGTTGGTCGGCGATGCCGCCCATCTGATGTCGCCGTTCGCCGGCGAAGGCGCCAACCTCGCCATGCTCGACGGCGCCATGCTTGCCCTGCAGATCGCCACGCACTCTGTCGTCGAGGATGCGCTGTTCGCCTACGAGAAAGCACTCTTCCCGCGCAGCACCGAGGTCGCGCAGCGCAGCGCAGCGAACCTGCGGCAGTTCTTCGGTCCCGACGCGCCGCACAGCACCGTCGATCTGTTCGCCGGCCTGCTCAGATGAGCGGTCCGCCCTGGCCTCGACGGGGCGCCACCGTATCCTGTAGCATATTGCTACAACCTGCTTCACTCTGCTACAGGAGCCCATCGTGACTGATGTCGCCGATAAGCCGACCCGCGTCGCCGCCGATCTGTTCGACAGCGCGGCCGCTGAAGGCCGACGTCAAAGCCGCTCCGCCAAACAGCAGCTCGACCACTGGGCCCGGGTGGGTCGAGCGGTGTCGGCACAGCAGACCGCGCCGCGGCGCCGCGTCGAAGCCGCCCTGGCGGGCACGCTGCCACTGGCCGAACTGTCCCAGGAGGAGGGCGTGGTGTTCAACGCCGAGATCACCGCGGCCGTGGAGGAGAAACTGGCGCAGGCCGACTACGGCGCCATCCTCGCCGCACGCGGCATCACCACGGTGGCCATCGACGACGAGGGCCGGCTCGTCGAGTACCGGCCGGACGGCACGTCTGTCACGCTGGGTCCGGCGTCCTGACCTGAGCGGCGGTGAAACGTCTCGACCTGGTGGTCGGCCCCAATGGCGCCGGTAAATCCACCTTCATCGAATTGACGCTCGCGCCCCTGCTGCCGGGCAGCGCTTTCGTCAACGCCGACGAGATCGCCAAACGGCGCTGGCCCGAAAACCCTGCGGCACACTCGTACGAAGCCGCCCGGATCGCCGCGGATACCCGATCCTCGTTGATCGGTCGCGGCGACTCGTTCATCGCCGAGACCGTCTTCTCCCACCCGTCGAAACTCGAATTGATCGGCACCGCTCTAAACGCCGGATACGTTGTCGCACTGCATATCCTGATGATTCCCGAAGAGCTCGCAGTGCACCGGGTGCGGTTACGGGTGTCAGCGGGTGGGCACAGCGTTCCCGAGGACAAGATCCGCGAACGCCACCGGCGCCTGTGGACCCTGGCGGCGCGCGCCGCGTGCATCGCCGACAGCACCACCGTCTACGACAGCTCCGCCGCGCGAGGGCCACGGGTGGTGGCCCAGCTCAGTTCGGGAGTGCTGATCGGACAACCGGACTGGCCGGACTGGGCGGATGCGGAATTGGCGAGGCGTTGGTCCCGGTGACCGATTGCGCGAACTACGCCACCCGGCTCACGTGAGCCGCGGAATCACCGACGGTCGCAGCGCCGTCGCCGATCATGGTCCGTAACAACGCCGACTGTTCGCGTTCCCCGCGCCGCGCGGCTCGCTCCATCCCACCCGGAGCCGCCAGGTCGACGACACTGCGAACGACGTTGACCGGCAACCGGATCAGTGGGTACCACGGCGGCACGTACGCCGGCAGACCCAGCATTTTCATCGCTCGCGGCCCGAGGAAGGCACTGGTCACCGAGAGGTGCTGCACCCGCGCCACGTGCCGACGCAGGCCCTGCAGATTGTCGAAATGCCACGACATCGGATCGTGCACCATGGGCGCCGCCAGCTGGTGGGTCGATTCGTCGGGAGCCGACAACGCGGTCAAGGTGTGGAACAGGATCCGGATGGCGTCCCGGAAGTTTCGCGGCAGCCAGTCGTCTTCGACACCGATGAGCCAACCCACGTAGCGGGTCAGGTGCGCGATCGCCTCGAGATCCTCGGGCGTCGTCAGAATTCCCATCCCCAGACCGCCGACGGGTGGGGCGACGAGCGCCCCCACCAGGGTGGCGGCCATATCGGTCTGGTTGACCGGCACACCCCAGTCCTCGGCACGCCAATCCGGCATCTCTCCGACGTGCCTGCGGACGAAGGCGTGGATGAGGCGCACGCGAATCGTCGACCGATAGCCACTTCCGAACGGCTCCAATCCCTCTTCGGCGATGACGTCCATGGCCCACTGCATCGTCTCGGCGAACCGCTTGTTGGACCCCTTCTCCAGCGCGCCGGTGCGCAGCAATGTCTTGTTGAAACCCGAGAACTGATAGCCGCCCAGCAGGGACACATCCCTGGCCACGTACATGCCGTCGGCACCACCGCGGCGCAGTGCGCGCTGGCCGCGCCGCAACACCGCGGGGTCGACCCACGACGGGGGCGTTTCGATCGTCACGAAGAAGTCGCGCAGCGGCTGGGGCGCGTCGGGGACAGTCGCGATGCCGTCGGCGAGCGCCCGGTCGAACAAGGGTCGCGTCTGCGCCAAGCCCGCGTCCACCATCCAGTCCAGCAGCCGATCCATGGGCTGGTCACCGACGGTCAGGCGCTCCCCCAGCCTGCGCCACTGGTCGCCCGATGGCGTCCGGATGCCGAGCGCGAGTGCCACCAGCTTGATCATGCCCGGCACCGGGCGGGCCGATTCGGGATGCCGAGTAGGGATACGCGCGGTCATCGATGCTCCCCTTTGAGCGAGTATTGGACTACATACGTGGTCGAAAATAGGGCCGCGGGTAAGGTGCTGTCAATGAAACGCGCGGAGGTGGTGCGCGACTACGGCGGGATTTCCGCAGCGGATCGCCGCGCCGACCGTCGCCGCAAGTTGTTGGCGGCCGGCCGCCAGATCTGGGGTGAGTCCGGCCTGGCCGACGTCACCGTGCGCGGAGTCTGCTCGTCGGCCGGCCTGATCACGCGGTATTTCTACGAACAGTTCGACGGCCGCGAGGCTCTGCTGTTCGCCGTCGTCGACGAAGTACGCACCCAACTCCTC
>JAHFVC010000003.1:19467-29745 GCA_023264765.1 Mycobacterium sp. | reverse complement strand
GGCGACCTGCGCGACAAACTCCGCGCGGCGCTCACCGCGTTCCTGAAAATCGTCGCCGACGACCCGCACCTGCACCGCATCGTCGCGAGCGACGTGACCGGCGTACCCGGGTTGCTCGAACACCGGATGCAGTTGCTGGACATGATCGTCGTGGCGATCATCGAACAGGCACCCTCGGTCCTGGGGGCACAGTTGCCCGATGCGGCCGCCCTGCGCCGCGGCGCGGTGTTCATGGTCGGGGGCGTCAACCAGATCATCGCCGAATGGTTGCGGGCTCCGTCGGACACCGGCACCGAGACCGTCGATGAGCTGGCCACCGCCTGCGCCGACCTGTGTGTAGCCATCGTCCGCCGCACCGTCGACAGCGACTGAATCCCCGCACCGCCGGTTGTACTGTGCTCGCTTGTGCGCACACACCGCAATCCCGACGGCGACTTCGGGCCGTGGCAGCGGGCGATCTTCGAACTGAAGAGATTCGTCAGCCTGCGGATCGCCCCGAAGGGCACCCCTGTGACACCGCCGGAAAAGCCGTACCTGATCGTCCCCATCCTCGGTCAGTCCAACGCCCACGGCATGGGATTGCCCGTGGACGCCGCCGACACCCCTCATCCGCAGGTGCACCAATGGGCCAACTGCGGGCCGTCCAAGCACACCGCGATCCTGGCCGTCGACCCACTGCTACACGAAACTCCCTCGCGGCGTGTGGGTTTCGGAGTCACATTCGGTAAAGCGCTCGCCGAGGCGACCAACAGGGCGGTGTTGCTGGTGCCCTGCGCCCGCGGCGACACCTCGTTTCACCCGAAGAACGGCTACACGTGGGACATCGCGAACACCACGACCCGGCGAAATCTGTACCGGGGCGCAGTCACGTCGATCGACGCGGCGTTGGCCCGGTATCCGGGAAGCACGGTGGCCGTGGTGTTGTGGCATCAGGGCGAGTCCGACGTGCCACTCATGACGGGCCCGGAGTACCAGGGCAAGCTCGACGCGCTTTTCGAAGATCTGCGGGTCCGCTACGGCGCGGACACTCCGATCGTCGTGGGCGGCATGGTGCCCGAGGAGATGGAGCTCAGCGGTAAGGACTACGCCGCGATCCACGCCGTACACCAGCAAACCCCCCGGCGAATCCCGTTGACCGCCTTCGTTCCCGGTGTCCGGGACATGTGCAACAACCGGGTCGACCGGCACTTCAGCGCCGCCGGCTGCCGCACCATGGGCAGCAAGATGTGGGAGGCCTACCGGCAGATTGCCGCCGGCGCGTTGGACGGTTATCAGCGCTGAGACATTCAGCGGCAGCCGATTTGGTGGAGCCCGATTTCTAAAAAGACGTTGTGGCTACGGTGATAGGACTCTGGCGGTCCGGCGCATCCGGCGCCGCAATGTGTCAGCATGGCTTCGTGACCACTTGGCGCAAGTTTGCTGCGGTCGGTGCCGCGGCCGCAGCAGCAGCGATGATGCAGAACGCGGCACCGCCGACCGCCCACGCTGTGGGATGCCCCGACGCCGAAGTGATCTTCGCCCGCGGGACCACCGAGGACCCGGGGCCCGGCCCCACGGGTGCCGACTTCATCGACGCGCTTCGCGCCAAGCTCCCCGGCAAATCGGTCGGCACCTACGCGGTCGACTATCCGGCCACCCTCGATTTCGCCACTGCCGTCAGCGGCATCGCCGACGCCCGGGCCCGCATCCTGAGCACCGCGGCCACCTGCCCGGACACCAAGATGGTGCTCGGCGGGTTCTCCCAGGGCGCCGCGGTGATGGGATTCGTCACCGCCAGCACTGTCCCCGACGGGGTGGACCCCGCCACCGTTCCGGCACCGATGCCGGCCGAGATCTCCAATCACGTTGCCGCAGTGACCTTGTTCGGCAAGCCGTCGCCACGCTTCATGCGGGCGATCAACGACCCCACCGTCACCGTGGGCCCGCAATATCTGGCCAAGACCGTGGACCTGTGCGTCGACAACGACGTCGTGTGCGATCCGGCGGGTCGAAGCTTCTCCGCGCACAACACCTATTTCGATGCCGGAATGGTGGACCAGGCAGCCACATTCGCCGCGAGTGCCCTCCAAGCCGGCTGGGCCGCCGCCGCACCCGCTACGCCTGCCGCCCCGACGGCACCGACCATCCCTGCGCCGATTCCCGTCACGGCACATCTGGGCAACACCCCGCTCGGGCCGCCGCCAGGACCCGTCGTCGCCGCTCCGCACGCCCCGGGCCTCGCCCCCGGACCGACCGCGCCGAGCACACCTGTCATGTAGACCCGCATGCACCGTTGCATGCGTCGGCCATCATGGATGCCATGGAGTCTTCGCGCGTGGATCGGTGGCTGTGGGCGGTCCGGCTGACCAAGACACGCCCGGACGCGGCCGAAGCGTGCCGGGCGGGTCATGTCCGCGTCAACGACAGGCCGGCCAAACCGGCGACCACAGTCGTCCCCGGTGACACCGTCCGCGCCCGGGTGAACGACACCACCAGGATCGTCGAAGTCGTTCGGGTGATCCAGAAACGGGTCGGCGCCGCCGATGCCGTGACCTGCTACCTCGACAGGACCCCTCCGCCGCCACCTGTTGTCGCCGTACCCGTGGCCGTCCGAGACCGGGGCGCCGGGCGCCCGACCAAGCGGGACCGGCGCGTCCTGGACAAGTGGCGCGCGGGCCAACTCTGACCCTCAGGCCGCCCGGGTGTGGCCGGTGGGTTGCCCGTCGATGCTGCCGGTCAGTGACAACACCGCCGCTTTGCGGCGGATTTCCCAGCGCTGCAAGGCCAGTCGGCACGGTTCCTCGACCAGGGCATAACTCACCACGGCCATCGCCGTGCCGAACAGCAGGGTCAACGCGAGCACCAGAATGAAGCCGCCCGAGGACGGCTGCAGGTTCAGCAGCGGGAACACCATGCTCAGCGCCGCGAGGTGCCAGATGAACAGCCCATAAGACCACTCCCCCAACCGCACCATCACCGCGCTGCCCAGCATCGCGTGCGAGTCGGTCCGCCTACCTAGCACCAACGGGGCCAGCACTGCCGTCGCGATGACCGCCCCCATCGCCGTACGGAGGACGAACTGTTCGACGCTGGCGTGTACCCCCACCTCCGGAACCGCCATCGGCGTCGCGGACACCACGTAGGCGATGGCTGCGATGCCGATCATGAGTGCCGGCCGGCGCGCCAGCCGGTGCACCCGGCCTTCGGGCCGGCAGGTCCACTCCGCGAGCAGCATGCCGCCCGCGAACCACGAGGCGTACGCCGGCGCCCAGTTCAGCGGATTGGCGTCATACGGCGCGGGAATGGGCAGATAGCCCCAGCCGAGGCTGGCCACCGCGACCGCGGCGATCACCGGCACCCGGGCCCGGACGGGCAGCTTCGCGGCGGCCAGCGCCAACAGCGGCAGCGCGAGATAGAACGTGACCTCGACCGACAGACTCCACATCTGCGTCAGACCGGCGACGAGCGTCTGCGGTATGTACACCTGGGTGAGGGTCAGATTCGCCAGCCACACAGTGCGGTCGGCGAAGTGGACATCGGGCAGTACCAGCAAGATGACGACGACCGCCAGCAGATAGGCGGGCATGATGCGGACCACCCGTGAGCGGAGATACGGGCCCGTCGCGGGCAGTTGCCGCAGCCCGCGGGCCGCGGCGGCATGGCCGCGCCACAGCAGGAACCCCGACAGCGCGAAGAAGACCGCCACGGCGAGGTCGAGCCGGATCAGCAGATGCCCGATCGGCCCGTGGAACCGGCCGGTCTGGACCGCCACATGGGTTACCACCACCGCGATGGCCGCGGCGGCACGCAAGCCCTGCAGAGCCGGCAGGAACGGCTGTGTCCCGACGGCGGGTTCCGGCAGCGAATCCCCCACGAGCACAGTGTGCCCGACGTGGGCTACCCGCGGTATGCGGCGATCTGGATCAGATTTCCGCAGGTGTCGTCCAACACCGCCGTGGTGACCGCGCCCATGTCCGTCGGCTCCTGGGTGAAGCGCACCCCGAGCCCGACCAGCCGCGCATACTCGGCCGCCACGTCGTCCACCGCGAAGGACGTGAACGGGATGCCGTCGGCCACCAACGCCTGCTTGAACGGTGCGGCGGCCGGGTGTTCGTCGGGTTCGAGGACGATCTCGGTGCCGTCGGGTTCCTCGGCCGAGACGACGGTGATCCACCGGTGCGCGCCCATCGGCACATCGTGCTTCGGTACGAACCCCAGCACCTCGGTGTAGAACCGCAGCGCCTTGTCCTGGTCGTCCACCAGAACGCTGGTCAGGTTGATCCGCACGCGAATTCCTCTCGGATGACGGCGATGAAGGAGTCGACATCGGCCTCGGTGGTGTCCCACGCTGCCATCCACCGCACCTCGCCCCGCGCCCTGTCCCAGTCGTAGAGCCGCACCCGTTCCCGGATCCGGTCGGCGGTGGCCGTGGGCAACGTGGCGAAGACCGCGTTGGCGGCCGTGTCCTGGGTGAACGCCAGTCCGGGTAGCGATCCGTCGGCGATGCCGGACTCCAGGACCGACCGCAACCGGGCTGCCATGGCGTTGGCGTGCCGCGCGCTGCGAATCCCGAGCTCGTCGTCGAACAATGCCAGCAGTTGGGCCGCGGCGAACCGCATCTTGCTGGACAGCTGCATGGTCAGCTTGCGCAGGTACACCAGCCCGGCGGCGCGGGTGGGATCGAGCACCACCACGGCTTCCGCACCGAGCAGACCGTTCTTGGTTCCGCCGAGGCTGAGGATGTCGACGCCCGCGTCCGAGGTGAGCGCGCGCAACGGCACACCCAGCGCCGCTGCCGCGTTCCACAGCCGCGAGCCGTCCATGTGCACCGTCATCCCGTGGTCGTGCGCGAAGTCGGCGACGCCACGCACCTCGTCGACGGTGTAGACGGTGCCCATCTCGGTGGCCTGGGTGATGCTCACCGCCAGCGGCTGCGCCCGGTGCTCGTCACCCCAGCCCCAGGCTTCCCGGGCGGCCAGCGCGGGGGTGAGTTTGCCGTCGGGCGCGGGGACCGTCAGCAGCTTGATACCCGTCATCCGTTCGGGGGCGCCGGCCTCGTCGGTGTTGATGTGCGCGGTCGACGCGGCGATCACCGCGCCCCAACGCGGCAACACACTGGTCAGCGCGACGACATTGGCACCGGTGCCGTTGAACACCGGGAACACCTCGGCCTGTGCACCGAACTGGTCCCGGACCACCTCCTGCAGGCGCGCGGTGTACGCGTCACCGCCATAGGCGACCTGATGGCCCCCGTTGGCGGCGGCGATCGCCGCCAATGCCTCGGGGTGCACCCCGGCGTAGTTGTCGCTCGCGAATCCGCGCCACTGCGGGTCGTGCAGACGGGTTACCGGCACACCCGTTACGGCGTCGGCGGGCCGGGCGGGACGTTCGGCGGCGCACCCGGGTCGGTGACCCACGCGGGCGGATTGGGATCGGTCAACGCGACGTACCCGGGCGGCAGCGGCGGGCCACCACCCGGCGCACCTGCCGGCACCTGCGCGACGGGAAGTGCGGGCGTCGACGAGCTCGGGTCGGTCAGCGACGTGTACCCGGGCGGCAGCTTGGGTGCGGGACCCGCACCGGGAGGTGCACCGTTGGTCGCGGCGACCTCGTCGGGCGCCATCGTCAGTTCCTCGATGGGGTTGCCGCTGTGGAAGGTGTGCCAGATGTCGCGCAGGTAGCCGAGCTGACCGGGCGTCTGGCTCTGCCCGCCGTACTGCTGATTGGCGAGCTCGGGCACGGGCGGGGCACCAGCCGGAGGCGGCGGCTGCGCACCGGCAGGTTCGTCGGCCACGAGCACGGGCTGGCCGGGGGCCGGTGCGGCGGGCGCCCCGGGCGCGGGCGTCGGGAGCAGCGGGTCGGGTTCGGCCGCGGCCTGCCCTGCACCGGCCAGCGCGCCACCCAGAATGAGCCCGCCCGCGACCGCTGCCGTCACCGACTGGGAGATCCGGTCAAACTTGAGCACTGGTTGTCCTCTCCTACACACGTGGGCGCAATACTCCCCGCCCGGCCGCGTCCACGTCAACGCGAACACACAGGGACGCTCGGCCACCGGCCGGCGGAAAAACAGGTACGTCAGTACCTGTATCGCCCGCCGCACCCGATTTGATACTGGGTCCGAGCACCGCGCAGGGGTGCGACGAGGAGGGCGATGACCGGGCTGAGGCTCCTGGCTGGGATGGTCGGCGTGTTCGCGGTGGCGGCCTGGCTGCCGCCCCCGGCCTCGGCCAACCCCGCCACGCCCATGTCGGTGATCGAGGCGGCCGCGACGCAACTGTGCGAGGCGATCGGTCTCGATCCCACCGAATTCGGAGTGCGAGCGGCGATGCGCGGACTGCACAAACAGGGACTCGACGAGCTCGATGCCGCGCTGGTGCTACTCACGGCCATCCACCACGTGTGCCCCGACTACCAGGAGGTGGCGACCCAGAGCCTGCCCGCAATCAGTTCTGGCGCGGCAGCAGCTCCCGTGCGAACCTGTCCACGAAATCCGGGGTGTTCACCCCACTGAGCGGGCGGACGACGAATTTCGTGAGACCCGCGGCGATGTACTCGTCGAGACGGCGGTGCAATGACGACCAGTCCGGCGCGACCAGTTCGGCCGGGTCGAGGTCGGGGCGGCGCGCCCTGATCGCGGCGGCCACCGCGTCAGGAAGCTCGCCGTCGCCGACCGCGAGGTTGATGCCGTAGTGGTCGGGCTCGATCACCCGGCCGGCGCGATCGGCGGCGTCGACGATGGCCACCCGCGCCTGGCGCGCCTCCTGTGGTGTCAAGAAGCTACCCAGCCAGCCGTCGGCCAGGGCGCCGATCCGGCGGTACGCGGCCGCAGACGACCCGCCCACCCAGATATCGAGTGGCGCAGAAGGTTTCGGGCCGATCACCGCATTGCGGACGTGGTGGAAGTCACCGGCGAACGTCACGTCGCCCTCCCGGAGTACGGTGCGCAACAAGGTCAACGCCTCGTCGAACACCGCGGCACGGCGACCCTCGGGCACCGGGAACAGATCCCGCTCGGCCGGCAGCGCCGAACGCAGGCCGAACACCGGCAGCACCCGCTTGGGGGCAAGCGCCGCCAACGAGACGAGTTCCTTGGCAACCAGCACCGGATGCCGGCCGGGCAGCACGGCCACCGACGTGCCGACCTTGAGTCGCTCGGTGCGTGCCAGCGCGAAAGTCATGCCCACGACCGGATCAACGGCGCGCGAATACACCAACTCGGAGAACCACAGTGAGTCGATGGCGGCGCCCTCGAGTTGGTCGACGATCGCCGGTAACTCCCCTGGGCCGATGTCGGCGCCCAGTCCCACTCCGAAGCGAATTTTCATAGCCGCCTTCCTCGATCCCTGCGGCATAACACGCGGGGGCAGGGTTTTGTGCCAACTACCGCACTTATACGCACGCCTTCAACAAAACGTTTAACGATTCCAGATAACGGGCGATAGTGAGGCGGTGGCACCCAAGGCGGAGTATGCGGACCAACTCCGCGCCGCCCGCCTGCGCGTGACCCGCCCGCGCATCGCCGTCCTGGACGAGGTTCGCACTCACCCACACGCGGACACCGAAACCATCTTCCTGGCGGTACGAGACGTGCTGCCGGAGGTGTCCCGCCAGACGGTGTACGACGTGCTCAACGCCCTGACATCGGTGGGCCTGCTGCGCCGCATCCAGCCGTTGGGGTCGGTGGCCCGCTACGAGACCCGGGTCGGCGACAATCACCACCACGTGGTGTGCCGCAGTTGCGGCACGATCGCCGACATCGACTGTGCCGTCGGCACGGCACCCTGTCTGACTCCCGCCGACCTCGACGGCGCCTTCGCCGGCTTCGTCCTCGACGAGGCGGAAGTCATCTACTGGGGCATCTGCCCCGAATGTTCGGCCTCAGCTTCCCGATCGCAACCGTGATCACAGCCCAATCACCAACCGAAAGGAAATGTAGTGTCATCCGAGACCACCACGCATGGCAGCGATAGCGAGAACCCGGCGATCGATTCGCCAACGCCGAAGTCGCACGGCCCGCTGACCAACCAAGATTGGTGGCCCGAGCAGATCGACGTCTCCAAGCTGCACCCGCATGCGCCCGCCTCCAACCCGCTCGGCGAAACATTTGACTACGCGGCAGAATTCGCCAAACTCGACGTCGATGCGCTCAAGGCCGACGTTGCCGAGGTGATCACCACCTCGCAGGACTGGTGGCCTGCCGACTACGGCAGTTACGCCGGTCTGTTCATCCGGTTGAGCTGGCACGCCGCAGGCACCTACCGCACCTTCGACGGCCGCGGCGGTGGCGGCCAGGGTCTGCAGCGCTTCGCGCCCCTGAACAGCTGGCCCGACAACGCCAATCTGGACAAGGCCCGGCGCCTGCTGTGGCCGGTGAAGCAGAAGCACGGCAACAAGATCTCCTGGGCAGATCTACTGGTGCTGGCCGGCAACGTCGCCCTCGAGACGGCCGGTTTCCAGACGTTCGGTTTCGGCTTCGGCCGGGCGGATGTGTGGGAACCCGAAGAGGTGATCTTCGGTGAAGAGAACACGTGGCTGGGCACCGACAAGCGCTACTCCGGCGAGCGTGAACTGGCAGAACCCTACGGCGCCACCACCATGGGCCTCATCTATGTGAATCCCGAAGGCCCGGAAGGAAACCCGGACCCGCTGAAGGCCGCCGTCGACATCAAGGAGACGTTCGGCCGGATGGCGATGGACGTCGCGGAGACGGCGGCGCTCATCGTCGGTGGGCACACCCTGGGCAAGACCCACGGCGCCGGCGACGGCGACCTGGTCGGCCCCGAGCCCGAGGGCGCGCCTCTCGAGCAGCAGGGCCTGGGCTGGAAGTGCCCCTTCGGTTCGGGCAACGCCGGGGACACGATCACCTCCGGCCTGGAGGTGGTGTGGACCCCCACGCCGACGAAGTGGAGCAACTCCTTCCTGGAGATCCTCTACGGCTACGAGTGGGAGCTCGTGAAGAGCCCGGCAGGCGCACACCAGTTCCAGGCCAAGGACGCCGAGGCCATCATCCCGCCGCCGTTCCCCGGCGGGCCGAACCGCAAGCCGACGATGCTGGTCACCGACGTCGCGCTACGGGTCGATCCCGAGTTCGGCGAGATCACCCGGCGCTGGCTGGATCACCCCGAGGAGCTCAACGAGGCGTTCGCGAAGGCCTGGTACAAACTGCTGCACCGCGACCTCGGCCCGATCACCCGCTACCTCGGTCCATGGGTCGCCGAACCGCAGTTGTGGCAGGACCCGGTGCCCGCCGTCGAGGGCGCGTTGATCGACGACGGCGACGCCGCGACCCTGAAGGGCAAGATTCTGGACACCGGAATCGCAGTGCCACAGTTGGTGAAGACGGCGTGGGCATCGGCCGCCAGCTTCCGTCGTACCGATAAGCGCGGCGGGGCGAACGGTGCGCGGCTGCGTCTGGAACCGCAGAAGAGCTGGGAGTCCAACGAGCCGTCAGAGCTCGACAAGGTGTTGCCGGTCCTGGAGAAGGTGCAGCAGGACTTCAACGCCGCGGGCGGCAAGAAGGTGTCGCTGGCCGACGTCATCGTGCTCGCCGGCAATGCCGCGATCGAAAAGGCCGCCAAGGACGGTGGGGTCTCGGTCACGGTGCCGTTCACCCCCGGCCGCACCGATGCCACGCAGGAGACCACCGACGTCGAGTCGTTCGCCGTGCTGGAACCTCGCGCCGATGGTTTCCGCAATTATGTGCGGTCCGGTGAGAAGTCCCCACTGGAGCAGCTTCTGCTGGAGCGAGCGTATCTGCTCGGCGTGACGGGACCCGAGCTGACGGTTCTCGTCGGAGGCCTGCGGGCCCTGGGCGCGAACCACGGTGGTAGCAAGCACGGTGTGTTCACCGACCGGCCCGGCACGCTGACGAACGATTTCTTCGTCAACCTGTTGGACATCGGCACCGAGTGGAAGCCGTCCGAGGCGGAGGAGAACGTCTACGAAGGCCGCGATCGCGCGTCGGGTGAACTGAAGTGGACGGCGACGGCGAATGACCTTGTGTTCGGCTCGCATTCGGTGTTGCGCGCGGTGTCCGAGGTCTACGCGCAAGCCGACGGAGCCGAGCGGTTCGTCAACGACTTCGTCGCCGCGTGGGCGAAGGTGACCGACAACGACCGGTTCGACGTCACGAAGTAGCGAGATTTGTGTACGTTTACCGGCGGAAGTCGCCGGTAAACGTACACAAATCACTGAGGTAGGCGGGCTCCCGTGGCTGCGTCGAAAAGGTGCTCCCTGCCCGGTCGCACGTCGACGCGCGCCGACACACCCGGTGCGGGCAAGGTCGGCCAATGCGCCACC
>JAHFVC010000003.1:0-19457 GCA_023264765.1 Mycobacterium sp. | reverse complement strand
GATGCCTCCACGACCGCAGTGAGCCGGTGTCCCCCAGCCTTCACCATCACCACGTAACGCGGACCCAGCAGCTCGACCAACTCGACGCGCGCCGCGCCGCCCGGGTCTGGTGTCACGATCAGATCCTCGGGCCGCACACCGAAGATCACCGGTCCGTCGAGATCCCGAACCAGCGGCCACGCGACACCGTCGGCGGTGAAGACGCCGCCCCCAACCGCACCGTCGATGAGGTTGCTGCTGGGTGAACCGATGAAGTCGGCGACGAACGTGTTCGCCGGCGTGCGGTAGAGCGCATCGGGTGTTCCTTGTTGGGCGATCCGGCCGGCGTCGAGGACCACCAATTGATCCGCGATCGTCATCGCCTCTTCCTGATCGTGGGTCACATACAGCGACGTGATACCGAGATCCTGCTGCAGTCGCCGGATCTCGGAGCGCAGTTCGACGCGCAGCTTGGCATCCAGGTTGCTCAGCGGTTCATCGAACAGGAACACCGATGGGGTGCGCACCAGCGCCCTGGCGATCGCGACCCGCTGCTGCTGGCCACCGGACAGCTGACGAGGCTTGCGCGACAACAGATCCTCGATGCCGACGCGGGCGGCCGCAGTGCGGGCCTGCTTCGCCGCGTCGTCCTTGCCGACGCCCGCATTGCGCAGCGGGAAGGCGATGTTGCCTGCCACGGTCAGATGTGGGTACAAGGCGTAGTTCTGGAACACCATGGCCACGTCACGGTCGCGGGGCGCGGCGCGCGTGACGTCGCGACCGTCGATTCGCACGGTTCCACTGTCAGCCGACTCGAGTCCAGCCGCGATCCGCAGGGTGGTGGACTTTCCGCAGCCGGACGGGCCGACCAGCACGGTCAGCGACCCGTCCGCCAGCACCAGATCGAGTCCGTCGACGACCGCTGTGCCCCCGTAGGTCTTGGTGATGCCGCTCAATTCGACGGTCGTCATTTCGTGGCACCCGCGGTGAGACCGCCGACCAGGAACCGTTGCGCGGCGAGCGCCAACACATAGACGGGCAGGATTCCGAGCAGACCGGCCGCGGCCTGTTGACCGAACTGGACGTTGCGATCCCCTTGGAACAGCGACAAACCGACGGTCAACGTCTGGCTCTCTTTCGTGACAGCGAGATATACGGCGAACAGAAAGTCGTTGTAGCTCAGGAAGAAAACCACCAGCAAGGCCGCGACGATCCCCGGCCACAGCAACGGCAGGACCGCCTTGCGGAAGGCGCCCGCCACGCTGAGACCGTCGATCACGGCCGCCTCGTCTATCTCGACGGGGATCCGGCGTACGAACCCGTCGAGCAACCAGGCGGCGACGGGCACGTTGGCCACGCCGTTGACGATCACGAGCCCGAGCACGTGGTTTGTCAGCCCGACATCACGCAGAAGGAAGAACAGCGGGATGATCGCCACCACCGGTGGCGCGCAGTAGGCGGCCAGCAGTGCAGTCAGCAGCCTTTCACCGCGCACCCTCCGTGCAGTGAAATATGCTGCGGGCGTGGCGATCACCACTGCCAGCGCGGCAGCACCCGCAGCCGAGATCCACGAGTTCTGCAACATCGAGCCCAACGGTATGGTGTCGAACACCGAGATGAAGTTGTCCCACGTCCACTCCCGGGGGAGCAAGCTGGAGTTCAGCACGTCACCGGGCGGGCGTAACGACAGTGAGACCATATAACCGATCGGCAGCAGCGCGAGCGCGACGGCCACGACGAGGCCGGCCCACACCATCCAGCGGACTCTCATGACTGGTCGGCTTCGACCGAGCGAGCCCGCAGCGTAGTGAGCACCGTGGCCACGGCACCGACGACAAACGCGAACACCAGGGTTTGCGCGGCGGCGGTACCCATGTCGAAGCTGCCGCGCAAGCCGGTCTGATAGATGACGTAGGGAGTCAGTGTGGTGGCAAACCCAGGTCCACCGGAGGTGATCACGACGATCAGATCGAACACCTTGTACCCGATCACCAACTCCAGCACCAGAACCGCGAGCGCGGTCGGTGCGATCGCGGGCCACGTCACGGTCGTGAAAGTGCGCCACGGTCCGGCACCGTCGATGCGCGCCGACTCCAGCAGTTCCTGACGCACCACACCGAGGGCGGCGAACAGGATCAGGACGGCGAACGGGGTCCACTGCCAGACCTGGATCACCAACAGCACCACGAAAGCGCCTGTGCCCGAACCCAAAGGGTTGAATCCACCGAGCCCGACCGCGGCGAACACATCGGCCAAGCCGCCACCGACCGGCGCGAGCAACAGTTTCCAGGACACCCCAATCAACACCGGTGCCGTCACCAACGGCAGCAGCAACAAGACGCCGACGGCGCCGAACCTTGTCCCTCGGGTGCGCAACAGCAGCGCCAGCACCAGACCGAACCCGGTGGTCAGCACCGACGAGGCACCGGCGAACAGCGTGGAACGCCAGAGCGATGGAGTGAAAGCCGGTGCGGTAAAGGCACTTCGGATGTTGTCGAGACCACTGAACGCCCGCAGTGGATGCGCCAAGGACGAGTCGGTGAGTGCCAGCCCCACGAGGTACACCGTCGGGTAGACCAGGAACAAGATCAGTCCGGCGATGGCCGGCGCCGCCAGCCAGAGCGGGACCCGTCGCGTCATGTCGCGGCGTTCTCCCAGCTCTTCTGGGCGTTTTCCAGGGATTGTTCGACGGTCTGGGTGCCGGCGATGGCGAGTGCCAGCTGGTCGACCAGATCCTGTAGCAGCTTGGGTGCGCCTGTCTCTTTGGGCCATACCAATGGATTGCCGTTCAGTCCTTCACGAATGGGCTCGACCGCCTTGGTGACCACCGTGGCGTAACCGTCGGAGTCGAGCACCTCGCCGCGCACCGGGTCGATACCGGCGCCGGCGGTCGAGGACACTTTCAGGTTCTGTGGTGTCGCAGTGGCCCAGTTCAGGAATGCCGCCGCCGCGTCCCGATGCTTCGACGCGGTCGAGATACCGAGCCCGAACCCTGCGTCCAGCGCGGCCCGCGGGGTCGTGTTCGCACCACCCAACGGCAGCGACACCGCCCCCCAACGCCCGGCGATCTTCGACGCCGACGGATCCTCGGCGCGCAGCGCCATATCCGTCCAGGTGTCCAGCAGAGCGCCCTGGCCGGTGAGGAACGCCGTGTTGGCCTGATCGAAACCGACCTGCAACGGCGTGGGGAGCGCGACCGGGGCGACGTCGACCAGATGCTTGAGCGCTGCTACCGAGGCGTCCGAGGTCAGCGTGGGTTTGCCACTGTTGTCGACGAGTTCGCCGCCGTACCCGGTCAATCGGTTGATATAGGAGCAGCCCAGGATCATCGGGACCTGCTGGCCGGAGACGATGGCACCGTAGGCCGCGCCGCGGGAGTCCTTGGTGATCTTGGCGGCGACGGTGTCATAGTCGTCCCAGGTCCGGGGCGGCTCAAGCTTGTGCCGCTCCAGCAACTCCGCGTTGTAGAACAGGATGTGGACATCGCCGTCGTACGGAAGGCCGTAGCGTTTGCCGTCGAGCAGGGTGTACGGGTCGTAGATTGATTTGAGATAGCCGTCCACCCCGATCGCGGACTTGTTGGTGTTGATCCAGTCCGTCAGATCGACCAGCGCTCCGGCGTCCACCAAGTCGCCCAGACCGAAATAGAAGTAGTCAAATACATCGAATTCGCCTGTGCCGCTTTGCACATCGAGGATCTGCTTGCTGGTGAGCTGATCATAGGGCGCCGCCGTCACCTCAATCGTGCCACCGGTTTCCTGCTTCCAGGCCGGGGCCAGCACGTCACGGAACGAGGTCACATGGGGTTGGTTGACCAGCAGTTTGAGAGCGATCCCTTCGAACTTGCCCGACACTGCCGTGTTCGACGCCAAGGCATTGCCGCCGCTCGAGGATCCACATGCAGCCAGCGCTGGGCCGAGCAAGGCCGCTCCCCCAGCCAGTCCTAACATTTGCAGAGCACGGCGGCGCGAAAGGGCGGAAGACATCACGTCGTGCAACAGTACGAAGCGGACCGGCGTCCGCACGAGACAAAAACTCAGGACGATCTTGAACGGGCGTCCGCGATACGCCACTACGCTGTCTTCCGTGACGGACACGATCGATGCACACCGACGGCCCCTGGGGTTCGCGGTGCTGGGTGGGCCCACCACCGTCATCGACATCGCCGGCCTACGTATCGTCATCGACCCGACGTTCGACCCGGCCGGCGACCACGGATACCTCACCAAGACCGCCGGGCCCGCCGTGAGCGCCGCACAACTGGGCGCGGTGGACGTCGTGCTGGTCAGCCATGACGAGCATCCCGACAACTTCGACACTGCCGGCCGGGCCTTCGCCCACGCCGCCCCCTTGCTGTTGACCCACCCCAGGGCAGCGCAGCGGTTGGGTCCGCCGGCGCACGGGCTGGAGCCCTGGGAGACGATCGAGCTTCCGGGCGGCACCGGCCATGCGGTCGTCGTGCAGGCCGTTCCGGCAGTGCACGGACCGGCCGACGGCACGCGCAACGACACCGGCCACATCAACTGTGAGGTAACGGGTTTCGTTCTGTCGGGCGCAGGCATTCCCACCGTGTACCTCAGTGGTGACAACGCCTCACTGAACGCCGTTCAGAACATCAGGGACACCATCGGCACGGTCGACGTCGCCGTCCTGTTCGCCGGCGCGGCCCGGGTGGCGACCAAGGAGCGCAACCGCCCGCTGACGCTGACCGGACAGCGCGCCGCGGCTGCCGCGGAGGTGCTGGGCGCCCGGACGGTCATCCCTGCCCACGTGGACAGCTGGGCTCATTTCAGCGAGGGGCTCGACGAATTCGTGACGGCGTTCGACGAGGCGGGTTTGGGCCATCTGATCGCCGATGCCCCACACGGGCAGTGGATCGTGCCGGATTCAGCGGCCGTGTGAGTCGAAGAACTGCCAGGACGCCTCGGAGGCGTCGAACCCGTGGCTGGCCAATCCGACGGCCTGTGCGGACAGCACCTCGGGGGCGCCTGGCCAGGTGTGGCCACCGGCGTTGACCCGCATGAACACCACGTCGCCGCCAGGAGCGCACGGCGCGTAGTCGATCCGGTCGGTTTGGGTGCCGTCGCCGCTGGGCGCCAGCGGCGCCTGCGCGGGCGTGTCGGCGCAGCCGTTGAGTTGGCGCCACCGCTGCACCATCGCCGGCGCGGACAGGATGTCGCTGACGCCGCCGCGGCCGGTCATCGGGCCGCCGCCGAAGGGCACGATCGGGTCGGCGGTGCCGTAGGTCGCCATCACGGCGACGGGACGCGAAGGAGCGCAACCCACATTCGAGCCGAGTGTGCCGGCGACCGGTGCGATGGCGGCGAACAGATCGGCCCGGTCGCATGCCAGCCGATTCGCCATGAACGCTCCGGCCGACAGCCCGGTGACGAACACCCGTCCCGGGCTGATGCCGTGGTCGGCGACCAACTTCGACACCAGCGCCGTGAGGAAGCCGACGTCGTCGACGCCTTGGCGGTCCGGCACGGAGGCGCCGCGCCCGTCGGCCCAGCTCAGATCGATGCCGTCGGGATAGACGACGGCGAACCCGTGCGCATCGGCCACGGCGTTGTAGTTCGTGAGATCGGCCTGCTCGCGGCCCGTCATGCCGGCGGCATGCAGATTGACCACCAGTCCGGACGGCTGGTCCACCCCTGGCGGTAGATGCAGTTCATACGTCCGGGCCAGGCCACCGAAGTCGATGGCCGCCGTCCGGGGCGGGACGGCCCATGCGGTGGCCGCGCCCGCGGTACCGAGAAGGCATGCCAGCGCGGCAAGCATCGAGCCGGCCTTCGTGAGGACCCTAAGCATCCGCGCACCGTAGAGCGGCCAGGCGAACATCTGCAGAACGCCAGGTGACGGGGAACAGCCACAGCGGGAACACAAACTTCTCCGGCCGGACGCTCAGAATTCGCGACACCAAACCTGTCTACCAAAATTCACAGCATCGCGTCGTGCCATTTGCGGACAACCCGAAAGCAATTTGGCACGGGCGTCAATAGTGCACGGTTACGTGCGAATTCGGCTGCGATCGACTGACCCTCCCGAATCCCGGCGAACGATTTCCGATTTGCGAAATAACCCACTCTCCGCAGGGATCGCGCGGACGGCTACGCCGATACGTCGTCATGGTCGATGATCTCGTAAGATATTCGCTGACAACGTTTTTCGACCACAGCGGCAACGTCTACACCGGCAAGAAGGGTTCCAGGTTGAGTCGGTCACGACGCCGCGTGGATGCGTGGCGCGATGAATTCGCCGGCGGCATGCGACTCCGCGTTTCGGATATCACGATGCGCATGTCGAATTGCGTCCCGTTCAATTCTGTCGCGCTACGCAAATACGAAACCCGTCTGGCTCAATACAATTCGGCACTTCCGGTGTTGCGCCCCGCCGACGCCGAGATCGCCGGCGCGCTCGCATCCCATGGCATCGCCAGTCGCCGGATCCACCTCGGCGCCGACGCCGGGGCCGCCGCGGAGCGAGCCGTCGATTGGCTTCGTCACCACAGCCCCGTCGACACCGTCGGATACCTGCCGCACAGCGTCCTCGCCGGCGACCCGGCGTTGTTCCTCTGGGGCCTGGCCGAGACAAACCTGGACATCGCCGAGCGGCACATCGGCCTCCCGGTGCGCTATCACGGGCTGGAGGTGCGCGCCGAACGGACCACGCCCGCCGTTTCGCGACATCTGGTCCGCGACTGGCACTTCGACGTCGAGGACCGCCGGATGCTGAAGATCGTCGTCTACCTGAGCGACGTCGACGAGAGCACCGGGCCGTTCGAATTCCTCCCCAGCGCGGCCAGTGACCTGGCGCGGGCGACCCTGCGCGTCCGCCCCGGCCTGACATTCCTCCCGGACGCGGATGTTTCGGCGGCAGTCCCGTCGTCGGCCTGGGAACCGATCACCGGTCCGGCCGGAACCGCGGTGTACGCCGACACCGCCCGTCTGCTGCACCGGGTGAAAGCCCCGACGGGCGGCGACCGATATTCGGCCACCTTCGTCTACACCAGTGACCGGCCCCGCCACACGTTGTCCCGGTTCATGCCGCCCCGGCACATCGTGCAATCCCTGCTGGGCGACCTGACGCCGCGTCAACGCCGGGCCCTGGCAGCCGAACCCGAGCGTGCCGGCCTGCGGGCATCGGCGAAGATCGCAGGGTGACACTTCCCGCCCTGACCGTTCCGGCTCTACTGCAGCACCGTGCCCGCCAATCCGGTGCGCACACCTACGTGGTCACCCCCACCGGCAGACTGACCTACACCGAGGCCGACGAGCGATCGGCGGAGTTGGCATGCCGACTGCTCGCCGCGGGGGTCGGCAAGGGCAGCCGGGTCGGGTTGTTCTTCCCCAACAGTGTGGAGTGGGTCCTCTGGTGGCTGGCGCTGTCCCGGATCGGCGCGCTCACCATCCCACTGAGCACGCTGTACACCGCCGCCGAGATCGCGAAGGTGTCGCGGCTGGCCGACATCGGGCTCCTGGTGGCGCCGGCGACGGTGCTGGGCATCGACGTCGCCGAACGGTTCGAGGCGGCGCTGCCGGGGCTGGCGGACCAACAGGCCTCGGCACTGGCCCTGCCCGCGGCGCCCTACCTGCGCCGCATCGTGCTGACCGAAAATACCGACCGGGCATGGGCCGACGCCTTGGACGCGGCCCCGGCCGTGCCCGTCGAGGTGCTCACCGCAGCGCAGGCCGAGGTCTCCCCCGCCGATCTGGCAGTCATGGTGCACACCTCGGGCTCCACCGCCGACCCGAAAGGAGTGCTGCACACCCACGGCACGCTGGTGCGCCAAACCTCGACGTGGCCGGCCGCCATCCGGGCGGTCACCGGGTCCGACGGTCCCGCTCGGATTCTGTGCGCCATGCCGTTCTTCTGGATCGGCGGATTGCTCGCCGCCATGGGCGCGCTGCACGAACCGATCACCCTGCTGGTCATGCCCCGGCTCGACGCCGCGACGGCTCTGGATCTGATCGAGGCCGAACGCGCGACCGGGATCGTCGGCTGGCCCGCGTTCACCCAGCGACTGCGCGAACATCCGTCCTTCGGCGCCCGCGATCTGGCCAGCGTGCCGATGCTGCGCGACGGTCCGCTGGATATCGCGATGACCGATGTGCCCGACGGTTTTCCGGTGCACCGCACCATGTCCGAGACCGCGGGCGGTTTCGTGTTCACCGACATCGCCATCGTCGATGACGCCGGTCTGCCGGTTGCCGACGGGACCGTCGGCGAACTGCTGGTGCGCGGGCTCGGCGTGATGGCGGGATACAACAAGCGCGAACGAGCCGAGATCTTCGACGCCGACGGTTGGTACCACACCGGCGACAAGGTCTATCGCAACACCGGCGACCCCCGGCTGTTCTACGTCGGACGCACCACCGAACTGATCAAGGCCGGCGGGGCCAACGTGTCCCCGCTCGAGGTGGAGGCGGCGATCGCCGGACTGGCCGGGGTGTCGCAGTGTGTGGTGGTCGGCCTCGATCACCCCGAGCGAGGCGAGGAGGTGTGCGCCGTGGTCGTGCCGTCCGATCCCGGCATCGACATCGCGGAGGTGGCCGCCTATGCCCGCACACAGCTGTCCGCCTACAAGGTGCCGACCCGCTGGGTGCTCACCGGGTCGGATCGGATCCCCACCCTGGCGAGTGGCAAGTTCGACCGGTTGACGTTGCGGTCCAAGATCATCGACGGCTCATTGCAGGCCTGACCCGTCGATCAGTTCGCGGAATCGCGACGCGGGGTGCACCTGCGCACCGCTCGCCCGGACCCGATCGACCAGCGCCCCGTCGGAGGTGACGACGGTGATCTCACCAGGGCACGGGTCTGCGCGCACCAGCCGGATGATCTCGTCGTCGGCCGAATTCGGCGCGGCGACCGGCGCATGGGCGATCTCGATCACGGCCGAACGGATCGGCGGCGACGGTGGCCGTTCCAATACGACGGTGACCCGCCGGCCGTCGGAGACCCAGCTCTCCAGCCTTTCTACCAACGCGACCATGGCGCCTTGGCGGTCTTTCCACCAGCCGTCCGGGCGCGAACCGATCACATTCATCGCGTCGACGATCCAGCGCACGAATGCGACGTTAGTAGAGTCCGGATATGGACTCCATGGAGCAGCGGCTGCGTGATCTCAAGCTACTGCGCCGGGTTCGCGACCGGATGGACCGCGAGTACGCGCTGCCGTTGAATGTGGAAGCGCTGGCCCAGGGCGTGAACATGTCGGCGGGTCATCTGTCCCGACAGTTCAAGCTCGCCTTCGGCGAATCGCCGTATTCGTATCTGATGACCCGCCGTATCGAGCGTGCGATGGCGCTGCTGCGTCGCGGCGACCTGACCGTCACCGAGGTGTGCTTCGCGGTCGGCTGCTCGTCGCTGGGCACGTTCAGCACCCGGTTCACCGAACTGGTCGGCATGCCACCCAGTGTCTATCGCGAACACACCGCGGCAGTCGCCGACGGACTCCCGTCGTGCATGGAGAAGAACGTGACCAAACCGATCAGGAATCGAGAAGCCCCCGCGGTGGGCCTGCACCTAGCGTGAATCGCATGGCGAACACAGATATCACCATCCTCAACACCTTCCTTCCCCACGATGACCCGGAGGAATCGCTGAAGTTCTATCGCGATGTCCTGGGATTCGAGGTCCGCCTCGATGTCGGTGCAGGCACGATGCGCTGGATCACCGTCGGGCCGCCGAATCAGCCGGGCACCTCGATCGTGCTGCACCCACCGAGTGCCGACCCCGGCGCCACCGACGAGGAGCGCCGCACGATCGCGGAGATGATGGCCAAGGGCACGTACGCGATCATCGTGCTGGCGACCGCCGACCTGGACGCGACCTTCGAGCGACTGCAGGCCACCGACGCCGACATCGTCGCCGAACCGACCGAGCAGCCCTACGGGGTGCGGGACTGCGCCGTCCGCGATCCCGCAGGAACCATGGTCCGCATCCAGGAAGTGCGCTGAGGAGTAAGGAATTCATCCCCATGGCAACCAAGCCCACCGATGACCCCACGGCCCTGATCGACGCCAGGATCCGGGAACTCGCCGACTGGCGCGGCGACACCCTGGCCCACGTACGGGAACTGATCCGCACAGCGGACCCCGAGGTCGTCGAGGAATGGAAGTGGCGAGGCGTTCCGGTCTGGTCACACGACGGGATGATCTGCACCGGTGAGTCCTACAAGGACTACGTGAAGCTGACATTCGCCAAGGGCGCCAAGCTCGCGGACCCACACGGGCTGTTCAACTCCAGCCTGGACGGAAACACCAGGCGCGCCATCGATATTCGCAAGGATGACAAGATCGACGACAAGGCGCTAACGGCGCTGGTGCTGGCCGCGATCGAATTGAACACCGCGCGATGAGCGCGGTCGCCGACAGCCATGACCGGATCCGGGTCACCGGTGCCCGGGAGAACAACCTCAAAGACGTCAGCATCGAACTGCCCAAGCGCCGGCTGACGGTGTTCACCGGAGTCTCCGGTTCGGGCAAGAGCTCTCTGGTGTTCGACACCATCGCTGCCGAATCACAACGGCTGATCAACGAGACCTACAGCGCGTTCGTCCAGGGCTTCATGCCGACCCAGGCCCGCCCGGATGTCGACGTGCTGGAGGGCTTGACGACGGCCATCATCGTGGACCAGCAGCGCCTGGGCGCCGACCCACGGTCCACGGTCGGCACCGCCACCGACACCGGGGCGATGCTGCGCATTCTGTTCAGTCGGCTCGGCACACCGCACATCGGCTCACCGCAAGCATTTTCGTTCAACGTCGCCTCGATCAGCGGCGCAGGCGCGGTGAAGATGGAGCGCGGCGGCAAGACCGTCAAGGAACGTCGCGAGTTCAGCATCACCGGTGGCATGTGCCCGCGATGCGAGGGTCGCGGTGCGGTCAACGACATCGATCTGAGCGCACTCTACGACGACACCAAATCGCTCAACGACGGCGCGCTGAGCATCCCCGGTTACAGCATGGACGGGTGGTACGGCCGGATCTTCCGCGGCTGCGGCTTCTTCGACCCCGACAAGCCGATCCGCAAGTTCACCAAGAAGGAACTCGACGCGCTGTTACACAAGGAGGCCACCAAGATCCAGGTCGACGGGATCAATCTGACCTACGCCGGCCTGATCCCGACCATCCAGAAGTCCTTCCTGTCCAAGGACATCGACGCGATGCAGCCGCACATTCGTGCGTTCGTCGAGCGGGCGGTGACCTTCACCGTATGCCCGGACTGCGACGGCACCCGGCTCTCGGAACTGGCCCGCTCGTCGAAGATCAAGGGACACAACATCGCCGAGGTCAGCGCGATGCAGATCAGCGATCTGGCCGAGTGGATCACCGGCGTCAAGGACCGGTCGGCCGCACCACTGCTGACGGCGTTGCGTCACACGCTGGACTCGTTCGTCGAGATCGGCTTGGGCTACCTGTCACTGGACCGGCCATCGGGCACCTTGTCGGGCGGTGAAGCCCAGCGGGTGAAGATGATTCGTCAGCTCGGCTCGTCGCTGACCGATGTGACCTACGTGTTCGACGAACCGACCGTGGGCTTGCACCCGCATGACATCGCCCGGATGAACGACCTCCTGTTGCGGCTGCGGGACAAGGGCAACACCGTGCTCGTCGTGGAGCACGAGCCGGAGACGATCGCGATCGCCGACCACGTCGTCGATCTGGGGCCGGGCGCGGGCGCGGCCGGTGGCGAGGTGGTGTTCGAGGGCACCGTCGCCAAGCTGCGCAAGAGCGGCACCCTGACCGGGCGGCACCTCGACGATCGGGCCGCGCTCAAAGAGCAGGTTCGCAAAGCCGCCGGTGCCCTGGAGATCCGCGGCGCCGACAGCCACAACCTGGCCGACGTGAACGTCGACATCCCACTCGGCGTGCTGGTGGTGGTGACCGGTGTCGCCGGGTCGGGTAAGAGCTCGCTCATCGACGGATCGGTGGCCGGGCGCGACGGTGTGGTGGCCGTCGACCAGTCGGCGATCCGCGGCTCGCGGCGGAGCAATCCGGCGACCTACACGGGACTGCTGGAACCGATCCGCAAGGCGTTCGCGAAGGCAAACGACGTGAAACCCGCTCTGTTCAGCGCCAATTCCGACGGTGCCTGCCCGACATGTAAGGGCGCCGGGGTGATCTACACCGACCTGGCCATCATGGCCGGGGTGGCCACCACCTGCGAGGAGTGCGAGGGCAGGCGTTTCGATTCGTCGGTGCTGGAATACACCTTCGGCGGTCGCAACATCAGTGAAGTGCTCACCATGCCGGTCACCGAGGCCCTGGAATTCTTCGGCGAGCATGGTTTGCCTGCCGCGCAGAAGATCCTGGAACGGCTCGCCGATGTCGGACTGGGATATCTGACGCTGGGCCAGCCGCTGACCACACTGTCCGGTGGTGAGCGGCAACGGCTGAAGCTGGCAGCGCATCTCGGGGAGAAGGCAGACGTCTACGTACTGGACGAACCCACCTCCGGTCTACATCTGGCCGACGTCGAACAGTTGCTGGCCCTGCTGGATCGCATTGTCGATTCGGGCAAGTCGGTGATCGTCGTCGAGCACCACCAGGCGGTGATGGCGCACGCGGACTGGATCATCGATCTGGGCCCCGGTGCGGGTCACGATGGCGGACGGGTGGTGTTCGAGGGAACGCCCCGCGCACTGGTCGACAAGCCCGCAACGCTGACCGGCGAGCATCTGGCGGCCTATGTCGGCGGCTGATCACCCCACGGCGTCGAACATCAGCCCGGCCGGGTCGTAGCGCCGGCGCACCGCGGTCAGACGGTCCAGGTTGGCGCCGAAGTAGCGGGCGGGTGCGACGCCCCGCTCGACGTAGTTGACATAGGCACCAACCGAATTCGACCGGACCGCCGAATGTGCGCGGTCCAGCCAACGGGTGGCCCCTACGACGTCGGGCGCTTCGGTGTACCACTGCACACAGGCGGCCTGGCGCCGCCATGGGAATGCCGTGTCCACGGGCCCCGGGTCGGCGACGGCGCCGTCGAGCGCCTCGACCACCGCGGTCGCGGCCCCCAGGGCTGCCGGCCACGCCGACATCGCCGCCACCAGCGATTGCGCGGCGGCCGGTGTGAGCACATCGAGAATGTCGGAGCCCGCCACGAAGGATCGCGGCCGCGTCGCATCCGCTCCCCCGGCGAAGTAGCGCACCAGATCCAGGTGGCCGAAGGTTCTGAGCGTGCGGCTTGCCGGCGCCGCCCCGACGGCGTCGCTGACGCCGGCAGCCGCAACCTGACCTGCACCGGCAGGCGTGGCGAGCACCACCGTGGCGCGCAACCCGGAATCCGGCCCCGCCGTAAGGTTCACCATGCCCCACGTCGAGCGGCCGGCGGTGGTCAGCCAGTCGTGCCAACCGGAGATCATTTGCACCGCAACGGATTCCGGGAAGGTCAGGGTGACCACGTCGCGGGCGACGGCGGGGAAGGTGCGCATGCGCAGCGCGGTGACCACACCGCAGTTGCTCCCACCCCCGCCGCGCAGTGCCCAGTACAGATCGGGTTCGCTATCGGGTGCTGCGGTGACGATTTCGCCGCCCGGCAGGGCGACGACCGCGGCTGCCAGCGCGTCACAACTGAGCCCGTGGCGGCGCGCGTCGCCGCCGAGGCCGCCACCGAGCGTAAGGCCGGCGACGCCGACGCTGGGGCAGCTGCCGGTGGCCATGGAGCGGCCGTGGGCATCCAGGGCGGTGTGCACGGCCGCCAGGTCCACGCCGGCCGCGATGGTCACCAATTCCGTTGCCGCGTCGTAGTCGACACCACCGGGCAGACGCCGCAGGTCGAGCACCAACGTGTTGTCCGCTGCCGAGGCCCCGACATAGGAGTGGCCCCCACCGCGCGGTGCGACCTTGATTCCGTTGTCGGCGGCGAACGTCATGGCCTTGGCCACGTCCCCGGTCGACGCCGCGGCGACGACGGACACTGGCGCCGACGTGTCGAACCGGCTGTTGAAGACGTTTTTGGCCGAAGCGAACGACGCGTCAGTCGGCAGCGTGAGGTGTCCGTCGATCGAATCGGCCAAACCCTGCCAGTTCGGCCCGGTCGGAGCGGGCGCGGGGCCCGGCTGCGAGGTGGCCGGCGCACAGGCGCCCAACGCGGCGCCCGCCAGCAGGCCGAATCCGGCACGGAGAAACGCTTGCCGTGCCACCTCCGCCATCCGGACAGGATGCCAGCAGGCCCCGCACGTCAATGCTCCGTTGCCCAACTTGACACCTGTCAAGTATGGTGTGCGGATGCTCGCACAGGATGTCCTGACCATCGTGCCCACCACCACCGCCGAGGCACTCGAGGTGTTCGATGCCGCCCCCGCCATCGACCCGGAATTCATGCTCGGTACCTGGCGTGGTGCTGAGCTGCCGACCGGACATCCGCTGGACGGCCTGCTGGCCGCGAGTGGCTGGTGGGGCAAGCAGTTCCTGGGCGCCGAGAAGGTACATCCGCTGCTGTTCCCCACCCGTGACGGCAACGCTCTTTGGGCGATGAACCCGCTGCTGGCGTTCGGCAGCCTCGGTCCGGCCACCAAGCTTCCGGGCGTCAAGAATCTTTCGTTCAAACGACCCATTGCCCGGTTGCGGCCGGTGTTGGGAACATCCGCCCCGAGGGCCCGGCTACGCACCACCCGCTATCGCGAGACCGACACCGCGACGATGATCTACGACCAGCTGCCCATCAACGACGTCTTCCGCAAGCTGTCCGAAGACGAGGTGATCGGCGCGATGGATCTGCGCGGCATCCCCCGCCCGTACTTCTTCCTGCTGCGCCGCGACGCGTCACTGCCCGTTCTGCCGTGATCGTTTGACCGCGACGACGAAGTAGCCCCGCGGTACCCCGGGTACCTCCATCGGCACCGCGGGTGTGAACCAGCGATTCCATTCGTTGCCCGGCACCGCGATATCGGTGACGACGGCCATCCAACCATGCCGTTCGGCGAGTTCACCCGGGGTGTCAGACCCGAACAACCACGGCGAGCCTTGCGCCGCCATCGATTCCAGCAGACCCGCCATCATCGGCGAATCCAGCAGGGTCTGCCCCACCACCTCGTAGAGCAGCACCGACCCGGGCGCCGACAACGCGTCCACGCGGGCGAACAGGGCCCCGACCTCGCCCTCGTCGAGATACTGCAGCAGCCCTTCGATCAACCACACCGACGGCGCGCCTTCGTCGAAACCCGCCGCGGTCAGCGCGGACGGCCAGTCCTCGGCCAGGTCCACCCCCACCGCCACCCTGCGGCTGCGTGGGACGTCGTCGGCCAGCAGCCGGTTCTTCGCCTCGATCACCGCGGGCTGATCCAGCTCGAACACGGTGACACCGTCTCGCCAGTCCAGCCGATAAGCGCGCGAATCCATCCCGGCCGCCAGGATCACGACTTGCCCCACCGTGGCGGCCGCGTCCAGCAGGGCCTCGTCCCAGAACCGGGTCCGCACCGCGATCTGAACGGTCGAATGCTCGCCGGATGCCGCGATCGCCGCGTCCAGGAGCCGAATCCCGGCCTCGCCGGCCAGCTTCTCGGCGAACGGATCGGTGAAGAGCCGGTCCGCGCGCTGCGACTCCCTGGCCCGGATGGCCGCTACCAATAAACCGGTGCCGGCGACCGCTTCTCGTGACGTGTGCATGGCTTCATCCTCGCGCGCCGCGGTCCGCACGCCTTGGATATTTTTGCCCCAGTTCGACATGACCGGGTAACCAGGACCGACGATCGGTGTACTGCGTCGGCGTCAGGCCCGTGAATTCGCGGAAATCCCGGACGAAGTGCGCCTGGTCGAAGTAGCCGAGATCGGCCGCGATATCGGCTCCCCGGCCTGTCGCGCCGTCGAGCCTGCGCAGTGCGCCCTGTAGGCGCCGCACCCGCTGATAGGCCTTGGGGCCCAGTCCCACCTCCGCGCGGAAACGCTCGGACAACCGTCGCGGTGACCAGCCCACCTCGGCTCGCACCGACGAGATTCGCACGGAGGGACCACATTCCACCGACCGCAGCACCGACATGACCTCCGCGCTCGGTGCACGGTCATGTATCTGCCTGCGCGCCAGGAGAAATGCCTCGACCAACGCGGTGCGGCCGGTCGGTGACGGTGTGTCCACGAGCTGTTCGTGCAGCTGCGCGGCGGACCTGCCCCACACCTCGGTGAGCCCGACGCAGACGTTCTCCAGCACCCCCATCCCGAACCCCAGGAATCCGAGCGCTCCGGCAGGCTTGAAATGCACCGTCATCACGGTCTGCGCCGCGTCGATACCGGTGATGTAGGACGCGGTTCCGGCGCCGGCGATGAACGCGGACGGCACATCGAGGCGAGTGTGCCCGTCACCGGCGAAGAAATCGACGTGCGGGCGACCGCTCACGTCGATGACGACGGTGGCCGCACCGCGTGGCAGAGCACGACTGCGGTGCGGTTCCCCCGTCCCGCGCTCCCAGTAGCCGTAAAAGTCCACCGAGTCCGACAGCGACGGTCCCGGAAGGTACAGACGCGGGCCGGTCATGTCCCCCATGATCCGCGATCTGTGCACGTTCCGTCACGCTGAGGGTGACAGAACGTGCACAAATCGCGGGGTTGCGGCGTCTCAGGCGATGACGCGCACCAGATACGGCGTCATGCTCGCCACCCGCACCGGCGACACCGTCACCACCGGACTGGTGGCCTCCAGCATCTGACCGTTGCCCAGGAACAGCGCGACACTGTCGGCACCGTCCGGACCGGAGAAGATCAGGTCCCCGGGCAGCGCCTGCGAGGGCAGCACCTTCTGGCCCATCTTGTACTGCTCACCGGAGGACCGCGGCAGTTTGATCCCGACGCCGGCGAAGGCGTAGACGATCAGGCCGGAGGCGTCGAACCCGACGACGTTGGCGGTAGGGGCAACCGGGGCGGCGACGGGGGCCGCGGCTGGCGGTGCCAGTCCGGGGAAGTTCAAACCGGGAACCAGTCCCGGGGTACCCGTAGCCACCTGCGGGGTGCCGAAGCCGACCGCCGGATCGGCCGAAAGCGGTGTGACCGCTTGTGGCACACCGAGACTCGGCCCATTGGCGTTTCCGCCACCGTAGGTGTAGGGAACTCCGCGCTGGGCGAGGGCCCGCGCGATGACGAAGTCGACCGCCTGCTGGTTGCGGGCGGGCCGGGCGAATGGATCCGCCGCGGCGATACCGGGGGTGGCCAGCAGCACTGCCAAGCCGATCAACAAGGCACAGATGCGCTTCATCCGAACCTCAACTCTCTACGTCACGCGGGTTCCTGTACGGCCGCCAAATTGACGGCCGCTACCGACATTTCTACCGGCTTTTAAGACAACACCCCAAACTCAGTGCGGCACAACGCTGATGAGATGCAATACCGTGACGCAAAAGTGACCGCCGACATGAAAAAGCGCCGGTCCACCGTGGGTGGGCCGGCGCTTCTGCGAGACGAGGTGGGTGACTACTTCACCGCGGCGAGCGCGGCGTCGTAGTTCGGCTCCTGCGCGATCTCGGGAACCAGTTCGGTGTAGGCGACGTTGCCGTCAGCGCCGATCACGACGACGGCACGACCCAGCAGCCCGGCGAACGGGCCGTCGGCCAACGTGATGCCGTAGTCCTCGCCGAAACTGTCGCGGAAGGCCGACCCGGTGGTGACGTTCTCGAGGCCTTCGGCACCGCAGAAGCGCTTCTGCGCAAACGGGAGGTCCTTGGACACGTTCACGACGGTGGCACCGCTTGCGGCGGCCCGCTCGTTGAAGGTCCGGACGCTGGTGGCGCACACCGGGGTGTCCACCGACGGGAAGATGTTCAGCACGACGGCCTTGCCGCCGAACTGGTCACTGCTGACGGTGCCCAGATCGGTACCGGTCAGGGCGAAGGCGGGGGCGGCCGCTCCCACAGCGGGAAGCTCGCCGACGGTATGGATGGGGTTTCCCTTGATGGTTATCTGTGCCATGGCGACCAGTCTGTCAAAGCCATGGCGCAGTGTGCAGGCCAGGGGCGCGATTGTCGGCGCTGGCAGGATGACACGGTGATCGTGCTTCCCGACGGGGTGGCTGCCATGGCGGCGCGGGGCCCGCAATGGCAGTCCTGGGTCGACGGGCTGCCGTCGCTGGTGGCGGCGCAACTGGACGCCTGGAAGGTATCCCCCGACGGCGCCCCGACGCACGGGTTCTGCTCGATCGTGCTGCCGGTGCGTACCGGGGACGGTGCCGCCGCGGCACTGAAGGTCGCCTTTCCCGATGACGAGTCCGAGCACGAACACCTGGCCCTGCGCCGCTGGGCCGGTGACGGCGCGGTCCGGCTGCTCGCGGCCGATCCGCACCACCGGGCCATGCTGCTGGAACGGGCACACGACCGAAATCTCAACGAGCTGTGGGATATCGAGGCGTGCGAGGTGGTGGCCGGCTTGTACGCACGCATCCACGTCCCTGCGCTGCCGCAGCTCCGGCCGCTGCCCAGCTATCTCCGGGACTGGACCGCCGGGCTGGCGGCGCTGCCTCGCAGTGCGGCGGTCCCGAGGAGACTCGTCGAGCAGGCGATCAGCCTTGGCAACGATCTGGCCGAGGACCCCGCCAGCGTGGGCACGCTGATCCACGGCGACCTGCACTACGAGAACGTGCTGGCCGCGGATCGCGAACCTTGGCTGGTGATCGACCCGAAACCGATGAGCGGCGACCCGCACTACGAGATCGCACCCATGTTGTGGAACCGGTGGGACGAGCTGTCGGGCTATGTCCGCGACGGGGTCCGGCGGCGGTTCCACACCCTGGTCGACGCGGCCGGACTCGACGCCGACCGGGCCCGCGCCTGGGTGACGGTGCGGATGATGCACAACGCGATGTGGGAGCTGACGGAGCCGGCTGCAGCCGACCCGCACTGGCTGACGACGTGTGTGGCGATCGCCAAGGCGGTGCAGGACTAGTCCGGCGGGTGGGAGCGAAGCGACCGGGTGGGATTGATTCAGCCCACCAGAACCGGTAGCGACGAGATCCCGCGCAACGTCACGTTGGGCTTGTAGACCGGTTCGGCGCCCAGCCGGGCATCCGGGAATCGCGAGGTGACCGCCGACAGGGCGATCGAAGCCTCCATCCGGACCAGCGCAGCCCCCAGACAGAAATGCGTTCCATGACCGAAACCCAAGTGCCGGATGACTTTCCGGTCCGGATCGAATTCGTCGGGACGTTCGTTGGCGGCGGGGTCGCGGTGCGCGGCGGCCAGCAGCACGATCATCGTCTCGCCCTTGGGCACCGTGATGTCGGGCAGCACGATGTCCTCGGCGGCGATCCGGCCCAGCAGTTGGGCGGGCGGGTCGAACCGCAACGTCTCCTCCACGACGCGGCCGGCCCGGTGCCGGTCGGCACCCAGGGCCGTCCACTGCGTGCGGTCGCGCAGCATCACCAGGATCGCGGTAGCGATCAGGCTGACGGTGGATTCGTGGCCCGCGATCAGCAACAGGTTGCAGGTCGAGATGATCTCGTCCTCGGACAGTTGATCGCCGGATTCCTCGACCGCGATCAGCGCCGAGATCAGGTCGT
>JAHFVC010000123.1 GCA_023264765.1 Mycobacterium sp. | reverse complement strand
CGAAGTCGGCAACGGGGCGTTCCCGCAGCCGGTCCCGCCATCGGGCCCAGCGCCGTTTGAACTCCGCGGGCCGGCTCACGGCTGCCCTGGTTTGAGCCGGACGAACAGGGCGTCGGCCTCGGTGAGCACCACGTCGCCGTCGAGCAATCGGCCGCTGACGAAGAGTTTGCGCCCGTCGATCCGGTCTATCCCGGCGTCCACCTGGAGCTCCTTGTCGATCGGCACTATCTTGCGGTAGTCGATGCCCAGGTGCGCCGTGCGCTGATACGGGCTCTTGGTGAGTTTGGCGGTGGTGAAGCCGAGCAGCGAATCGAAGAGTAAGCCGAGCACGCCGCCGTGCACCGCGCCGTTGCGGCCCAGGTGGAAGCGCCGGAATCGGGCGGTGCCGCCGATGCGGCCGTCCGCGGTGAGCGCGAGGTTCACCGGTACGGACATCAGGTTGCCACGGTTGGGCAGATCCATCCTCCTGCCGGACGGGGAATGCCACTCATCGGCCTCGTACGGGGCCAGCAACGCCGACACCTTCTCGACCAGATCTGCGGCCTCGGTGATCACCTCGTCGGGAGCGTCCGCGGCGCGGGCGTGGTCCTGCAGCGTGCGCACGGCTTCGATGAATCGGCCGTAATCCGGCCCGCCCTTGTCGGTGGGCTCGGGCGGATTGAAGCCGCCACCGGAGTGCGTTGCTGGGTTCGCCACACCCGCCACGGTATTGCACAGGTTGTTGCCAGGATGTGCCGGTCGCCCAGGCGGGGTCGATTGGGTTGGCGTGCAGCACTATTCGCCGCCGGACCGCATCACGTTGACTTATGACTGCCGTCACACTACGTTGATTGAAACGTTTCAATCAATTCCCGCGCGTTCGCCGCCGCCCCGGCAACGCCGGCGGTAGCCTGAGGACCCTATGCGAATCGCCCTGTTAGCGACCTGCCTGGCGGATGCGTTGTTCCCGCCCGCTGCGATCGCCACCGTCGCGCTGCTGGAGCGGCTCGGCCACGAGGTGGTGTTCCCCACCGGTCAGACCTGTTGCGGCCAAATGCATATCAACACCGGTTACCTCAAAGAGGCCACCGCGGTGGTCCGCCACCACGTCGAGGTCTTCGAAGCCGCCAGGTGCGACGCCGTCGTCGCGCCGTCCGGATCGTGCGTGGGGTCGGTGCGCCATCAGCACGCCATGGTCGCCCGCCGCGCCGGTGACGAGGACCTCGCGGCCCGCGCCGAGGCCGTCGCGGCCCGCACCTACGAACTGTCTGAATTCCTCGTCGACATCCTCGGCGTCGACGACGTCGGTGCCTACTACCCGCACCGCGTCACCTATCACCCGACGTGTCACTCGCTGCGCATGCTCGGTGTCGGCGACAAGCCGCTGCGACTGCTGCGCAACGTCCGGGGACTGACCCTGGTCGAACTGCCGTCGGCCGAGTCGTGCTGTGGTTTCGGCGGCACCTTCGCCCTGAAGAACTCCGATACCTCCACCGCGATGCTGGCCGACAAGATGACCAACATCCTCGACACCGGGGCCGAAGTCTGCAGTGCCGGGGATTCGTCCTGCCTGATGCACATCGGCGGTGGCCTCAGCCGGCTGCGCGTCGGGGTGCGCACCGTGCACCTGGCCGAGATCCTGGCCGGGGGCGAGCGAAGCGACGGGGAATGGACGCGCTCATGACGTTCCTGGGCACCCCGGGTGTGGGCAACCTCCGCGGCGAGGTGTCGTTCCCCACCGCCGCCCGCGAAGCCCTGGGCAACGCGCAGCTGCGCCGCAACGTCGGCCACGCCACGCACACCATCCGCGCCAAACGCCTTGCCGCAGTGGCCGAATGCGATGATTGGGAGCAGCTGCGCGCCGCAGGCAGCGCCCTGAAACAGGACGTGATGGCGCGGCTGCCCGAACTTCTCGAGCAGCTGGAGCGCAACGTCGTCGCACGCGGCGGTGTGGTGCACTGGGCTCGCGACGGCGCCGAGGCCAACGAGATCATCACGGCACTGATCCGCGAGACCGGCGCCGACGAGGTCGTCAAGGTCAAATCGATGGCCACCCAGGAGATCGGGCTCAACGAGCATCTGGAGACCGAAGGGATTGCCGCCTTCGAAACCGATCTGGCCGAACTCATCGTCCAGCTCGGCCACGACAAGCCCAGCCACATCCTGGTGCCCGCAATCCACCGCAACCGCGCCGAGATCCGCGAGATCTTCACCCGCGAGATGCCCGACGCCGGCGAGCTGAGCGACGAACCCCGGGTATTGGCGATGGCCGCCCGAGCCCATCTGCGCCGCAAGTTCCTCACCGCGAAGGTCGCCGTGAGTGGCGCGAATTTCGGTGTGGCCGAGACGGGCACGCTTGCGGTGGTGGAATCGGAGGGCAACGGCCGGATGTGCCTGACCCTGCCCGAGACGTTGATCACCGTGATGGGCATCGAGAAGATCATTCCCGCGTTCGCGGACCTCGAAGTGTTCATGCAACTGCTCCCCCGATCCTCCACCGCGGAGCGGATGAACCCGTACACCTCCATGTGGACCGGCGTGCACCCCGGCGACGGGCCTTCGCAATTCCACCTGGTGCTGCTGGACAACGGCCGCACCGCGGTGCTGGCCGACGAGGTGGGACGTGCTGCGCTGCACTGCATCCGGTGCAGCGCCTGCCTCAACGTGTGCCCGGTCTACGAACGCACCGGCGGGCACGCCTACGGGTCGGTGTATCCGGGCCCGATCGGCGCGATCCTGAGCCCGCAGCTGACGGGCACCACCGGCCACGACGACCCCAACGCCAGCCTGCCGTACGCGTCTTCGCTGTGCGGCGCGTGTTTCGAGGCCTGCCCGGTGCGCATCGACATCCCGTCCATCCTGGTGCATCTGCGCGCCGAGCAGGTGGACCAGGACCGGGGCGGGTTGCCCGGCGGACAGGACCTGGCGATGAAGGCGGCGGGCTGGGCGATGTCCTCCCCCGGCCGATTCGCGCTGGCGGAGAAGGCACTGGGCGCCGGCCGGCTGATCGCGGGCAAGGATCACCGTATCGGCGCCCTGCCGTGGCCTGCGTCGAAATGGACCGGCAGCCGCGACCTGCCGGAGCCACCGAGAGAGACCTTCCGGCAATGGTGGGAACGCACCCGCGGGAGCGCGAAATGAGTGACGCACGATCAGCTGTGCTGGGCCGCATCCGATCGGCGCTGGCCGCCGCGCCCCTGGAACCCGTCGAGGTGCCGCGCGACTACGCGCGTGGCCCGCTCACCGGACCCGCCGACGTCGAAAGATTTGCCGAGGCCGTCGCCGAATACCGGGCCCGGGTGCACCGGGTTTCCGACATCGCCGCCACCGTGCGGGAACTCGTCGGTCCGGACGCCACGGTGGCGATCCCGGCCGATCTGCCCGCCGACTGGACCGACGGCGTCCGGACGCTGACCGACGAACCGCGACTGAGTGTCGAGGCTCTCGATCGCGCCGATGCCGTGCTCACCGGATGCGCGGTGGGCATCGCGGCGACCGGCACCATCATGCTGGACGCCGGTGCCACCCAAGGCCGGCGGGCCCTGACGCTGGTGCCGGATCACCACATCTGCGTGGTGCGCGCCGATCAGATCGTGGACAGCGTGCCGCAGGGGTTCGCCGCACTGGATCCCGTCCGGCCGCTGACCTTCATCTCCGGACCGAGCGCCACCAGCGACATCGAGCTGCAGCGGGTCGAGGGTGTGCACGGCCCTCGGACTCTGGACGTGCTCATCGTGTCGTAGTCCCAAGACTTCGCCAAGAACAGCCGCGCATGCTCTGCGCCATGAGACAACGCATCTTGCGGGCGGCGACGACCGCCCTGATCACCGGCGGTCTGGCCGCCGCGGGCTTCGGCCTGCCCGCGGTCACCGCCCAGGCCCGACCTGTCGCTCCGGTGCCCTTGAGTGCCTGGCCCGGGTGCCCGGAGGACCATCCGGAAGGGCCGTGCCATTGGTGCCCGGGGGACCCGCCGGTGCAGACCGGCAACCTCCGCGTCAATCCGGTCGTGTGGGACGCCAACATCTGCCACACCTACTGGTACGTCTACCACGGGCAGGGCAATGTCGCGCAGAACATCTTCGAGGGCGAGATTCCGCCCGCACCGCCACCGCCGCCACCGCCGGGGCTGATCACCCGGGAGAACTGCGCGCAGATTCTCGGGCCGTTCTGCCCGCGCTGACGCGCTACCCGGTCGACGCCCGGACCACCAACTCGGGTTGGAACACCACATGTTCGGGGTCCCGGCGGTCGCTGTCCTCGGAGGCCGCCACCAGGAGATCGACGGCCCTGGCGCCGATCTCGGTGGTGGGCTGACGCACCGACGTCAGCGGCACGACGGCCGACCGGGCGAAGTCGATGTCGTCGTAACCGACGAGCGCGACCTCCTCGGGCACCCGGACATCGCCCATCAACGTCAATGCCTGCAGCACCCCGATGGCCAGCAGGTCGTTCGCGCAGAACACGGCGTCGGGCCGCAGCGCCGCTGGTCGCTCGCGTAGCCGCTCCCCCACGGCACGCCCCGCGAGCACGCTGAGTGCCGGTGTGTCGACGCTCTCCAGTTGCGCCCCAGCGGTTTCCGAGACCGCCTCGGCCGCACCACGACGGCGGTCGCGGATCTGGCGCAGGGTGTCCGGGCCACCGACGAACGCGATCCGGCGCCGGCCCGTCGCACAGAGGTGGGCCACCGCCAGCCGGGCACCCGCCACGTCGTCGACCGCGACCGAGTCGAACGGCGTGCCGCTGCCGTCGCGGTCGACGAGCACCACCGGCGTACCCCGGTCGCGCAGCGCGCGCAGGCGGGCCAGGTCCTCACCGACCGGCGACACCAGGAGCCCGTAGACGCGCTGCTCGTCGAAGGCGTCGACATAGGCCCGTTCGCGGCCGTCGTCGTCGTCTGAGGTGCCGAGCAGGACGGTGAGGTTGTGTTCCCCTGCGCGGCGTTCGGCGGCCCTGGCGATGTCGGTGAAGAACGGGTTACCGATGTCGAGTACCACCAGACCGACGCTGCGGGACCGGCCGGCCTTGAGTTGGCGGGCGGCGTCGTTGCGCACGAAGCCGAGATAGTCGATGGCGGCCTGCACCCGTGCCACCGTCGCGGGCGCCACCTTGTCGGGCGCGTTGAGGACGTTGGACACCGTGCCCACCGACACCGAGGCCGCGGCCGCGACTTCCCGCATGCTCACCACGAGACCATCACACCATCACGGGGCTCCGTTGCGTGCGCGGTACGTACCGGCGCGGCGGAAACCAGTCCGCGACCCGTTCCCGCAGCTCGCCGAGATCGCCGCGGAGCAGACCCTGCGCCCGCGCGGTGAGCAGGATGTTGCCGAGCGCGGTGGCCTCGACGGGTCCGGCCAGCAAGGGCAGGCCGAGCCGGTCGGCGGTCAGCTGGCACAGCAGGTCGTTCTGCGATCCGCCGCCGACGATGTGCACCGCGCGTACGTCGGTGCCGGACAGTTCGGCCGCCGTTCGCACCGCGGAAGCGAAGGCGGCGGCCAGGCTTTCGAGGATGGCCCGTACGGTCTCGGCGGGACCGTCCGGTACCCGCAGGCCCCGCTCGCGGTACCAGTCACCAATGCGGCCGGGTATGTCGCCGGGGGGCAGGAACCGCGGGTCGTCGGTGTCGAAGACGTGCGCGGGCCCCGGGACCTGCGCGGCCTGGCCCAGCAGCGTGGCGAGATCGGCCGCCCGGCCGTCGCGGTCGTACTGGCGCAGGGTCTCGGACAGCAGCCACAGACCCATCACGTTGTGCAGGAACCGGTTCCGGCCGTCCGCACCGGCCTCGTTGGTGAAGTTGGCGGCCCGGCTCGCCTCGGTGACCACGGCCACCGGCAGCTCCAGCCCGACCAGGCCCCAGGTCCCGCAGGAGATGTACGCGGCGTGCTCGGCGTCCATCGGGATGGCGGCGACGGCCGACGCGGTGTCGTGGGAGGCCACCGATATCACCTCTGCCTGGAATCCCAGCCCCGGCAGCACCCGGCCACGCGGTGTTCCGGCGTCGACCACATCGGGAAACAGACTGGGCGACAAGCCGACCCTGGTCATCAGTTCGGTATCCCAGGCACCGTCGAGACCGAGCAGGCCGGTGGTCGAGGCGTTGGTGCGTTCGGCGACCCGCCGCCCGGTCAGCCAGTACGTCAGCAGATCAGGGATCAGCAGGACGGTGTCGGCCACCTCCAGCAGCGGCTCCACGGCCAGTTGGTACACGGTGTTGAACGGCAGGAACTGCAGGCCGTTGCGGGCGTACAGTTCCGCGGGAGCTATCTTCGCGTGCACCGATTCGGCCGCCCCCAAGGTGCGGGCATCGCGATAGTGGTGCGGCACCGAGAGCAACCTGCCGTCGCGCAGCAGACCGTAGTCCACCGCCCACGAGTCCACCCCGATACCGGCCAGCTGGTCGGATTCCTTTGCCGCACGGGATAACCCGTCGATGACGTGCCCGTACAGGCCGGGCAGATCCCAGTGCAGCGCGTGCCGCTCGCCGTTCCAGATGGTCACCGGGTCGTTGCTGAACCGGGCCACCGTGCGCATCCGGAACCGGTCCAGGTCGGCGACGATCACCCGGCCGCTGGTGGCGCCGAGGTCGACGGCCGCGACCTGGCTCATCACCGCAGGAACGCCGCGGCGACACCCGCGTCCACCGGCACGTGCAGACCCGTGGTGTGCGAGAAGTCCGATGTGCACAGCGCGAACGCGGCGTTGGCGATGTTCTCCGGCAACACCTCCCGCTTGAGCAGGGTCCGCTGCGCGTAGAACTCACCGAGGTCCTCCTCGGCCACGCCGTACACGGCCGCCCGCTTGGCGCCCCAGCCGCCGGCGAAGATGCCGGAGCCGCGTACCACGCCGTCGGGGTTGATGCCGTTGACCTTGACGCCGTGCTCGCCGAGTTCGGCGGCCAGCAGCCGGACCTGATGCGCCTGGTCGGCCTTCGTCGCGGAATAGGCGATGTTGTTGGGCCCGGCGAACACCGAGTTCTTCGACGAGATGTAGATGATGTCGCCGCCGAGCTTCTGGTCGATCAAGGCGCGAGCTGCCGCCTTGGACACCAGGAACGACCCACGGGCCATCACGTTGTGCTGCAGGTCCCAGTCCGCGACCGTGGTGTCCAACAGCGATTTCGACAGCGAGAGTCCGGCATTGTTGACCACGATGTCGATACCGCCGAACGCAAGCACGCAGGCGTCCACCGCGGCCTGCACGGCGGCCTCGTCCGTGACGTCGGCGGCGATGCCCACCGCCACATCGGCGTTGCCGATCTCCGCGGCCGCCTGCGCGGCCTTCTCGGCGTCCAGATCAGCGATCACCACACACGCGCCCTCGGCGGCGAGCCGGGTGGCGATGGCCTTACCGATACCCGAAGCCGCGCCGGTGACCAGCGCGATGCGGGTGGCCAACGGTTTCGGCTCGGGCATCCGGGCCAGCTTGGCTTCTTCCAGCGCCCAGTATTCGATGCGGAACTTCTCCGACTCGTCGATGGGCGCATAGCTTGAGATGGCCTCGGCGCCGCGCATGACGTTGATGGCGTTGACGTAGAACTCGCCGGCCACCCGGGCCGTCTGCTTGTCCTTGCCATAGCTGAACATGCCGATGCCGGGGATCAGCACGATGGCCGGATCGGCGCCGCGCAGGGCGGGGCTGTCGGGGCCGGCGTGCCGGTCGTAGTAGGCCTGGTAGTCGGCGCGGTAGGTGGCGTGCAGTTCGGTCAGCCGGGCCGTGCACGCCTCCAGCGGCGCATCGGCGGGCAGGTCCAGCACCATCGGCTTGACCTTGGTGCGCAGGAAGTGATCGGGGCAGCTGGTGCCCAGCGCGGCCAGCCGCGGATGTTCGTCACCGGCAAGGAATTCCAGCACCCGCGGGTCGTCGGTGAAGTGGCCGACCTGGGCCCGGTCGGCCGATGCCAGACCGCGCAGGAACGGTGCCAGTGCGGCGGCTTTCGCGCGCCGCTCGTCCGCGGGCAGCGCACCGAATCCCGGCAGTTCCCTGCCGAACGGGGCGGGCCGGCCGTTCTCGGCGATGTAGCGTTCGGCGGTCTCGATGATCTCCAGCGAATGTGCCTGCGCCTCGGCGGATGTCGATCCCCACGCGGTGATGCCGTGGCCACCCAGGATGGTGCCGATGGCCTGCGGGTTGCGCTTCTTGATCTCGGCGATGTCCAGTCCGAGCTGGAACCCGGGGCGGCGCCACGGTACCCACACCACCCGGTCGCCGAAGATCTGTTTGGTCAGCGCCTCGCCGTCGGCCGCGGTGGCCAGGGCGATCCCGGAGTCGGGATGCAGGTGGTCGACGTGGTCGGCGTCGACGAGGCCGTGCATGGCGGTGTCGATCGACGGTGCCGCCCCACCACGCCCGTGCAGGCAGTAGTCGAAGGCCGCGACCATCTCGTCCTCGCGGTCGACGCCGGGGTACACGTCCACCAGCGCGCGCATCCGGTCCAACCTCAGCACGGCCAGACCGTTCTCGGTCAAGGTGCCGAGATCACCGCCGGACCCCTTGACCCACAACAGGTCCACGGGCGCACCGGTCACGGGATCGGTCTCGGTGCCCTTGGCCGAGGTGTTGCCGCCGGCGTAGTTCGTGTTCTTCGGGTCCGAGCCCAACGCATTGGAACGGGCGATCAGATCGTTGACGGTCTGGTTCATCATGCTCCCCACGAGGATTGGGTGCCGCCGACGCGGGCGGCGTTGATGGTGTCCTGGTAGCCCGACGCGGCGAAGGCCGCCATCGGATCGCCGGGCAGGCCGCGGTCGGCGCGCCACTGCGCCAGCGCGGGCCGTACGTCGGTGTAGAAGGCATCCATGAAAATGGCGTTGGCGCCCAGGACGTCGCCGTCCTCCTGAGCGTCGGCCAGCGCCTCGGTGTCGACCAGCAGTGCGCGGGCGGTCATCTCCTGCACGTTGAGGACCGACCGGATCTGTCCGGGAATCTTGGCTTCCACGTTGTGGCACTGGTCCAGCATCAGCGCCACCCTCGAAGAGGCGTCCAGCCCACCTCCGCGGATCACCTCGAACATGATGCGGAACAGCTGGAACGGGTCGGCCGCGCCGACGATCAGATCGTCGTCGGCGTAGAACCGGGAGTTGAAGTCGAAGGAGCCCAGCTTCCCCAGCCGCAGCAGCTGGGCGACGATGAACTCGATGTTGGTGCCCGGCGCGTGGTGCCCGGTGTCCAGGCACACCATCGCCCGCTCCCCCAGCGCACTCACCTGAGCGTAGGACGTGCCCCAGTCCGGCACATCGGTCATGTACATGGCGGGCTCGAAGAACTTGTACTCCAGCACCATTCGCTGGCCGTCGCCGATGTGCTGGTAGATGGTGGCCAGCGATTCGGCCAGCCGGTCCTGCCTGCCGCGGATGTCACCCTGGCCCGGGTAATTGGTGCCGTCGGCAAGCCAGATCTTCAGATCGCGCGACCCGGTCGCGGTCATGATCTCGATGCACGCCAGATGGTGGTCGATGGCCTTCTGCCGCACCATCTTGTCGATGTGGGTGAGACTGCCGAACTTGTAGTCGTCGTCCTGGAAGGTGTTGGAGTTGACGGTGCCCAGCCGTACCCCGTGCTCGGCGGCATACCTGCCCAGGGCGGCGTAGTCGTCCACGGTGTCCCATGGGATGTGCAGGGCCACGGTAGGCGCCAGACCGGTCGTCCGGTGCACCGTCGCCGCGTCGGCGATCTTCTCTTCGATGGTGCGCGGGGTACCCGGCGTGCCGAAGACCTTGAAGCGGGTGCCGGAGTTGCCGAATGCCCAGGAGGGCAGTTCGATGGCCAGGTTGTCCAGGAGCGGGTGCAGGTTCATGCCGCGGTCCTCTCGACGGGGGTGGACGGGGAGACGGCGGCGCCGTAGCGCTCGACCTCGATCTGCTGCAGGGTCTTTCCCTGGGTCGACGGCGCCCACACGGCCCCGATCACCAGGGCGATGGTCAGCAGCGCGACCAGCAGGATGCCGACGGTGGTCAGCCCGGTTGCCGCCAGCAGGGTCGGGAAGAAGTAGCTCAACAGCCCGGTGGCGGTGCGCACCACGAAGAACATCACGCCCTGGGCGCTGGCCCGGTACGGGGTGGCGAAAAGTTCACTCGCCCAGAGGCTGTAGAAGGCCTGCGCACCGATGCCCGCGGAAATCCCCCACAGCACGGCGAACACCAGCATGGTCGGCACGCCACCATCGGTGAAGGACACCAGCACGATCCATCCGATGATGCCCAGCGCTGCACCGATGATGTACAGCAGGCGCTGGCTCATCCGGTCGGCGTAGCGCATGAACCCGAAGTACGTGGCGGCGACGGTGCAGCCCCAAACCAGCACCTGCAAAAGGTTCTGCGCGACCGGACTGTGCAGGCCCGCGGTGTCATAGACGCGCGGCATGAAGATCCCGGCCTGGCCGGCGACGGTGTTCCAGAACAGGTAGATGCCGCCGAGGAAGAGCAGGGCGGTGATGTTGACCTTGCGGGAGAACAGGCCGCGCAATCCGCGGCTACCGACAGATGTTGCCAGAGAAGCAGATTCGTCCCTGGCCTCGTCTTTCCAGATCTGCGACTCGGCCAGCCCTTGGCGGACCCACCAGACCACGGCTGCGACGACGAAGAGGTGGCAGAAGATCAGGCGCGAGCCCAGCAGGCCCATCGGGGCGAGCGCGGCGGCGAGCGCGAATCCGATGAGCGGCCCGACCGACCACGCCAGCTGGGCGGTGCCGACGTGCTTGGCGCGCTCCTGCGAGGGGGCCTGTTCGGCGATGTAGGTCCAGGATGCGGGCACCCCGGCGCCCACGGCGATGCCCGTGATGACGAACGCGGTCAGCAGCATCGCGAAGTTCACCGCGAAGGCCGCCAGCAGCACGCCGGCCATGTAGACCAGCAGGTCGTAGGTGTAGATGGCCTTGCGGCCGAACCGGTCGCACAGCGGTCCGCCCAGCACCGCGCCGATGGCCGCACCGAAGGCGTTGGCGCTCAACGCCGCCAGCAGTCCGACGGCGAAATTGCTGATGCCGAATGCCGTCTGCCAGAAGCCGAGGCTGGTCGCGATGGCGATGATCGACCCGGCTTCGATGTAGTTGGACATGGCGACCGCGATGGTCGCGCGCCAGCCGGTGGTGGACCGTGCTCCGATTTTCATGTGACTCCTGTGTCAGACGAGGTGGAAGTAGTGGGTGAGCGGGGTGATGCCCGCGTCGGGCGCTCCGGCCTCGAAGTACTCGGCCATGCCGGCTTGCCAGCGTGCGTTGACGTCGGTGCGGGCCATCTGCTCCTGGGCCGCGGCGAAGTCGTCGGTCTCGAGGTAGCCGACCACCAGACCGTCCTCGGGCCGGACGAACAGCGAGTAGTTCCGCCAGCCCGCAGCGCGCAGCGCTTCGAGCATCTCGGGCCACACCACCCGGTGGGCGTCGAGGTAGTCGGCCACCCGGTCCTTACGCAGTTGCAGCAGGAAGCACACGCGCTGGGTCTTGTCCGCCGTCATCGTCCATCCAGTTTTGAAACGTTTCAATTTGTGATGGCGGCAACAATACGGTTGCCGCCGCCACCCCGTCAAGACGCTATTCCGGCCAGCTGTTGGCGCGGATGATCTCGACGAAGTCCGCCCGGACGTAGGACGGGTCGTAGTGCGCCAGCACGTCGGCGTTCACGTTCCCGAAGGTGCTCGCCGGCCGGTGCACGTTGCCGTCGGCGAAGGCCCGCAAGATGTTCCGCTTGAAGTCGGGGCGCGGATGGGCCGCCACCACCGCGGCGACATCCTCCGCAGCCAGCAGGTCCCGCCCGATCCCCAGGACGTCGGTCTCGACACCCGCCGTCACACCCGCAACCTCCGGGTCCAGGAACTCGGGCACCCCTGGCGTGGTGTGCAGCGCGATGCCCAGCCACACCAGCTTCGCCGAGGCCTCGTCGATGCCGCGCTGCACGAGGAAATCGCGCGCGGCGTCGGCGCCGTCGACCTCGAATCTCAGCTGCGATTCGCGGTAACCGTCAGTGAGTCCGATGTCGTGGAACATGGCACCGGTGTAGAGCAGCTCCAGGTCCGGGCGCAGCCCGCGGCGCCGCGCGTGCAGCGCCCCGAACAGGTAGACCCGGCGCGAGTGGTGGTACAGCAGATCGTCCTCGGTGTCGCGGATGTAGGCGGTGACATCGCGCACCAGCGCGGTGTCCGGGATGACGATGTCGGCAATCGACTCGGTGGTGGCACTGGTCATGATCGAAACTCCTTGATCGGTAAGCCCTTTTGGCTCGCTGACACCAGTCTCGGCCCGGCGGCCGCGCATCGGGCATGGCCGATCGGCCGTCTTTCCCACAGAATGCGACACAATGGCAAGGTGGCAGTGCGAGAGATGGTCATCGTCGTCTTCGACGGCGTGAAACTGCTCGACGTCGCGGGCCCGGCCGAGGTGTTCGCCGAAGCCAACAGATTCGGGGCACAGTACCGGTTGCGGATCGCGTCGCCGGACGGCCACGACGTGCGTACCTCCATCGGTACCCCGTTCGCCGTCACCGACCGCCTCGCCGACATCGAGTCCGCGCATACCGTGCTGGTCGCGGGCGGCGACAATCTCACCGGCCACCCGATCGATCCGGTCCTGGTCGACGCGGTTCGCGCGGTGCCACCTCGCACCGGACGGCTCGCATCCATCTGCACCGGTGCGTTCATCCTCGCCACCGCAGGACTGCTCGACGGCAGACGTGCCACCACCCATTGGCGCCATGTCACCTTGCTCGCCCACGCGTTCCCACAGATCACCGTCGAACCGGATGCCATCTACGTCCGCGACGAACACGTCTACACGTCCGCGGGCGTCACCGCGGGAATCGACCTGGCGCTCGCGCTGGTCGAGCAGGACCACGGCGCCGACCTGGTGCGCTCGGTCGCGCGATCGCTGGTGGTCTACCTGAAGCGGGCCGGTGGCCAGTCGCAGTTCTCGGCGCTGGTCGAGGCCGATCCGCCGCAGGAGTCCGTACTGCGTGCGGTGACCGCCGCCATCGCAGCCGACCCGGGTGCCGATCACAGTGTCAAACACCTTGCGGCAGTTGCTGCCTTGAGCACCCGGCAGCTGACCCGGTTGTTCCATGCCGAGCTCGGTACCACGCCCGCGCGCTATGTCGAGAGGGTCCGGATCGACACCGCGCGGGGTGCGCTGGACGCCGGCCACAGCGTCACCGACGCCGCGCAGATCGCCGGATTCGGCAGTGCCGAGACGCTGCGCCGGGTCTTCGTCGCCCAGCTCGGGCTGTCCCCGAAGGCGTATCGCGACAGGTTCCGCACGGCGGCACCCACCTGACTGCGATAGTGAACCGGTGGAGCTGAGCTACCCCGAGATCGGTGCGACCAAGGGTCCGCTGCCCGGCGGGTATCACCACGTGCACGTGGTGGCACCGATCGGGCAGGGGCGAGCGCGTTTCGACGCCGCGGCCGACGCCGTCCTGCACTGGGGCATGCAGCGCGGTGCCGGGGTGCTGATCCGGGCCGAGAACGACACCGCGACGGTGGGGGGCGACGTCGTGGTCGGATTCGGCCCACTGCGCGCACCGTGCCGGGTGGTGTACCTGCTCGAGGAGGACAACCGCCGCGGGTTCGCCTACGGCACCCTGCCCGGCCACCCGGAGACCGGCGAGGAACTCTTCACCGTCCGCTTCGACCCCGCCACCGACACCGTGTACGCGGAGGTGATCGCATTCTCCCGGCACGGCACCTGGTGGAGCCGGCTCGGCGGGCCGATCACCGCTGTGGCGCAACGCATCATCACGCGGCGCTACCTCAAGGCCGTGTAGCCGATGCCGGGCCGGATCTCGCTGCATCGGGTGAAATCAGTGCTGTCGGCCGAAGTCGCCGCGATCCGTCGCCGCGACCCTGATCTGGATCCCGGCGACCTGACCCAGTTCACCTTTCCGCTGCTGGTCCGGCTACTGGGAGTGCTCGCGGTGGGCGTCGTCCCCCTGATCGTCGTGCGCAGCGGTGACGCAGAAGATTCACTGCTGGTGCCGCTGATCGGCTCGGCCGCGCTGGTCATCATCTGCACCGCGGTGGTGGCGTGGCTGACGGCGTTGGTGATCTCCGGCCTGGTGGTCATGGTGCTGTACCGGACCGGCCCCGCTGCGGCATCCCGATTGGTCGCGCGCACGCTCGTCGATTCCTTCGAGCGGATCAGCGATTCCACCTCGCACATCACGCTTCTCGCGCTGGTGGCCGGACTCATCTCGCTGGCGATCGGGTTGCCCACCCGCAACGCCGACGAACTGGCCAACTCGGTACTCGACGACCTGTTGGCCGCACAGGTCGGTGTGTTGCTCGCGGCACTGGGTTTGGCTTTCATCGCGGAGTCGGCGCGGTGTGCCGCCGACATCGTCGACGATCAATCACTGCTGTTGGCGTGGCCGTGGTCCCTGGTGATCGCTTGCATCAGTTGGTCTTTGGCGTCGTTCGTCGGGCCGTTCGAGACGACGCGGTTGTTGATCATCCTGCTCAACGAATGGCTGCCCGCGTTCGTCGACGGCACTGCGCGTGCCCAGGTGATCGCCGATCTGCTCCCCGCGCACGCCCGGTGGTGGGCGGCGTTCGGTCCACTGCCGTTCATCGCGGCGATCTGGGCGTTCGAGGCATGGCGCCAAGACGGTTTCACCCAGGTCCGGGCGTTCCTCGCCGATGGCGAAGGCGCAGCCGAACAAGGCTAGGTGCAGCCGCTGACGCTGACCCGGCCGCGCGGGCCGCCGATGTTGCCGCACACGCTGACGTTCGACCCGATCGGCGGAGGTGGGGGTGGCGGCGGAGGCGCCGTCTCGAAGTCCTCGGGCAGCGGCGCGTACATCGATGGTGGCGGTGCCCAATCCGCGATGGCGCCTGCCAGATCTGTGCAGCCGCCGACGCTCACGTGTCCACGCCGTCCACCGACACTGCCGCAGACATCGGCGTGCGCCGGGACCGGCACGGCCACCACAGTCGCGGCGCCGAGCACGGCCGCCACCCACACCCTGATGCTCATCGCGCGAGTATATGTCTCGCCGAAAGCGCCGGGTACTACTTGCTTTCCAGCAGTTTGGCGATGTTCGCCTTCAGCTCCGGGGTCCCGAAGGTCAGTTCCTCGGCCGTGGTCGCGTAGTCCAAGGTGATCTGGACCTGACGCTCCAGCTGCATGTTGAGGATGCGCTTGGTGCTCTCGACCGCCTTCTGCGGCAGTTCCAGGATCTTCTTCGCCGCGGCCAGCGCCTCGGCGAAGGGATCGGCCACCACATGGTTGGCCAGTCCGAGTTCGACCGCCTTCTGCGCCGGGATGCGCGCGCCGGTCAGCGCGTACTCCTTGGCCTGCAGGATGCTCATCTGCATGGGCCACACCAGGGGCCCGCCGTCGGCGGCCACCAGCCCGACCTGGACGTGCGGGTCGGCCAGGAAAGCCTTCTCCCCCATGTAGACCACGTCGGAGAGCGCGACCACGCTGCAGCCCAGCCCAACCGCCGGGCCGTTCACCGCAGCGATCACCGGGATGCGGCAGCGCACCATGCCCATCACGATCTCGCGACCGTCGATGATGGTCTTGGTGCGCAGATCGACGTCCTCACTGAGCTCTTTGATGTAGTTGAAGTCGCCGCCGGCGGAGAAGGCCTTGCCTGCACCGGTGATCACTGCGACGCGGGCGGTGGGATCCAGGCTCAGCCGGTTCCAGATCCGCGCCAGGCCGACGTGTAGATCGTCGTTGACGGCGTTGAGTTCCTCGGGCCGGTTCAGGGTGATGATGCGCAGCGGGCCGTCGGCCTCGACCTGGATCTCGTTGGGCATGTCGTACATGTCAAACCGCCATTCTCAGGATTCGGCCAGCGATGATGTTCTTCTGGATCTGCGAGGTGCCGCCCATGACGCTCTGGGACCGGCTGTAGAGGTAGGTGCTGAAGAGGTCGGCGTCGGACGTGCCGGTCTGCGCGAGCACCGCGTGACCCACCGACTGCTCGACCCAGGTCATGAGCAGTTTGTCGATGGACCCCTCCGGCCCGTGCGAGATGCCGTCCAACTGTTCGGACAGCCGGCGGCGCACATGCTGGCGCAGCACCTGCACCTGCACCGTGGCCCAGGCGAGTTCGTCACTGTGCTCACCGGTTCCCTTGCGCGCCAGTTGATTCACGGTCTTCTCGTAACGCGCCGCGTAGCCCAGTGTCGACGGCTCGCGTTCGTGGCCGACGA
>JAHFVC010000122.1 GCA_023264765.1 Mycobacterium sp. | reverse complement strand
GCCGCTGACGGCAACCTTCTCGGCGTTGATGATGATGACGAAATCGCCACCATCGACATTGGGCGTGAATGTCGGCTTGTGCTTGCCACGGAGCAGCTTGGCTGCTTCCACGGCGAGCCGGCCGAGCACCACGTCTTGGGCATCGATGACGTACCACTCGTGCGTGGTGTCACCCGCCTTCGGCGTGTAAGTAGGCACAGTGCTTACCTTCTCTTCTCGGGTTGATGTTGCCGGTCCGGTGCGCGCCCGTCGGAATCCCAGCGACCGACGTTGACCTGGGAACCACCTCCCCTTGCGGGGGCGACGCACACCAACGGAGCAGCTTACCGGGAGGTGTCACCGCAGGTCAAAACGCCCAACGTGAGCTTGTGCGCGAATGCGGATCCGGGGCGAGCGGAGCGACGGGGGAATCAGCTCCGGGGGTCCGGCACACAAGCCCACGCTGGGCGGTCTCAGGGCGCCAGGATCGGCCGCAGCGCGTGCAATACCGACGGGTCCTCGATGGTCGAGGGCAGCGGCTCGTCCTTGCCGTGCGCGATACCGCGCATCGCCTTGCGCAGGATCTTGCCCGATCGTGTCTTGGGCAGAGCCGGCACGATGTCGACCAGTTTGAAGCTGGCGACTGCCCCGATCTCGTTGCGCACCGACGCCACCAGTTCGTCGGCAACGTCGTCGGCGGCCACGTTGGCCTTGAGCACCACCAATCCGCGGGGCACCTGGCCTTTGATCTCGTCGGACACACCGATGACGGCGCATTCGGCCACGGCGGGGTGCGCGGCCAGCACCGCCTCGATAGCGCCGGTGGAGAACCGGTGGCCCGCCACGTTGATCACATCGTCGATGCGGCCCATGACAAACAGATAGCCGTCCTCGTCGAGGTAGCCACCGTCGCCGGTCAGGTAGTAACCCGGATATTCACACAGGTAGGACGCCTCGTAGCGGGCATCGTCACCCCACAATGTGGGCAGGGTGCCCGGCGGCAGCGGGGTCCGGATGCACACCGCACCCTCCTCCCCCGGTCCGCACGGCACGCCGTCGGCAGTCAGGATCTGCACGTCGAAGCCGGGCATCGGTACCGTCGGCGACCCGGCCTTGAACGGCAACCGCTGCACCCCGACGGGGTTCGCGGCGATCGCCCAGCCCGTCTCGGTCTGCCACCAGTGGTCCACAACCGGAATGCCGAGCTTGCGCACCGCCCAGTGATACGTGTCGGGATCCAGCCGCTCGCCGGCGAGGAACAGGTGCGCCAGCGACGACAGGTCGTACCGGGCCAGGTGGGTGCCCTCGGGATCCTCTTTGCGGATCGCGCGGATCGCCGTCGGCGCGGTGAACAACACCTTCACCCGATGTTCGTCGATCACCCGCCAGAACGCGCCCGGGTCGGGGGTTCCGACCGGCTTGCCCTCGTAGAGGACCGTGGTGGCGCCGACCAGCAGTGGCGCGTAGACGATGTAGGAATGCCCGACGACCCAGCCGACGTCGGAGGCCGCCCAGAACACCTCGCCGGGCCCCACGTCGTAGATGTGGCGCATGCTCCACGTCAGCGCCACCGCATGGCCCCCGTTGTCGCGCACCACGCCCTTCGGCTTTCCGGTGGTGCCGGACGTGTAGAGCACGTAGAGCGGGTCGGTGGCTGCCACCGGGACGGCGTCGTGCGGTTTGGCGGTGAACATCGCCTCGTGCCAGTCCACATCGCGGCCGGGCACCAGCTCGCACGGCGACTGTTCCCGTTGCACGATGACGCAGTGCTCGGGCGGATGTCCCGAGGCCGCCAGGGCGGCATCCAGCATCGGCTTGTAGTCGACGGTGCGTGACGGTTCGATTCCGCACGATGCCGACACGATCACCTTGGGGTGGGCGTCGTCGATGCGCGCGGCCAGCTCATGAGCCGCGAACCCGCCGAAGACCACCGAGTGCACCGCCCCGATGCGGGCACACGCCAGCATGGCGATGACCGCTTCGGGAATCATCGGCATGTAGATGACGACGCGATCACCCTTGGTGACACCGAGGCCGTCCAGCACCCCGGCGAAGCGCGCCACCTCGTCGAGCAGCTCGGAATAGCTGAAGGTGCGGGCGCTACCCGAAACCGGCGAGTCGTAGATCAGCGCCGCCTGCTCGCCACGGCCGCCCGCCACATGGCGGTCCAGGGCGTTGACGCACGTGTTGAGCTCTGCGCCGGAGAACCACCGGTAGAACGGCGGATTGGCGTCGTCGAGTACCTTCTCGGGTTCGCGCGTCCACGTCACCGCAGCGGCGGCTTGCGCCCAGAACGCGGCCGGGTCCTTGATGCTGGCCTGGTAGAGCTCCCTGTAATCGCCCATGACGGGGCACACCTCCATTGTTTTCCGGATCTATGCGCGACGACGGCCGGCCAGGCAGAGCGGGCCGGCGTCGTGCGCGTCGGTCAGATTCGATTGGGCCAGCTCGATCATGCTGCGCCAGAAAATGTTCCGCTCCAACGACATCCGTCCCACCACCGCTTCGCGCCACTGGGCGACAAACGGAGCGAACGAACTGTTCTCGTCGAGTAGTTCCACGGTGACCGCCACCAGAGCCCGGCCGGCCGGTTCGTCGTGTGCCATCGCCCGCCACATCCGCGTGGTGGTACGCAACCGGCGGCGATGTTCAACCAGTGCGGACAGCAACCAGCGGATGGCGCTGCGCTCCTCGTCGCCGATCCACGCGGCGTCGCCACAGCTCTTCAGGAAGGCCTGCTGGGCCTTGGTGGTGTCGTTGAGTTCGTCGAGGACCCGAATCGCCTCGGCCTGGATCAAGCCGCCGTCGCCCGTGGTCACGGGACCACCAGACGCAGCGGGATACCGACGACCATGCGCGCCGCGTTGTGGCCCAGGTTGCGTGCCGACTCGGCTCCGCCGAAGAGTCCGTCGGTGGGCCCGGTCAACTTCTCGTGGGCCACACTCACCCCGCCGTGCGAATCGATCCCGACTCCGACGCCGAGGGACGAATCGGCCGCCGCAACCCGCGCCAGTGCGTGCGCGTCGCCGTTACCGACCCTGCGCTCGAGAACGGCGGGGACGCCTTCCTCTTCGACCCCTGCAAGCACCTCATGCTCGACCGAACCTGCGCCACAACTGATCACAAGGATCGCCGGTGGAACCGGCTGCCCGCCCTCACGCATCAGCACCGACCCCTGTCCGGAAAGACGAGGCCGCATAGGACGCCACCAGCCCGGAGGCCACCGCATTGCGTGGGCCTTCGGTGCCGCGGACATTGCCCGTCCCGCAGACGATCCCGTAGGGCGCGACGGCGTCGGCGATCAACTGCGGGATCTCGAAGTCCAGGGCGCACCCGCCGAGGAGCACGACGAAACCGATCTGGCGCAGATCACCGCCCGGTGCTACGCCACGTAGCGCCCGCAAGGCGTTCACGACGAACACCCGCTCCTTGGCGGTGCGGCGCACGTGGCAGATGCGCTCCAGCGAATGCCGGGTCGGAATCGGGCTCATCCCGGTGTCACCGAGGGTCACCACCCGTGCGAAGGCCGTTGCGGGCAAAGGCGTTTCGAAGAACTGGACGGTGCCGTTCTCCAGCCTGACATGGAAGAAGCTCTCCGCCTTACCCAGCGGGCACCGCTTGATCTCCTCGGCCAGTTCCAGATTGTCCAGACCCAGTTCGGCGTCGATCAGTTTGGTCACCAGATCCCCCGCCCCGGCCAGGTGGGTCGCCTCGGTATGGCCGTCGGCCTGGATCACCGCCGCGTCGGAGGAACCGCCACCGAGATCGAGGACCACCAGCGGCTTGTCGGTGCCGGGGGTGGTCAGCGCACCCAACACCGCCATCTCGGCTTCCACTCCGCCCACCACGACGTCCACGGCGGTCGCGCCCATGTCCCGCAGCCGGGCGGCCACCGCATCGGCGACGGCCTGCATCCCACTTTCCTTGGTACGCACCATCGCCGCCAGGGCGACCGCGTTCTCCAGGGCAACCTCGCCGGCCACCCCGCCGCGCACTTCCTTGGGCACCAGCGTGTCGATGGCCAACAGATCGCCGATGTGGACGTCGGCGAGCGTGTGGTTGGACAGGTCGGCCATGCTCTGCCGGACGTTGGCGATCATGCCGCCGGAGTTGGTGCCCGCCTCGCCGGTGACGTCGACGAGTGGGCTGACCCGCTCGACCTCCGCCATCAATTCCGCTGCACCACGGGACACGTCGATCGTCGCACTCTTCTTCGCCCCGATCAGGCTCAGCGCGCCGGCGGGGATGGTCCGGTCCGCGACATCGCCCGACGGGGTGCGCACGACGACCGCCGACCGGTTACCGGTCAGGGCCCGCGCGACCGGTGAGACCACTTTGGTCTGTTCGGCATCGAGCCCGAAAATAGTCGCCAGCCCGTAGGCATTCGACAGCGTCCGGATGGACTGGCCCGGAGCGGCCACCTCGACGGCGGCGATCATGCCGCGCGGGACCGCTTCGATGCGCGACACCTCGTCGATGATCGGGATCTTCGTGTCCAGCCGGTTGGAAACCAGCACCGCGTCGTCGTTGCGCAGGATCGCGCCGGTGATCTCGACACCGCGGTGCGCCGCCTTGTTGATGGTGGCGGCGGCCATGTCGAAGTCGACATCGGCCGCCACCACGACGATCACCGGTGTGCCGGGCGTGGTTTCGGACAGCTCGGCGAATTCGATGATGGTGCCGACGCCCAGTCCCCGCCCGCCCGGGGTGCGGGGATCGTGACCGATCATCGTCGACTCGGTGATGATCGTCTCGGTGATGGTCTCCATCGCCAATCCACTGATCACCGGCGTCGCCTCGTTCAGCAGCACCACCTCGAGGTCGGCGATGGCCACACCTGCCTGCTGCAGTGACCAGACCACCGCCTTGGCAACACCTTCGACGTTCTTGACGGTGCCCTTGATGCCCGTGGTCCGGGTCAACGCCACACCGATGAAAGCGGGCGTCCCGTCGGTGTCGATGGTGGCCAGACTTGCTTCGGTGGTGGAGTTGCCGATGTCCACCCCGACCACCGTGCGTCCGGCGCTGTTGTTGCCCAAGCCCGAAGCCCGTATCAACCCACCGCAGCGGCCGAGAATTCGGGCATGACCTCGACAGCCTTGGCGTCCTTGCGGACCAGTTCGGTTTCCTTCAGATGCAACAGCGCCGCCTTGGCCTGCCAGCGCGGCCGGGCCATCTGGTCATTGAGTGTCGGCACCGGTTGCGGGGACTCACCTTTGGCGTACTGTGCGGCGTTCGAGCCGATCTGCCGGTAGGTCTCCAACGTCAGCAGCGGGCACTGCGGGAACAGCTCGAGGCTGGACAACCGCGGCAGGTCGCGCTGATGGATCATCGACGTCCCGCGCGACAGGATCCCGATGCCGATCCCCGATCCCGACAACCTGGCCGCGGTGTGGGACATGGCCGCCAGGTCGGAGGTGTTGCGGACCCGGATCACCCGCGCGCCGACCTCCTGCTCCTCGATGCCCGCCAGCACCTGGCGGATCACCTCCGAGAGCGGGATGTCGACGATGGTCTTGCTGAACAGTTCTCCGAATCCCGGGGAGACCGCGATGACGACTTCGTCGGGCCGCGTTCCCCGCGCTGCGGGGCCGATCTCGGTGAAGGTCAGTTCCCGCCGGCTGTCGTTGGTCGACATGGTCATTCCACCTCTACTTCGGGGTTCGATGCGCTCGTGACGTGGCGCAGCCGCTTCATCTCTTCCCACCGTTCGCCCGACGGGCGGTACCCGGTGCCGGGACCCGCGTAGTCGTTGGCGTCGTTGATCGCCGACAGGGGGGCACCCTTGGTGAGGATCGCCGAGGTCTGCAGCAGATCACCCGACACCCGCTGGCGCAGGCTGGCCAGCACGTTCTCGGCGATATCGGAGAACCCGGTCGCCTCCAGCGCCTTCACCAGGTCGAGCCCGGTGATGTTGCGGTCCATCACCTGCTGCGCACCTTTGAGATCTTCGAGCACGTCCCGCGGGATCAGATCCTGACTTCCGTTGGCGTACACCGTGGTTTCGATCTCGTTGTCGGTGATCGGCGGCAGGTCGAGATATTTGAACACCGCCTGCAGCGCCTTGGCCGCCTTGGTACGCGCCGCGAGGATCTCGGATTCCTTCACGTGTCGCAGACCGCCGTCGATCTGCAGGTCACGTTGGATGGTGTTGAAGTCGTCGAAGTCGTCGCTGTCGACGTTCGAGCCCGCGAACATGTTGTCGTAGTTGGGCACCGCCGAGTAGCCCGAGCAGACGAAATCGGTTCCCGGCATCATCTGCGGCATCAGGCGGGCGGTGCGGCGCATCGGGGAGTGCGAGAACGACTGGTCGTTACCCGAGGCGCATTCCAGGTCCACGGCCGAGGCGATGAGGTTTTCGGCGGCCACCGCGCGGATACCACCGGGCACCGCACCGGGCACCCCGATACAGGAGATCGAACCGTTCTGCAGACCCTGAACGCCGGCACCCTTGGTCACCAGGATGCAGCGAATCTCCAGGTACAGCATGGACTTTCCCTGAGCATTGCCCATCTGCACCTCTGACCCGGTTCCGGAGGTGAACCGCATCTTGATACCTCGGGACGCGTAGGCGGCCGCCAGGAACGCCTTCGACCACGGCGTGTCGTCACCGTCTACGAAGACCGGTTCGGTGCCGTACACCGAGATGGTCTCGGCGTATCCGGTGATACCGCGCATGCCGAGCTCGAGCTCGGTGGCCTCTTCGAGCGCGCACTGGGTCTGTGGTCCCGCCGCGCCTGCCTGGCTGCCGATCTGCTGGGCCATCGCGACCAACGGTGCATACCGGACGACACCCAAAGTCGTTTCCACTTCGGCGAATCCGCGCAGCGTGGCTTCGGCGGCCTCGCAGGCGACCTGCAGAGGATTGTCCCTGGCGCTGGTGCAGTGTGCCTGGTTGGCGGGCGTTCGACGGGCCCGCATCTTCTGCATGCCCATCATGATCTCGACGATGTTGAGATTCTTGGCCACCGCGAGGAGCTTCGCAGGGGTCAGTCCCTTGGTGACGGCGATGACCTCATCGCGGGTGACGCCGGGGTCGACGAGCATTCCGGCGATCTCGGCCGCCGGGATGGCCATTGACTGCTCGGTGGTCGCGACGTCGATCGCCTTGTCGGCGATGAACTGGTCGATGAAGTCGAAGTCGGCGCGTTCGGTGCCGTCCATCTCGACGATCAGGCCGTTCTCCACCCGCACGCTGGGCTGCGGGTCGAAGGGGCTGTCCATCGCCACCATGCCGACCTCGGGCCATTCTTCGACGAAGCCGTCCAGGTTGACCGGGCGCGCCTCCAGCGCCTGGGTGCGAAGCGATTGCCGGACATCGCTGTTCGTTGCCGTCTGATCCGGTACTACTGCAGTCATCGGTGAATCTCCTATTCGCTCTTGGCCAGCAGGTCGCGGCGCTCGTACACGTCGGCCGCCTCACGCACCAGCTCGGCGAGGTGGGTTGCGTGGTACTGCGTGGTCAACTCGTCGGCGATCGATTCGAGCTCGGATTTGGTGGAGGCGTTCGGCCGCAACGCGTTGTAGATGGCCAACACCCGGGCATCGGAGATCGCGGTCATCTCGGCCGCGCGCCTCAGATTCGCCCCGAGCTGCGGTCGCCCGACCCGCTCGGAGATCTGGGCCTGCAGGCGCAGGGTGTCCGGGGTGATGCGCAGGTCGGTCGCCTCGATGTCGCCGGCGACGACGGCGTCGATGGTGATGTCGTCGATGGATCTGCCGTTGGGGGTGAACAGCAGGTCCCGCCGATGGACACTGAGCGGGTAGTCGGTCGCGGGGTCCAGGGTCGGTTCCGTCATGTACTGCTCCCAGTTGAGGGATGACCACGAACGGGTCACCCGACGTCCTATTTGTGACACGGACTGGCCGCGACCCGCCCATTGTGGCTCATGTCACGTTGCACCGAGGTTGCAGCGACCTGGCCACCCATCGCTGCAGGTCACGCCATATCGAGGGGCGCGACCCCGCCGTTGGGTGAGGGCGGACGCTCCCCCAGCGATGGGTTCCGCAGCATCCCAGGGGCACGGCCCGGCGCATCGCGTTACCGTGCAACGACCATGAGTGCTGACGTTCCGGACACCACGGCCGGGTATCTGGCCGAGCTGGCCGGACTCGGTGAGTTTTTCGCGCTGGGTGTCGCCGATGGGGACGAATGGCATTCCCTCGCAGAGCTTTACAGCGATGAGGAGTTGGCCGCCTACGTCGATCGCACACGCACGGCGATGGCGGTGTCGGCCGGGTGCGCGGTGGAACGGGTCCCGGTACGCGTGGCGGCGTCATCGTTCCAGCTGAGTGTGGCCGCGCGCCTGCTCTCGCCCGCCATCGGATCCGCACTGTGTCTCGGCGTGGTCCCCGTGCTCGATCTCGGCTCGGTGCGGTGGAGGCCGTCGACGGGTCACACGCCACGATTCGCCGTGGACGGCCCGGACTGGGTCGAGGCGACGGAGGAGCACGCTGCCGCCGACATCATCGCGGTGTCGGCACTGGCGGTACTGACCGTCCTCGGTGCCCGACTGGACGCGCTGTCGTCCCTGTCGTCGCAGATCACGCTGGGTAATCTCAGTTCGGCCGCCAACGGGGCGGTGACGGTGCTGGCCATGTCGCGGCCCGCGCTGCGGACACCGGGCCGGGCTCTGATCCGGGCACTCCTGGATACAGCGCCGCTTTCCGGGACCGGGTTCTTCGCAGGCGATCAGTTCCACCGGCGCAGCTGCTGCCTCTACTACCAGGCGCCGAATTCGGGGCTGTGCGGCGACTGCGTGCTGGCGCTACCCGCGACGTCACAACGGGGCGGCATGCGCTGACTTCGTCTCTTTGCAACCCCGGTGCAACGCTGCCGGGATTAGCATTCGCCGCTCAGCGGCAGGACGGAGTTCGACCATGGGCTGGACACAGGTGCGCTACGCATCGCCCCAGCAAGGCGCGAGCGGCGCGGATACCGATGGACCATCCGACATCGATTGTCCACCAAACACTTTCAAACGCCCAGCGGCGCGCACAGTCTTCGTAATGAACGACGAGTTGCTCCGTCACGGCCTGATGCACGTCATCACCCAGGACGGTGGAGTGGACCTGGTGGCCGACCTCAAGCACGACGCCGGGCTCGTCGAGCGACTGCGCGTGCTGCGGCCCGATCTGTTGGTGGTGGGCGCCGAAGCGGCCTCGGGCCTGCCCGCCCTGCTGGCCGAACTCGACCCGGCGCCCAAGGTCGTGGCGGTGATCGACGGTGACGATCCCCGCGAGCCTGCCCTCCCGATGATCAGGGCCGGCGTCGACGGCGTGGTGGATCGCCGTTCACCGGCCGCCGACCTGCTCAGTACCATCCTGCGAGTGATCAACGGCCATGGTGCACTCGACCCGCGCAGTGCCGGCACCCTGATCGGTGAGCTGCGCGCACAGGCAGAACCGGGCTATTCGCGCATGCTGACCCGGCGCGAGGGCGAAGTGCTGGGACTGCTCACCAACGGGCTCGACAATCGTGCGATCGCGAACACCCTGTTCATCTCGGAGGCGACCGTGAAATTCCATCTGCACAACATCATGGACAAGTTCGGGGTGCACAGCCGGGCGGCTCTGGTGGCCACCGTTCTGCGCGGACGCCACCATGTCTGAGGGCCTCGCCCTTCGCCTACCGGTGTGTGGCCGCGCGGTGACGGTCGTCGGATCCGAGGACCGCGCGCTGAGCGTCGTCGGAGCGCTCGTCGCGGCGGGCGCAGTGGTGACGGTGGTGTCCGCTCGACCGGCCGCCTATCTGTCCGATCTCGCCGACCGCGGCCTGGTCACGTTGCAATCCCGCGACTTCCAGGCCGCCGACATCACCTCGGCCGAACTGCTTTTCGCGCACACCGGCGACGCAGACACGGATCGTTCGATCGTCGAGCTGGCGCGCGTACGGGGGTTGTTCTGCATCGGACCCGACCCTCGCGATCGTGATATCGATTCCGCCGCAACGAGGACGAGCGGCAGCGTCATCATCGTCGGTGGCGGACCCGGCGACCCGGGACTGCTCACGGTGGCCGGGCGTGCCGCGCTCGCACGCGCCGATGTGATCATCGCCGACCGCCTTGCGCCGGTCGGTGCACTCAATGAGATTGCACCACTTGCACATATCATCGACGCGTCGAAAGTGCCGGGTGGCCGGCGCACCGAGCAGAGCGACATCAATGCCATGTTGATCAGCCACGCTCGTGCGGGCCGTACCGTGGTGCGGCTCAAGGGTGGCGACGGATTCGTCTTCGGCCGCGGCGGCGAAGAAGCCGACGAATGCGTGCGAGCCGGCATCACCGTCGAGGTGATACCGGGCGTCAGTTCGGCGATCGCCGCGCCTGCCGCGGCCCTGATCCCGGTTACCCATCGCGGCCTGACCCAGGGTTTCACCGTGGTGTCGGGGCACGTGCCGCCCGACCATCCGGAGTGCACGGTGAATTACGCCGCGCTGGCCCGGACGAACACGACGATCGTGCTGATGATGGCGGTGGCGAACCTCGATGCGATCGCGCGGGCACTGATGGAGGCCGGCATGCCGCCGGACACTCCCGCCGCGGTGATCGCCGACGGCACCCTCGCAGGCCAGCGGGAGATCCGTTCCGGTCTCGGGACGATTGCCGATGCCGCCCGGACTGCCGGCGTGCGGCCGCCGGCGACGACCGTCATCGGCGCGGTGGCTGGTTTCGTCGCGGGTGAGGCGGTCCGACCGATCGCCGCGCAGCTCAGTAGCTGACGGCGTTGCGCACGGGCGAATCGGAGACAACGCTGTGGGTGCTACGCCACGGCGAGTCGACGTGGAACGCCGAGGGCCGCATGCAACGCCAGATCGCACATCCGCCCCTGACCGAGCTGGGTGTGCGCCAGGCGTATGAGGCCGGTGACACGTTGCGGGACAAAGGCATCGACCGCATCGTCACATCGGACGCGGTACGGGCGGCGCAGACCGCGCGGGCCGTGGCCGAGGTACTGGACGTAGCGGTATCCGTCGACGTGCGATGGCGAGAACGTGGCTGGGCCGTCCCCGGTCGCCTGGAGGATCCCACACCCCGTGTCCTGGCGGCGCTGGCGGCGATCGCCGCGTCCGGAGACCGGGTCGCGGTCGTCACGCACGGCGACATCGTCGACCTGATCAAGGACATGTTGTGCGTCGCGCAGCGCTGGGAGTCCGGGTCGGATGTGCCCCACTGCAGCGTCTTTGCGGTGCGCACGGATGCGCCATCAGGCGGGCAATAGCCCGGCCACACCGGCGGCCAGGGCGGCTCCTATGAGTGGGGCCACGATGGGCACCCACGCGTAGTTCCAGCCGGCGTCGGCCTTGCCCTTGATCGGCATCAGCGCGTAGGCGAGTCGAGGACCGAGGTCGCGGGCCGGGTTGATGGCGTATCCGGTGGGTCCACCCAGTCCGAAACCGATGGTGATGATGACAAATGCCACACCGGCGTAGCCAAGGGTGCTGTTGACGTCTGGGTTGGTGAGGATCCAGAAGATCAGCACGAACGTCGCGATGACCTCGGTGATGATGTTCCACGGGATGGACCGGATTGCCGGCGAGGTGCAGAAGATACCTCTGGTGGCGGAGTTGTCGTCATTGTTGTCGAACTGCAGTTTGAAGGCTGCCCAACACAACCAGGCGCCGACGAACCCACCCAAGACCTGGGCCGCCCAGTACACCGGGACCGACGACCAGGGCACGCCTCCCGACAGAGCCACGCCGAGCGTGACTGCGGGATTGAGGTGGGCGCCCGAGGGGCTGGCGATGCTGGCGCCGGCGAAGACGCCGAAACCCCAGCCGAGCACGATGATCAGCCAGTCGCCGCCCCCGCCATGGGAGAAGGAGTTCTTCAGCACCACCGCGGCCACCGAGCCGTTCCCCAGCAGACACAGCACTGCGGTGCCCAGGAACTCCCAGACGAAGATGTCGATATTCGACACGGACTCACCCTCTCTTGGCCGTCAAAGGTTCTGTCGCACAGTCTTTGTGCCATCGACGACCATGAGAGTGCTTTTCGCGGCTTCCTGCCCTGTTACCCACCGCCGGTTGGGTGCACACTGACTCACCGGTCAGTCTTTGGTCAGGTTCTGGTGCCGACGGACGGAAAGGGTCCCAAACACCTGTCGGCACCGGCTCTGGCCATTATGATCGATGACGGGTGAGTACACCCCCGTGAACGTGAAAATTACTGCGGGAAAACCGATTCGAAAGGCAAGTCCAATGAGTGCCATCAGCCTGCCCAGTGCCACCAAGGTGGTCGACGCCGCCATCGATAAGGCCCGCGAGATCGGGCAGCCGATGAACATCGCGGTCGTGGACGACGGTGGTCATCTCGTGGCTTTCGCCAGAATGGACGGGGCCATCAAAGCCAGCATCGACATCTCGATCCGCAAGGCGCGCACGTCGATTCTGATGAACGCACCCACCGGTGCACTCACGGCGATCGCTCAGCCCGGCGCGGAACTCTATGGCCTGGAACAGACTTGCGGTGGGCTGGTCATCTTCGGCGGGGGTATTCCGCTGACGGTCGACGACGTGGTGGTCGGCGCGATCGGAGTGAGTGCGGGCAGCGTCGAGCAGGACGTCAGCGTGGCCGAGGCCGGTGTCGCGGCCCTCTGACGTCGATCGGCCCCGGCGCAGTGCGCCGGGGCCGTTATCGGTTCAGGAAACGTCCACCCAGTCCAACGTCCGCTGAACGGCCTTCTGCCATCCGGCATAGCCCTCCGCGCGCTGATCCTCCGACCAGGACGGCGACCAGCGCTTGTCTTCCTGCCAGTTGGCCCGCAGATCGTTCGGATCGCTCCAGAACCCGACCGCAAGACCGGCAGCGTAGGCAGCGCCGAGGGCCGTCGTTTCTGCCACAACGGGTTTCACCACATCCACCCCGAGTACGTCAGCCTGGATCTGCATGCACAGTTTGTTGGCGGTGATCCCGCCATCGACTTTGAGTACTTCCAGGTGCACACCCGAGTCGGCTTCCATCGCATCGACCACGTCGCGGCTCTGATAGCAGATGGCTTCCAGCGTCGCCCGCGCCACATGCGCGTTGGTGTTGAACCGCGAGAGCCCCACGATCGCACCGCGAGCATCGGAGCGCCAATACGGCGCGAACAACCCGGAGAACGCCGGCACGAAGTACACGCCCCCGTTGTCGTCGACCTGACGGGCCAGCGCCTCGCTCTGTGCCGCACCGCTGATGATGCCGAGCTGATCGCGCAGCCACTGCACCGCCGAACCCGTAACCGCTATCGAACCCTCAAGCGCGTAAACGGGTTTCGCGTCGCCGAATTGATAGCAGACCGTGGTCAGCAGGCCATTCTCCGAACGCACGATCTTCTCGCCGGTGTTGAGCAGCAGGAAATTGCCTGTGCCATAGGTGTTCTTGGCTTCACCGGCCGCCAGACAGACCTGCCCGACCATGGCGGCCTGCTGGTCACCCAAGATGCCGGTCACCGGCACTTCGCCACCCATCGGGCCGGTTGCCAGCGTCGTTCCGTACGGATCGGGCGACGACGACGGCCGGATCTGCGGCAGCATCTGGCGCGGAATGTTGAAGAACGACAACAACTCATCGTCCCAGTCGAGCGTCTCCAGGTTCATCAGCATGGTGCGGCTGGCGTTGGTGACGTCGGTGACGTGCTGCCCGCCGCGCGGGCCGCCGGTCAGGTTCCACACCACCCAGCTGTCGCTGTTACCGAAAATGGCGTCACCCTTTTCGGCGGCCTCGCGCACCCCGTCGACGTTCTCCAGAATCCACTGGATCTTGCCGCCGGAGAAGTACGTGGCCGGCGGCAGCCCCGCCTTGCGGCGGATGACATCGCCACGACCGTCGCGGTCCAGCGCCGAAGCGATCCGGTCGGTGCGGGTGTCCTGCCACACGATCGCGTTGTAGTACGGCCGGCCGGTGTTCTTATTCCACACCAACGACGTCTCGCGCTGGTTGGTGATGCCCAGTGCCGCAATGTCACTGGTCTGAAGATTGGTGTTGTTGAGCACCGACGTGAGCACCGAGGCGGTGCGCTCCCAGATCTCGACCGGGTTGTGTTCCACCCAGCCCGCCTGCGGCAGGATCTGTTCGTGTTCGAGCTGATGCCGCCCGACCTCGGCTCCGGCATGATCGAAGATCATGGCGCGGGTGCTCGTGGTGCCTTGATCTATGGCTGCGACGAAATCGGGCAACGTTGCTCCTCAGCTTCGAAGGGGACTGAACTCGATCATATTTCGGCAGCTACGGCCGCACCTCGGCGTTCGCGGAACCTGCTGTCACGATGCACCCTCGCACGGACTTCGGCAGCTTAGCGGCGCTTTGCTCGGGAACGACCCGTGCCCGCGACAGAAAGCGCAGGCCTTCGGGCGCTTCCAGGCTGAACCCGGCGCCGCGGCCGGTGGCCACGTCGATCACCAACTGGCTGTGCTCCCATACCGCGTACTGCGGTCCGGCGACCCAGACCGGGACGCCGAAGGGCTGGCGGTCGGAGACCACATCGAGCACCCCGAGCAGCACATCGCTGTCACCGATCGACAATTCGCCCACCGGGTAGCACATCGGCGACGAGCCGTCGCAACAGCCGCCTGATTGGTGAAACATCAAGGCGCCGTGCCGTTTCTGCAGACGCAGCACCAAGTCGGCCGCCGCTCGGGTGATCAGCACCCTGGTCGATTGAGACATGGAACCTACTCCAAGGCGGATCAGAAGAAGCCTGCGGCGTTGTCGGTGTAGGAGACGAGGAGGTTTTTGGTCTGCTGGTAGTGATCAAGCATCATATGGTGGTTTTCCCGACCGATACCGGACTGCTTGTACCCACCGAACGCCGCATGCGCGGGATACTGGTGATAGCAGTTCGTCCACACCCGACCCGCCTTGATATCGCGACCGGCCCGATACGCGGTAGTGCCACTACGTGACCACACCCCCGCCCCCAACCCATACAGCGTGTCATTGGCCTGGGCGATCGCATCCTCATAATCGGTGAACGACGTCACCGACACCACCGGCCCGAAAATCTCCTCCTGAAAAATCCGCATCTTGTTATGCCCGGTGAAAATCGTCGGCGCCACGTAAAAACCACCACCCAGATCCCCACCCAACTCGGCACGCTCACCCCCGGTGATCACCTGCGCACCCTCACCCTTACCGATCTCGATATAAGACAAGATCTTCTCCAACTGATCATTGGAGGCCTGCGCCCCGATCATCGTCTCAGTATCCAGGGGATCCCCCTGCCGCACCGCCTTCGTCCGGATCGCCGCCAACGCCAAAAACTCATCGAAAATATCGGCCTGAATCAGCGACCGGGACGGGCAGGTGCACACCTCACCCTGATTGAGGGCGAACATCGTGAACCCCTCCAACGCCTTATCCTGATACGCATCATTTTCAGCCAACACATCATTGAAGAAAATGTTCGGGCTCTTCCCCCCCAACTCCAACGTCACCGGAATCAGATTCTGGCTCGCATACTGCATGATCAACCGACCCGTCGTGGTCTCCCCGGTGAACGCGATCTTCGCGATCCGATTCGACGACGCCAACGGCTTACCCGCCTCCACCCCGAACCCATTCACAATGTTCACCACCCCCGCAGGCAGCAGATCCCCGATCACCTCGAACAAGTACAAGATCGAGGCCGGGGTCTGCTCGGCCGGCTTGAGCACGATCGCATTACCCGCCGCCAACGCCGGCGCCAACTTCCACACCGCCATCAAAATCGGGAAATTCCACGGAATGATCTGCCCCACCACCCCCAACGGCTCATGAAAGTGATACGCCACCGTGTCCTCATCGATCTGAGACAACGACCCCTCCTGGGCCCGGATACACCCCGCGAAATACCGGAAATGATCCACCGCCAACGGAATATCAGCATTCAACGTCTCCCGGATCGGCTTGCCGTTATCCCAGGACTCCGCCACCGCGATCGACTCCAGATTCTCCTCAATCCGATCAGCGATCCTGTTCAACACCACCGCCCGCTCCGCCGGCGAGGTCTTCCCCCACCCCGGCGCCGCCGCATGCGCGGCATCCAACGCCGCCTCCACATCCGCTTCATCCGAACGCGGAATCTCACAAAACACCTCACCAGTCACCGGCGTCGGATTCTCGAAATACCGCCCACCCACCGGAGCCACCCACTGACCACCAATGAAATTGGCATAACGAGGCTTGAAAGACATCA
>JAHFVC010000121.1:802-16181 GCA_023264765.1 Mycobacterium sp. | reverse complement strand
GGGGGGGGGCGGGACTACTTCGCCGGTCGCCGGTAGATGGAGTCGGGAAGGATGACTTGCCCGCCCCGCTCGGAGTACACGTGCAGCGGTTGCGGCGTCGGCGCACCGGGCTGGTAGACACCGGTGAAGACCGGCTGGGTGGTGTAGATGTGCTGGACGATCGTCGGCCCCGGCGCGGCAGCAGGAGGAGAAACGAGGGCCGCGTGCTTGCGTCGGCCCCGCACCGCGACGTAGACAACCGCGGCCAGGATTGCGGCCAGCACGGTCAGATAAGTCGCCGTGGCAGCTGACAACCCCGGCGCACTGTTGATCGCCATGATGGCCAGGAAGGCGCCCACCAGACTTTTCATGTCCGTGAGGCTACCGGGTTCAGCGAGTACAACCCAGGCAAGTTGGTTAGCGGTGGGCGTCCTCATAAGCAGTTGTGATGGTGCGCGGAATTCGTCCGCGTTGAGATATCACGTGGCCGTTGTCTTTGGCCCACGCCCGTATATCGGCGGCGGCGCTAGCTGGCGGCGAAGTGGGGTTGGAGATCCGGCGGCCGCCTGTGCGGCGGGCCACGGCTATCCAGGGACGCATGGCCGCGCGGAATTCGGCGGCATGGGCCTTGCTCAGGTCGATCTCCAGCTGCTGGCCGTCGATACCAAAGGGCACTGTCTCGGCCGCCGCGCGGGAGTTGTCGAGGTCGTCGACGAGCCTGACGGTCACCTTCTTAGCCAAGGCGGTTGTGTCCTTTCCCGGTGGCCGCGCATTACAACCAAAGAGAACGCCAATGAGAAGAAAAGGCCGGAGGCAATGGTGTTGGCTATTGATCGTAGTCTGTTAGCAAATGCCGACTTTGCTGGTCTGGCGTGTCGTGGAGGGTAAACGCGGCTCGCTATGGGGGTGGTGGGCCGGTAGAATTTCCGGCACAGATCGACACGAGCAATCGGGAGGGTCACCGACATGTCTGATCAAATGGACGTCGACTTGGGGAGGCTTCCCCAGCACGCTGCTGAACATCAGTCCATCGCCGCGGCCTGGCAGGAGTGGCCAGCCGGCGGGGAGAGCTTCCTCGCCGCCCTTCGCCGCAGCCACGGGGTCGTCGCCGAGCCCGTCGCCCAGGTGCTCGAGCAGTACCAGCAGCGGCGGACTACCTTCGCCGGCGACCAGGCCGACATCAATCAGGGCGTCAGCGACGCCATCACAACCAGCCTGGGCAGCTTCCGGACCCGCGAGGCCGACAGCAGCCGCGCCCTGAACGCGCCCGTCCAGGGCTTGTAGGCCCATGGAGGGGGCCAGCGCTGGTGGCGGTTCGCATGTGGAGGCGCACATCCCGGTGATGTTGACCGCCGCCCAGTCGATGCAGGCTGTGTCAGCGCAGATGCTGTCCGCCGCGGTGCCCACCGCCGTTCCTCCCGCCGGCCTCGACGAGGTGTCCCTCAAAGCCGCAGCGCGTCTCAACTCCCGCGCCATGAATCTGGTCAAGACGCTTGATTCGGGCAGCTGGGTGCTCGCCGGCGGGGCCGTCGAGGTAGAGAACGCCGCACACTCCTTCCTGGCCAAAGAAGCCGAGAACGCCGCCAGCTTCTCCGGTACGGCGGGCGCGGGTGGGGTGCCGGCGCCGCAGCTGCCCGCTTTCCCGCCGCCGCCCACCATTCCGGACTTGACGATGCCCGACGTGCCGGCGCCACCGGGAGCGATCGACGCCGAGTACACCTCCATGCTGGTCAACGGTGGCAGCGGGGATGCGCCGCACACGGCCGCGGCCGAGTTCTGGACCAACACCGGCCAAAGTCTGGCCGAAGTCTCCGATGTGTTGGGGGTAGCCCGAGACGCGCTGCGCAACGGCTGGCAGTCCCCGGACGCCGAAGGCGCGCACTCCGCGCTGCAGAAGTTTCACGCCTGGGTCGATGACACCGGTAAGTCCGCCACTCAGCTCGGGCAGGACTGGAGCACCCACGTCGAGGGTTGGCGGCGGGTCAGAAGCAACATTCCCACTCCCCAAGACGCATCTCAGACCAAGCAGAATCTTGTGCAAGCGATGGACGACAACGCGGCCAACGGCGGGATGAGCACTCCACAAGTGGTGCACTGGGGCAACGAGTACACCCAGCAGAACACCACCACCCAAACCGAGATGGCCGCCTACGACGCCGGCGAGTCGTCCGCACCCGCGTTCGCCGACCCCGGGGCGCCGCCGCCGATTTCGTCAGCCGGGCCGCCGCGGGTCGACGGCGTCCCCAGGCCGGCTCCGGGACCATTGAAGGATCGGTTGACCGACGATCCGGCGCTGAAGGGCATGCAGGATCCCAAGACGATGATGACCGCGATGTTGGCCGCGGCGGCGGGCGCAGCCGGTGGACTCGGGGCGGCCGGAAAAGGCCTCTTGCAGCCGATCCAACAGATTCCTCAGCAGATCGCCCAACAGGTCTCCCAGATCAGTCAGATGGCCAAGGGCGCATCGGCCGCCAACGCGGCCAGCTTGCCGCACAAAGCCACCACTGCCACGCCGGCGAAGAAGGCCGGCGGAGGAGGCGGCGGTAAAGGCGGCGGGGGGACCAAGCCCGCAGGTCTTGGGGGTGGCGCCAGACTCAGCACCCCACCGCCGACAGCAGTGCCGGCCATGCCGGCAGGGCCCGCAGTTGTTCGGCCGCCGGCCGCGGGTGCGGGTGCGCCGGGCGGTGCCGGGATGGGGATGATGCCGCCGATGGGGGCCATGGGCGCGGCCGCACGCGGCGGCAACCAGAAGGACAAAACCCGAAACAAGGATCTGTTCCCCGACAGCCAAGAATTCGACGACGACGACCAGGAACACGCACCCGCCGTCCTGGGCGCCAAACCCGAACCCGTCAAGAAACCGAGCTACGACCGCAAAATCGGCTCGGCACCCCTCAAGAACAACGACTAAGCCGTGGCGTCTCATGAGGGTGGTGCCGTCGCCTGAAGGTGGTTTGGCCATCGCTCTGGCGTGAAATGGACCGCCGCGGCCCGATACGCTGAGGTTCCGGTGGACGAGAACTGGGACAGCATCGCCGATTGGTACGCAGCTTTGGTGCGTGACGGTTCCCCGATGCACACCTTCTCCCGTGACATCCTGCTGTCGGTGCTCCCCCTGACCCTCACGGGGGCTGTCGTTCTCGACATCGGCTGTGGGGAAGGCCTGATCACCCGCGCCGTCGCGGCACGCGGCGCTGCGGCTCTCGGTGTGGACCCGACATCGGCCCTGATCGAACATGCCCAAGCCGCCGAGCGGGCTCAACCCATCGGAGCCATCTACCGCCAAGACGACGGATCGACACTGTCAAGCGTCGGCAACGCCACGATTGACTGGGTCACCGCCGCACTATCACTCAACAACATCCCCGATCTGGACTCCGCCATCGAATCAATCAAGCGTGTCCTCAAACCCGAAGGCAGAATTGCCTTTACCGTTCCACACCCATGTTTCAACGCGCCGCGTGGCGGCTCAGTCACCATCAACGGAAGTCCTCGCCGACTGATCGGTGATTACTTCGCTGAAGGATTTTGGAGACTGAACGAGCCGCAGAGCGTCCGCCGAGCCGGCAATTACCATCGCACCATCGCGACCTACGTCAACACATTGATGAATCACGGCTTTGCCCTAGACGTATTGGCAGAGCCAGTCCCCGACGACCGCGTGCGAGCAACCAATCCACATCGGATCGGGCTCCCGCCATTTCTTCTGGTTCGTGCCGCCGTCACCGCGTAACCAAGTCATGAGACAACACAGCTGAGAGATGACGGCTGCGGGGGCAGTGCTGATGGGCTTGACCGGATCCACGTTCGGCCGGGCATATACCTTCCGGTATGACGACCACCGCACTCGATCCGCTGCCCGTCGAGGCGGCGACCGACAGCCTGGCTTCGGCCATCGAACGGATGGCGGCCTCCGAGCGGCTGCGCAAGCGGCACTTCACCATGCTGGCCGTCGAAGGGCCATCGGCCCCGGTCACTCAGGTGCAGGGGCGGGCGCCGGGCGACTCCACCAGTCCCGCCGACCTGGAGGGATTGATCTCCTCGATCGCCGTCGTTGGGCTGCTGCAGCCACTGCTGGTCGAGCAGATCGACGACCGCCACATTCTGGTCGCCGGTGAACGCCGGCTGCGGGCGCTGCGATGGGGGCACGTCCACCAGCCCGACAATCCGCACTTTCAGACCGCGCCGGCCGTGGTCTGCCCAGGGCCCCTGACCGAAGACGAACGCCGCTGCTGGCAGCTGGTGGAGAACCTTGCCCGCGAGGACCTCGGCGTCGGCGAGCTCGGCGCAGCGCTGTTGTTCGAGCGGGCCGCCGTACTCGCGGGTGCGCTGCAGGCCCATGGGGTCGATGTGCCGGCGGAGTTGATGGCGATCGAGGACCCCATCACCCGCTGGATGCTGCTGGACAAGCACCGCGTCGCCGCCGGCGCGCACATGGTCGGAGCCCCGTGGGACGAAGTGCTCAAACGGATCGGTGTGCAGCTCAACGCCGAAAAGGCCAAGCAGATCGTGCGGGCCTTCAAATCACTGCCGACAGAAGTCAGCACCGACATGGACGCCGAAGGGGTCGCCTTGGCGACCCGCTTGGAGTACCTCAAACTGGAGAAAGGCCGCCAGAGCGCGGCATCGGAGATCTGGGCGGCCGTGCGGGACCGCGGCACCCCCAAGCTGCTCGGCGGAGCGGTCCGCGCGGCGATGGCAGACCCATCGTTGAGCCCTGAAGGCGCCGTCGAGATCGCCCAACAGCTGCACGACTCGGCCAACGCCTCCCGCTCGGCGGCGCTGCGCGGGGACACCGACACCGCCGTGGAGGAGGCCGATCCGGAGATCGTCGGATCCGCAGTCACCGCCGTCACCCGGCTGCTGGCCGAGCTGCGCGCCGGCAAGAAGCTCGCCGGATACGCCGGCGGCACGCTGATGCTGCACACCCGTGAACTGCTCACCCTCGCCGGCGGCGGTGAGCCGTCATGACCATCTCGCTGCCGCTGACCGTGCTCACCCCCGCGCGGGCCTGTGACTGCCGGGTCTGCCCGTTCTTCATCGACAATCCCGATGCGGCCGAACCGATCTGCAGCGGCTCCAACTCCGACTGCTCCTACTGCGGCTGCGCGCGCACCGCCGATCAGCTCACCCCGTCGTGCGGGCAGTGCCCGATCCGGTGCGGGTCGCGCACCGACATCCGGGCCTGGATGCGCGACGCCGGCGGCACCTTGTCCTTCGACGACATCACCCTCGAAGGCCTGCGTTGGCCCGACGGCATGCCGCGGTTCGTGCCCCAGGTCGACACCACCAACACCGCCGAGCTCGACAGCGACCTGGACTGGCCGGCCTACGCCGTGGGACTGCGACGCGTGTTCTCTCCGAAGGTGTGGAACGTGCTGCCCGGTTTCCGTGGCACCACCGCCCGGCAGGCTCTCGGTCTGAGTGACGGACAGCGTTCGGTGCTCGTCGGTTACGGCGAAGATCCGTTGGTTGAGGCGTTCTGGACCCGTCGGCATCGGATCTATCCCGTGATGGCTGAACATGCATGGGACCTGGTGCTCTCGCCGAACTTCAGCATGTATGGAAATCAGCCCCGCACAGAACATCTCATCAACTTCCGCCGCAACATGGTCATCGCCGAGGAACTGCTGGCCGCCGGTGTCAACGCCGTCCCCAACCTGTACTGGTACCGCCTCGAAGACCTCCAGCGGTATGCACGTTGGCTCGACGACATCGCGCCGCCGGCGGTCGCGATCAATCTGCAGACCTTCCGCACCGACGCCGACTGGGAGGAAATGGCGCTACCCGGACTGTCGTGGCTAGGTGGGGAACTGCCCGCCGACACCCGCATGGTGGTCGTCGGATCGTCTCGCAAGAGTCGAATCGACCAACTGCTGGAGCTCTACGGTGACCGGTTGACCGTCATCTCCCAGAACCCCGTCCAGTACGCCCGCCACGGCGCGATCATGGGACCCAACGGCCGCGAAGACGTCCACGCCGACGTCGCCGTCGCATTCGCCGCCACCGTCCGCTACTACTCCTCGCTGCTCACCGAGGCGTAACGCCCGCGATCACGCCGTGTGCCTGGCGTCGGCATAACACAGCCCGTCGCACGTGAAACACCAGTAGACGTCGCGCCGGAACTGTCCGAAGCTGATGCGGCGGAGAGCCCCGACTTCATTCGTTTCGATGTAGTTGCCAGTCGGCCAGGTGTCGCGTTGTCCGAACCGGCAATTGTCGCGGTGCGTGGTGCAGTCATCACGGGCGAGCATCTCCTTGGCCACCTCAGATAGCTTCCGCCATGCTGATGCGCAGTACACAAGTGTTGTGTCCCATCGGAAGTGCCCTCCTGTGGTCTATGCCCAGTGTCCGGCGGCTTCCAGGCGGTCGGCGCATGTTCCACAGCAGCCGTCATAGCCCTCGCCGTCGTCGAGAGGCTCCGAACAGCCCTCGTCATGTGGGTCGCGGCAGACCTCGGGGGCCTCGTCATCGTCGTCATCGTCGACCAGGTGTCCCGGTTGTGCCGTCACGCCAGTACCTCCCTAAAGTTCTATACACCGGTACCGGTGTATAGTGAGGAGCGTATCTGAAGGCTCTGACATGGCGGTGACGAATGAGAACACGTGCAACGCGACCGGATTCGGGATCCGCCGGGCATATACCTACCGACGTGACTACTCGCTGGTGTGGAGAGACCTCATGAGGCGCTGGAAGAGGCGGCAGCTGACGGCGGCGATGGGTGTTGCCGCGGCATTGGTGGCGGGATGGACAGCGCTGGACGGCGGCGATCACGCGATATCCGTCGCGGCCCCGCCGGCACCCGCGGTCACGTCCGCCGGCGTCGCCGAGCTGCTGGGTACCGTGCAGGTCGTCGACCAGCTGCCCGAGGTGCCCGGCTACCAGCGAAGTTGCAAGAAGGGCAAGGGGTGCGTCTTTGGCCCGGCGTGGAACGATCCGAGCGATCACTCGGGTTGTGATACGCGCCAACGCATTTTGAGGACTCAGCTGGTCGACGTCACCTTCAAGCCGAATACCAGAGACTGCAAGGTCCTCGGTGGGCTGCTGCACGATCCGTACACCGGGACCGACATCCGTTACAGCAGTGCAGATCCCACGGCCGTTGAGATAGATCACATCGCTGCCCTAGCTAGAGTGTGGGACCTGGGCGCGTGGGCGTGGACGGCGCAGCAGCGCCAGGCGTTCGCCAACGACACCGACAACCTGTTGGCCGTCTCAGGCCCGGCCAACGTCGCGAAATCGGATGCAGGACTGCAGGAATGGCTCCCCTCGAACCAAGCCTATGTCTGCGCGTACATCGAGAAATACCTCCGCGTTGTGGCCAAGTACAACCTCCCGATCACCCGCAGCGATCGTGACGTTGCCGCCCACAGCTGCACGACCGGCTGACCCGACACTCGGCCTTGTCGGACCCGGCCGGTAGAGTCACAGTTAATACACCGGAACGGGCGTATAGAATGAAGGGAGGAGATGTGCACATCTCCATCACCGTCGCGATCGACGGAAGCCACGACGTGAACGAGCTCCCCGCGGCTGTCGGGCGGGCACTGGAGCCCTACGGCGACGTCGACCAAGTGGTCGACGCGGTCACCGCGAGTGGCAGGTGGGAAGGCTGGATCGCCGGTGGGAGACGGGTCGCCAACCACTGGATCCTCACCCACCAGTCTCACGTCGATACCGCGTCACCGCCCTGGCAGTGGCCCAACCAGGGCCGCGGCTACATCGCCCGGCTGCACGACATCGAACCGACGTCGTTGACCGCCACCACCGGCTACATCGATCTCGACGGAAGCTGGCACGACAGCGGCCGCCTCTTCTTCCCCGCTGCCTTGGCCCCTGACGATCCTGAAGTCCGCCGGTGGCGTTTCGACTACTCGGCATGGATCGCCACCGTGCCCGAGAACACCTGGCTCATCCTGATCGACGCTCACCGATGAACGCGCCTGCCGGAACCACCAGGGAAGCGCACCACCGACTGTCCCGAAAGGCGAAAGGCACCAGCACAACATGAGCACTACCCGCACCCCAACGCCGCGCCAGCGTGAAGCCCTCGCCCTTGTCGCCCAAGGCCACGTCGAATACGGCGCTGAATACCCCAACATGGCCCGCCGCGCCGCGAGACGCAACGGCCTGGTCATGCGCGCATTCGTCATCGACGGCCGCCGCCAGGGACCGGGGCGCTCCACCTGGCAAGCAATCGAAGAGCGCGGCTGGATCACCGTCCGCCACGGCCTCGTTTCCACACACATCGTCCCCGAACGCACGCAGACCTACCGCGGCCTGACGGGAACCGCCACGAGAACCATCCCGGCGCACCCGGAGCCCATCGATCCTGGCTGGCGTACACCCGTCGAACTGACCGACGCAGGCCGCCAGATCCTCGCCCGAGCGCCCACCGTGAAGCACGGGCCCTGATGGCGATCGAACTCGTTCACGATGTGATGGCCGGTGACTATCTGCCCGAGTACGGAGCTACTGTCCGCGATACCCAGGTGAGCGTCGACAACCCCCGCGAAGAAACCGTCGAGATCACGCTCTGCGATGGCCGCACCGTCTTGCTGCCCGGCCACGACGACATCGCCATCGAGTGAGACGGGGCATGAGCATGAGGCAGTCCGTTGCCGTGCGAGCACTATCGGAGATCTCCGGCGACTTCGCCGCCGCCTGGCACGCCCGCACCACGATCGAGGGACCGCGCTCGCACATCGCACGCGACACCGTACGCGATGTCCAGCATGGCGCAGCGCCTCGTAAAGCTCTGCTCCTCAACGGATTTGTGCTCGACGCCTTCGATCTGGACGGGAACCGCGCATGCAGGTCAAAGTGAGCTTCACCGTTGACGTCGCCGAGGAGGCATGGTCCCAGGAATACGGTACCCAGACAGCCGCGGAGACTCGCGGCGACGTGAAGCGCCATGTCCAGAGCTACGCAGTGATGCAGCTGCAGAGCCTCGGAGTCCTCAAGTCCTAACGACAGCGTCGTCCCGGAAGCCCCAGTGGTAGAGGCTCATCCCAAGATCTGCTCACTTCACGGTGCAGCGCACGGAGTTGACTCGGCTTACGGATACCGGTGGACGAACTCGTCCAGGGCCTCAATGGTGTCCTCGGGAACCCCGTCCCCGCAGTCCGGCAGCTGTTCAACGAGCACGGCGAGATCATTCTTCATCTGGTCGAATTGCGTGCGCGCCTCGATCTCTTCGCCGAAGAACCGGGTGTGCACCAACAGCCCGTAGATGCCACAGGTGATCGCGAACGGAATGGTTGGCCGGCAATCACGTTCGAGAGTGATGCGCGCGCCGTCGGTGTGCTCGTCGTCGAGGAGGATCACGCCGTGTTCGGAGCCCTGATCGCCGACCGTTGCCCCGGAGTTGTAGGGATTCCACACGCGGTGATCCTCTCTTGTTCGAGAATGCGCGGTCATGCCGTGCGTCGTTGAGGTAGCGAGCCGGCGCGCTCGAGCACGGATTCGGCCAGGAGTTTGATCCGGTCGGGCCGAACCCCTTCTTCGCTCACCACCTGCAGCTTGGGTTGTTCGGGTTCGATGAGCCGGTCGGCTTCCATGGACTTGATGTTGAGGGTGTCGAGCATGACGGGGTCGGCGCCGTCGTCGGTGGTGCAGAAGTAGGCCAGGACCGGTCGGGTTTGACCGGGCCGTCCCAGTCGGCCGATTGCTTGACGATGTACGCCCGGTGACCAATCCAACTCGCCGAAGACGAGGGTGGAGGCCGCGTTCTGTAGCCCGTCGATCCCCGCCCCGGATCGCAGCGACATGATCAGAATGCGGGCGTCGCCGTGGAGGAATCGTTTGATGGACAACGCCTTTGCTGCCGAGGATTCCGAGCCGGTGTACATCGCGGGGTTGAATTCGGCGAGCCGCTCCATCCAGATGTCGTAGACGGCGCGGTGCCATCCGAACAGGACGATCTTTTCTTCGCTGGACAGCAGGAGTTTGACGAAGTCCGCGACGAAGGGAGCTTTGGCAACGCCGGTGTCGTGGCGCATCCGCCAGTCCAGTTCGCGGGCAGACTGCCATTTCTGGGTGTTCGTGGAGTCCTGGGACAGCAGCAGTCTGGCCATTTCGATCGCATCGCCGGAGAGCTTGTTGAGTGTGTCGGGATCTGACGGGACGTACTGCTCGACGGTTTCGATTGCGGGAAGGCTGATTCCGACGTCCTCGCGGGTACGTCGCAGAAAGAGGCCTCGGGCGGCAAGGTGGGTTCGTAGTGCTTCGGGGTTTTCGATCCGGACCTTGCCGTTGTTGTCTGCAGAGAGCGACCCGAATCCGGCCCATTCGCGCATGAACTCTTCACGGTCGCCCAGGCAGCCCTGGCGGATACCGTCCATGAGGGAATACATTTCCCCGCCGTAATTGAAGATCGGCGTTGCGGTCAGTCCAGTGACGACACGGCTGCGTGAGGCGATATGTGCTGCGGCTTCATACTTTAGGCTCTCCGGGCGGCGCAGTTCTTGCGCCTCGTCGAAGATCACGGTCCGCACGGTGCCGGCCAGGTGGTGGCGCCAGCTCGCTAGTTTGGCGTAGTTGATGACGACGAGGTCGTAGCCGAATTTCTCGTCCTTCCAGAGCCGCGGGAATTCCTCTTCGGCCTTGGTGGTCTTGATCTCGACGCCGCGCAATTCGGGGTAGAACTTGCGGAGTTCCTGGAGCCATTGTTGGCCCAGCCATCCGGTCAGGGTGACCGCGAGACCCGGTCGGGCGTCGGGGTCTTCGAGGAGCGCCAGACCGACCAGGGTCTTACCCAGGCCGAGTTCGTCGACGATCAAGGTGGAGCCGGTGGCTCGGATCATGTCGACGGCGACCTGTTGGTAGTCGCGCAGCGGGAGCTTGGAGGTCAGCCACTGCGACCCTCGGGTGACGGCGTCGGTGCCGGTGATGATTCCTTGCACCAGGACTTCTCGGGCGCGGTCCGCGTCGGCTCGCTGGCCCAGGTACGCGCGGTCGGAGGGGGTGATGTCGAATGTCCAGCGGTCCAAGAGCCATTCGAGCTCGGTGCCGTTGGCTTCGGTGTCGGAGACCAGGAGAGCGGCTGCGCGACTGGTCTTCACGCCGGGGATGGCGCGTTTGACACGGATCATGATGTCGGGGTCGGCAGTGATCTGCCACCACTGACCGTGGCGGGCGATGGTCCCGGCGATGCGCCTCATCGCAGCGGTGCCCTGGTGTGCGCTACGAGGACGGGTTTGCCGTGGATCTCGGTGGGGATGCCGGGCAGTAGGGTTCGGAGGCCGGCGGCGAGCACCAGGGCGTCGACGCTGGCGTGGGCGGCGTAGCGACTGAGTTGACGCAGTATCGCGGTCCTGGCGCCGGCGACCTTGACTTCGATCGCCACGCGGTAGGGGGGCACGGTGACCACGAAGTCGGGTCGGTCGTGGCGGGACAACACCACTTCGGCCTGGACGTCGAATCGCGGTGTTAGCGCATCGCCGATGCCGTGCTGGAGCTCGCGCTCGTTGGTCCACTGGAAGACATGGGCTTCTAGGTGTTGGGCGACCTGGAGGGCGGCAGCCCGCGGGCCCGATGGCACGTCGGTATCAGTGCTGGCGGCCTGGACGCCACCGATAGATTCCGATCCGAGGATGTTCATGCCCGGAGGTATATGCCCGGGGGGATCCCGATTCCGGTCACGCAGACGGGGTGCTCTGCCTTTTGTGCCGGTCCCACCGGCCGTCTTTGTTGCGCGTCCGCGGTGTTCGGGGAGATCCGGCCCGCAGTGACCGGATTGGCCTGCGGGCCGGCATATACCTCCGGGCATGAGCATGCGAGTCGCTGTTGTCAGCGTCTACGACCCGTCCACGGGGTGGTCAACGCGCCCAGTCGCCGCGGTGGGCTGGAGCCAGGGCTGGACGTGGTGGGACTGGGTTCCCCTCAGCGAACCGGCGCGCGAGTTGCGCTACACCGTGATCGACGACCTCGACCCCGCCGAGCGGGAACGCTGGTTGCAGCGGTTCTTTGACGAGCCGACCATGAGCTACTCGGTAAATGCGGTCGAGGTGCTCGACCTCGACGGTGCCGGGCCCGACGCCGAACAGGCCGTGCGCGACACCCTCGACGAACTGCTCGTGGCGGGAGCCTGACAATGGGATCCGGGAAGAGCAAGGACCACGAGTCGTTCACCGTCGCACCCGCCGACGATGACGCGCCCAGCACCCAGCCGGCGACCGCAATCGAACCGGTCACGGCCAGCGACCAGCAGCTTTTCGACCACTACCCCAGCGACGACGCGATCGGGCCGATCACCGGCGCAGCCGGCTTCGGGGAGATGAGCAACGCCGTAGCAGCGGCGCAGGCGGAGTTGGAGGCCGCCAACAACCAGCCGGCCGAGCAGCAGATCCCCCAGTTGGCTGACGAATCCAACAAGGCCATCCACGCCGCGAGCAAGAACTGGCTGGACGGGAAGTCCAAGGACGAGCTCGACGAGATGGCCGCAGCGGCGGGGTTCCCGCACCCAGAGATGGTGTCGCACAAGGCGCTTTCGGGCTGGCTGGACCCCTCCTACCCTACCGACGCGGACTACAAGGCCAAGATCGCCGCGAAGTCGATGGAGCGGTACAACGCTGCCGTCGCCGCCGGCCAGATCGTGCCCCCTCCGGTGGCGGAGCTACCCGAGGGACATTGGAAGGCCACACCGGCCGAAGTGCTCGAAACACAGTCGGCGTTCCTCGCCGCCGCCGACAGCCACGGCAACTCAACCTCGCCTGAGGACCTTCAAGCGCTCATCGACGCCGAGAACAAGCTGGCCACCGCTCACTGCCCGGAACTCGGTGATGCCCTGGCGGCGTCACAGGCTCAGGCGAAGGAGCTCGTCGACGCCCGGGTCGAGAAGGGTTACGCCGGAAACCAGGTCGTCAACTCCGCCATCGAGGACGGCAAGCTGCCCGGGAACGCCGACCTGTTGTCGCGCTCGGAGGCACTCAAGCTGATGCGCGAGAGCACCCCGGGTGAGGAGAAGGCCGCACTGCAGCAGCTGATCAGCGAGCGGGCCGCCAAGGTCGCCGAGAAGAACGCTGCCCAGGCCAAACTCTCCGAACTGTGCGGAGGCGGGTCCTTCACGAAGAAACCGCTGCCATTCAAGTCCGCTGCCGACGTGATCGCCTATAACAACGCGGCCCAGTCGATCGTGTCGGTCCAACAGGACGCGAAGAGTTGGAACTGCGTCAACCATCCCTACACTCCGGGCTCGAAGATCGGGACGACGATCCCCGCGGATACCTTCGCCCAGGGGCTGCGGCATGGCGCGAAGTCGCTGTCGATGGACCAGCTGCGCGCGGCCGCCACGATGGAAGGGCTCAAAGACACCAAGGGCGCATCGCGCGCTGAGCTGCAGAACTGGCTGATCGGACAGTGGCACCCCTCGGTGCAAGCCGACACGATCGCGGCCAACATTGCCGCCAAGAAGGCCCAGAAGAAGACCCCCTCGGTAGTGCCGCCGGCGGCGGCCCCGATCAGCACGAGCTCACCTGCGGCCTCGCCGGCGCCGGGCTCGGTGACGCCGTTGTCGCCGACGGCTGGATCCGGGAAGTGGTTCCGCAAGCAGCAGCAGATGGTCGAGGCACTCAAGCATCAGACGGCGTCGTTGGCGGATGCGCCGCCGCGACCGCCCGCAGCCGATGTGGACGCCTGGCAGTTCTCCAAGGGGCCGGCGATGCACCTCGGTGGTGCGCACACCAAGGAAGCGGTGACCGCACCGGACGGGTCGCTGTGGATGTTCAAGCCCACCAAGGATCCCTACCGGGCGTTGTCGGAGTCGGGTGCTAACGGCATTCTGCATCGCGCGGGCATCCCGACCGTGCCCGTGTACGCGCGGCCCTACAACGGCCAGAACGGCACCGTGCAACCTCTGATGAAGGGGGCGACGACGTTCCCGTCGAATCCGGGTCAGTGGAGCCAAGGCGACGTGGACGCGATCGTGCGGTATCACGCCGCGGCCTGGCTGGTCGGCGACCACGACGCCAAGCACGACAACCTGTTGCGCACCCCCAGCGGCGGTGTGGTGCCATGCGATCACGGTCAGGCGTTCAAGTTCTGGGGCCAGGACAAGCTCGCCCCGGACTTTCACCCGAACTCCTCGTACGGGGCGCACCCTCCGGTGTGGAACACGCTGTACGAGGCGTCGAAGAACGGCAAGCTCGCGCCGGGGGTGAAGGTTCGGCCCGCGGCGGCGCTGCCGGTGATCAAGTCGATCGAATCGATTCCCGACAGTGAGTTCTCCACCATGCTTGCACCGTCGGCCAAGGCCGGGGCCGCGAGCGGCTCGACGTCACACTGGCGGCCCGTGTTCGAGAAGCGCGCCGCGGCCAAACACGGCAAGGCACCCACCTCGCAGCAAGTCGCCGACGAATTCATCGCATTCGGAGTGGAGCGGAAAAACACTATCCGCCAAGCGTTTACGAAGTTCTTCGCTGACGCCAAGGTGGACAGCGCCGACATCATCTCGAAGGTCGCCTGATGGGGTCCGGGAAACAGAAAACTCATGAGCCGTTCACCATCGCACCGGCACCCGAGGTAGCCGACGATCTGGCCGTTGAGGTTGTCACCGCCGAAGGTCAGATCCCGGACGGGCAGGCTTCAACGACGCCAGCCAGCGCGCCGACGTTCGACGACGTGACAGCGGTCGGGGACACGGTTGATCCGGCAGAGTTGGTCCCGTGCTTGATGTGTGGCACGCCGATCTCGGCCGAGACGGGCAGCATCTGCGGCGAATGCGGCTCGCACGTGATCTCGGCTGAAGATGCGGCCGAGGCCGCCGGCGGATCCTCAACGGTCGCCGAGATGCCCGCGCCTGCATCCGAGGTCGCCGAGCTCGAGGAGATGTTGGCCCAGCCGGCCGCCGGCGAGGAACCCGACAGCGCGGCCCCGCCGGCTGCGGCCTCGGCGGAGGAGTGGGGCGACGATGAGCTGCTCACCCCAGTGCCAGATGAACTCGACGTCGGTGACGGCATCGGTACCGCGGTCGCGGTCGGAGGTGCGGATCTGGCCGACGGCGCGGCGATCCTGACGTCCTACAAAGACCCCAAGGGCGGTCCGTCCCATGAGGTGCTTCGCGCCACCCTCACCCCCGACGCCGAGGAGAAACTGCTTGACGCGCTCAGCCCGGCGGATGCACCCAAGGTGCCGATCCAGGTCCCTGAGACGGTTTCCGGCCGTCTTCCCATCGACAAGGAGCAGCAGCTGCACGAAGAGCTCGCCCGGGCTGCGAAATCGATCAACCACCACATCAAGGACGGAACCCCGATCCCGCAGCACACCATCGATCGGATCGACTCGGTCGACAAGAAGCTCGAGGCGTTGCAGGCGACGGGGCCGGCGGCCGGCAGCGCCGAGCAGCAAATGATGGCGCATTATCAAGCGGCGATCGCCGACTGCAAGCAACGCATGGCCTCTG
>JAHFVC010000121.1:0-792 GCA_023264765.1 Mycobacterium sp. | reverse complement strand
TACGGCGAGGGCGGAAAGATACCGACCGTCAACGCCTTTGAACACACCGGTGAAGTCATGGTCACCAAGATGGTGCCCGACCCGACATTCCAGGGAGCGGGGCTGCCCGTGACTCAACGACCCATGTCGCGGATCTCCGCGCACGCCGACGACGGTGTGTCCACCTGGGACGGGAAGGGTCGCGAGAACACCTCGGGCACCGAGCTGGCGATCGACCTGGGCAACGGCTTCCAAGCGGTCGTCCGACCGACGTCGATGAACCCTCCGGGACAATGCGCCGCCAGCCTGCGCGGCACCGTCGAGGTCATCGCACCGCCGGGCGCCGGCCACCAGCACCAGCTGCTCGAACAGCTCGGGCACCTCAACATCGTCAACCGGCCGATGAACGCCGCCGAAGCGGAATGGACGTATCTGCAGCGCAATATCGCCGCGCGCGGCCTGGAGAAGAATTCGGCAGTCACCGGGGCCGTCCAGTCCGCCACCGACATCGAAGAAGCCCACGCGCACAGGCTGCTCATGGCGCGTGCGCCGAAGGCGATCGGCCTCGACGATGCCGGGCTGGCGCAGTTCGCGCGCAAACTGCAGCTCGACGCAGAAGCCGATGCGCTGCCCGACAAGGTGCGGCTACTCAAGGACGGTGTCGCCAAAGCGCTCGGGCATGCTGACGGCGCCGCGATGGCCAAGGCGGTCAGCTACGACCCCAAACCGCACCGGGCCCGCGGCTGGCTCACCTGGGAACGTATCGGGCAGTCCACCGCCGATCTCAAACCGGCGTTCGCCAACAAGTGCATC
>JAHFVC010000120.1 GCA_023264765.1 Mycobacterium sp. | reverse complement strand
CTGCTCGTGCAGGGCGCGTCGGTCACCTGGACCGAAACCGCCGGGGCCGAAGCCCGGTCCGAAACCGAAGGGCTGATTGGGGGGTGTGAATGGGGTGTTCATGTCTGTGTCTCTCTTCTGGCGGGAAGCGCCGTGTGCGCTTCCGATGCACTAACGATATATCGGAAACTATCGCGATGCAACCATGAGTTATCAAGTTCGATCGACGATGGCCTTGACCAGCCATTCGGCCCACTCGGCCTGCATGGCGTTGTAGCGCAGTCCGTGTTCGAGGGCGGCGAGGCCGTAGAACGACTCGTCGGAGTCATCCCAGTGCAACTGTGCGCGCAGTGCCTCCAGTCGGGCGATCTCTGTGCGGGCGTGGTCGGCCAGTGTTTGCACGTGTCCTGCGGCGCCGTCGCGGGGTAGTTCACCGAGCAGGAAGATGCGCAGTTGTTCGGGGCTTCGATACGGCGGGTCGTCCTGGGGGCTGACGAGCCAGCGGCGTAGTTCGTCGCGTCCGGAATCGGTTGCGCGGTATACCTTTCGGCCGCGCGGTCCGGTGTCTGCCACCTCGATCAGGCCGGCTGCGGCCAGCTTGTTGAGCTCTCCGTAGAGCTGGCTCTGGGTGGCAGGCCACACGTTGGCCATCGATTTCTCGAAGCGTTTGAGTAGGTCGTATCCGCTGCCGGGGTGCTGGACCAGAAGGCCCAGCGCGGCGATTCGCAAGCTCATCACCGGATACTACATTCCACTATTGACATGTCACTAGTGGAATGTCAGTCTTGCGCTATGACTCAGCCCTCCACATCCACCGGATTGCCCACCACCGGTGACTTCTTCCGCCGGGGGAACTACGCGCCCGTCGCCGACGAACTCACCGAGTACGACCTGCCCGTCGACGGCGCCATACCGCCGGAACTCGACGGTTGGTATCTGCGCAACGGCCCCAATCCGCGCCAGGAAACGGCGCACTGGTTCATCGGTGACGGCATGATCCACGGCGTGCGCGTGCAGGACGGCGCGGCCAAGTGGTATCGCAACCGATGGGTGCGTACTGACAGCTTCCTCGGCGACCTCCCGCTGTACAACAGCGACCACACCCGCAATCTGCGCGCCGCATCCGCGAACACCCACGTCATCAACCACGCCGGAAAGACTCTGGCACTGGTCGAATCGTCGCTTCCGTACGAGATCACCAACGAACTGGAAACCGTCGGCGCCTACGACTTCGGCGGCAAGCTCAACGACTCGATGACCGCGCACCCGAAGATCTGCCCCACCACCGGCGAATTGCACTTCTTCGGGTACGGCAGTCTCTTCGCCCCGCATGTCACCTATCACCGCGTCGACGCGGACGGCCGGCTCACCGTCAACCGGCCTGTCGAGGTCGGTGCACTGACGATGATGCACGACTTCGCCATGACCGCCGAGCATGTCGTCTTCCTGGATCTGCCGATCGTGTTCGACATGGATATCGCGGTGAGCGGCGAACGGGATATGCCGTACCGGTGGAGTGACTCCTACGGTGCTCGACTGGGAGTGCTGCGCCGCAGCGATCCGTTCGGTGACATTCGTTGGTTCGAGATCGACCCGTGCTACATCTTCCACGTCGCCAACGCCCATGATGACGGTGATTCGATTGTGCTGCACGCGGTCCGGTACCCCGAATTATGGCGCCGGGCCGGGGACTTCGACCTCGACGCGGTGCTCTGGGAATGGCGCATCGACCTGGCGGCCGGGACCGTACGCGAACGTCAACTCGACGACCACGGGGTGGAGTTCCCGAGGATCGATGACCGGCTGGCCGGCCTGCCCGCCCGCTACTCGGTGGCGGTCGGCGAAAACGGCTGGCTCCGTTACGACCTGACTACCGGTGCATCGGTGCGCCATGATCTGGGGACCGGCGGCGCGGGGGAGGCGGTATTCGTGCCCGGCGCGGGAAAGCCGGACGAGAACAATGGTTGGTACCTGGGCTATGTGTACGATCCCGAGCGCGACGGCAGCGATCTGGTGATCGTGGACGCCGCGGATTTCGGGGGCGATCCCGTCGCGACCATCCACCTGCCGCAGCGGGTTCCGTATGGCTTTCACGGGAACTGGATCGGCGCCTGATTTCCCAGTGGATTGACAGCCCATCCGGACTAGGGTGTCCGGATGGGTGTCAAGTGGCTGGATGATCCGGAAGCGCACGACTACGACGCGGCCGCCGACTATCTCAGCATGGTGGCCGAACCAGCCGTCGTCGCCGCCACGGTCGAGGCGCTGAAGAAGGCAAAACCCTTGCAGCGCGCGGCCAAAGACATCCTCCGGGCGGCGCGACTGGCACTGCTCCCTGAGAACAACCAGCACGTCCGAAACGACCTCGCGAAGATCAGCGACGGCAAGCGGTTGTCCCCGATCCTGTTGGTGCGCGGCCAGTATGACCGGGACGTGCCGATGCAGATCGCCGACGGCTATCACCGGGTGTGCGCGAGCTATCTCACCGATGAGAACACGCCCATCCCGTGCCGGCTGGTGTCGTGGCAGGAGTAGTCCTCTGATGGCCGGCTTCGGATTCGACACCTTGGCGCTGCTGGCGGTCATCGGGCTGGCGGGTCCCGCGCTGGCCGCCGTCCCAGGGCTGCGCCTGCCTGTCGTCGTGGGTGAGCTGGTGGCCGGGATCGTCGTCGGCAGAACCGGGTTCGGCATCGTCGACGACACCGATACCACCTTCAAGCTGCTGGCCAACATCGGCTTCGCCCTGGTGATGTTCATCGTGGGAACGCATGTGCCCGTCCGCGATACCGCGTTGCGCGGCGCACTGGCCCGGGCGGCGCTGCGGGCGGTGGCCGTCGGCGCGGTGGCAGCGGTGCTGGGTGTCGTCATCGCGTCGGCGTTCGGCACCGGGCACGCCCTGCTGTACGCGGTGCTGATGGCGTCCTCGTCGGCGGCGCTGGCGTTGCCGGTGATCGACTCCCTCGGGCTGACCGGCCCGCCGGTGCTGTCGGTGACGGCCCAGATCGCGATCGCCGATGCGGCATCGATTGTGCTGCTGCCCTTGGTGATCGACCCCAGCCATGCCCCGCGGGCGGCGCTGGGGGCAGTGGCGATCGCGTTCGCGGCGGCGGTGATGTTCGTCGTGCTGCGCCATTTCGAACGCAGCGGTGCCCGTAAGCGATTGCACCACTACTCGGAGGATCACCGGCTGGCCCTGGAGCTGCGGATCAGCCTGTTCCTGCTGTTCGGTCTTGGCGCCCTGGCGATCGCCACACATGTGTCGATCATGCTGGCCGGTTTCGCGCTCGGCCTGGTGATCTCGGCGATCGGGGAGCCGCGCCGGTTGGCCCGCCAGTTGTTCGGCATCACCGAGGGTTTCTTCGCGCCGCTGTTCTTCGTGTGGCTGGGCGCGTCCCTGCAGGTGCGTGAACTCGCCGACCATCCTCAATTCATCGGGCTGGGTGTGGCTTTGGGTGTCGGCGCCATCGCCGCCCACACCGTGGGCCGGGCGTTCGGCCAACCGCTGGCGCTGTGTGTGCTGGCGGCGGCTCAACTCGGGGTCCCGGTAGCGGCGGCCACCTTGGGTACCGAGCAGAACCTGCTGGCTCCGGGCGAACCGTCGGCGCTCATCCTGGGGGCTTTGATCGCCGTCGCGGCAACATCGGCGGCCGGTGTCATCGCGAAGCGGCGTCAGGCCGGCGCCGCTCCGGCCGCCTGATCGGCGGCATGTGCGGCACGGTATGCCGCCGGACTCATGCCGTACGTGCGTTTGAACGCGGTGCTCAGTGCGAACGGTGTGCCGTACCCGACGTGATCGGCGACCGCGGCGATGGTCCGGTCACCGGACCGGAGGAGGTCGGCGGCCACCGCCAGACGCCATCCCGTGAGGAAGGCGATGGGCGGTTCTCCGACCAGGTCGGTGAACCGGCGGGCCAGCACGGCTCGTGAGGTGCCGACCGCGTTCGCCAGATTCGCGACGGTCCAGGGGTGCCGGGGATTGTGGTGGATCAGCCGCAGTGCCGGTCCGACGATGGCGTCGTCGGCGGCGCGCCACCATGGCGGGGCCTGGCCTTCGCCGTCGAACCAGGTGCGCAACGTGTCGATGAGCATCAGGTCGAGCAAGCGGTCCAGGAACACCTCCTGCCCGACTCGCTCGCGCCCGGCCTCGGCCGCGAGCAGCTCGATCAAACCTTGCGGCTCGTGCGGGTGCACCACCAGTACCGGCGGGAGAGCCTGCAGCAGCCGGGTACTGACCTCGCTGCGTCCTTCGTAGGCGCCGATGACGACACGGTCGGTGCCCGCGTCGCTGTTGCCCCAGGTGCGCACGCCCACGCTGAGTGCGAAGCGCATGTCCTCGCCCGCCAGGGTGGTGCACCGTTGGCCGGGATGGATGACGAGTTGTGGTGCGACGTCGGGTGAGCAGGCGAAAAGGTAATGGCACGCGCCGCTGGCTAGGGCGATATCGCCTGCCGCCAAGCGGAATTCATCGCCACGGTCGGTGACGATCACCGACGTGCCCGCTGTCTGGCAGATCAGGGTCAGAGCCCCGTCCTGGATGCGCATCGACCACGGCGGATCCAGCGACAGCCGCAGGACGAAGGCTCCGCGAGCCCGGACCCCGTCGAGCAGTCCCGAGAGCGCGTCCATATCGGCGGACCCTACTGCCGGCCGCCGGCGCGTTCAGCCACATCTCAGGATGTGGACGGTTGCGGTACGCAGTGGTGCGCCCGTCCGGGCCGGTTCGGCTACGTAGGACGTAGTGGAGACATTTCATTGCTGATTGTCAAATCATTCGACATGTAACCGGCAGATGAACCGCACTCGACGAATATGTCACGGCTCACATGAGCGACTGGATATGTGGCCGCTCACACAGGTGGCGGCTCATACACGGGCCTGCGGAGGCGGTCGAGGCGGGGTCGCGCGCTCCGGCGATGCCTTTCCGGCGGCGGGTATTTGCCAGTTTTGTTGCGATCGGAACTAGACAAATCCGTTAGCAAACCTACGGATCCGCAGACTGGCAGATCGTGAAAATTGGCAGTGCCTGCAACTTTGCCGAAATGTCTTGCCATCAACTTACTGACCAGTAGGTTCTGTTCCGGCTGGGGGGAACCAGAGATCCTATGAAGGGATGACCCGAGGAATGTCAATGCAATCGGCCATGCGCCCCTACGTGACCGCGGGCGTTGCGCTCGTCGGTGCCAGTGTCATCGCGGTGACGCCCATCGCGGCGCACCCCAATCTGCCGCAGATGCACATGCCGCAGGTTTCGCTCACCGCGTCGTCGATCGACAACCCGATCAACGTGTTCAAACCGGTGATCGAGGACGCGGGGGCCTGGCTGAACCAGACCGTCCACACGGTGCTGGCCGACCCACTGCCGATTCTGCGGCAGATCGTGAACAACCAGCTGTACACCGCCCACCAGGTCCTGGAAGCGGCGAAGGCCGCCGGCTCCGCGCTCGGCCAGCTCGGTGCGGGGCTGCCTGCGACGCTCAAGGCCGCCGCGAAGATCCTGGCCACCGGTGACGTGAACGGCGCCATCGACTCCGTCATCAATGCGGGCCTCTTCCCCATCCTGGCACTACTCGGCAACCCCTGGGCGGCGCTGCAGCCGGCTCTGGAGCGGCCGTTCAAGGTCGGTGAGGCGATGGTGTCGGCCCTGTACAACGCCGGACTCAGCATGCTGGTCGGCGTCGTCGCATCGACCATCGGTCTGGGGTTCAACGCCGGCGGTACGCCGCCGCTGCTTCAGCAGATGGTCACCAGCACGCAGAAGGTGCTCGACGCCCTCAAGACGCTCAACCCGGTGAACGTGATCAACGCCGTGCAGCACGGCATCGCCGATGTCCTGAAGAACGCCGTGGAGCAGGCGAAGCAGTTCACCACGGGCACATTGCCCTACATCGGATCCACGCTCCTGGCGGCGCTGCGCACCGGCCTGCCCAAGGCCACGGCGGCCACCGCGGCAGTCGCGGCGGTACCGACCGCAGCAGCCACCACCACGGTCACCCTGGCGGTCGACGCATCGGGTGCAGCTCCCGCAGCTAGCACCGAAAAAGGCACGACCACAACGGGAACCGCCACCGAGGCGGGCGCGACGACGCCGTCCGAGGTGGCGTCCGCCGCCGACGCCAAGGCTGCCACCGCCGAGGCGGCGACTCCTGCCAAGGAAGCCGAGACCGCCGCGCCGGTGAAGACCACCGACAGCACCGCCGCCGCGACGGACACCAAGGCCGCCACCGACACGGAGGCCGCCGAATCGACGTCCGCAACGAAAGATGCGGCGACGGACTCCTCGGCCACCAAGGACGCCGACGCCACCAAGGGCACGAAGGGTGCCAAGGGAGCGCACGGTGCCAAGGGCGGCAAGGGATCGGTGACGCGCGACAGCGTCAAGGCCGAACCGGGCACGGGCACCAAGATCGGTGGCACCCACGCCTCGTCGGGTTCGGCAGGCGCATCGGAAGCCGGCTCGGCAGAGTCGGCGAAGGCGGGCGCCGGCGCGAAGTCGTCGAACGAGGGTGCGGGCAGCTCCAGCGAGTAAGCCGCACATACGACAATGGCCTCTCCCGGACCGGGGGAGGCTATTGTCTGCGAGACGGTCACGTATGCAGACGAGACGATCAACCATAGATCGTCTGAGAAACGTGGCGTTGACTCAAGGGCATGTCACATACCCCGGTCACCTTGCTCACCGCCGCGGCCACCCTCGGCAGCGCCGCCGTCGGCGGTATCTTCTATGCCTTCTCCAGCTTCGTGATGCCAGGCCTGGACCGCACCGGCTCGGCCGGCGCCGGCACCGCCATGCGCGGCATCAACGCCGAAGCCCAGGCCAATGCGCCCTTCTTGGTGCTGTTCTTCGGCACCACGGTGCTGGCCGTTGTGCTCGGATCCATCGCCGTCGTGCAGTGGGGCCGGCCGGGCAGCGGCCTTCTGGTCGCAGGCGCGGTGCTGGCCGTGCTGCCCGCCGTCATCACCGTCGTGTTCAACGTGCCACTCAACGACAAGCTCGACGGCGGGCAGGACTGGCAGACCTATCTGGGCCCGTGGACGGCGTGGAACCACGCCCGTACCGTCACCGCTCTGCTGGGTGCGGCGCTCCTGCTGACCGGCGGAACGACACGCTGACGACGGCCGCCGCCGTCAGCGTCAGCACGATGGCGATCACCGCGGTCGGGGCGATCCCGGAGTCGAAAGCCGTCCGCGCTGAGTCGAGTAGCAGCTCGGCAGGGCCGGTGGGAAGCTCCCCGGCCACCGACGTGGCGCCACCGATGCTCTCGCCGGCGGCACCGGCCTGCTCGGGTGTCAACCCACCCGGGACCACCACATTGGAGCGGTAGAAAGCGCTGAAGATGGTGCCCAGCGTCGCCGCTCCGACCACCGCGCCGAGCTCGTACGCCGTCTCCGAAACAGCCGATGCGGCACCGGCTTTGGCGGCCGGAACGGATGCCACGATGGTGTCGTTGGACACGGTCTGGGAAATGCCGACACCAAATTCCAGCACCACGAACGACGCGATGACGGCGGCGACGGTCAGGTCATGACGGAACAGCAAGATCAAGGTGAAGCCGAGGGCCACGAAGATCAGGCCGACGATCATCAGCGTCTGCGGGGTGAACCGCTTGGCGGCACGCACGACACCCATGCCCGCGATCATCGAGACCACGGCGCCGGGCAGTGTCACCAGACCCGCCGCCAGCGGACTGAGCCCCAACACCAACTGCAGGTGTTGCGAGGTGAAGAACATGAACCCGATCAGGCCGACGATGGACAGGAAGTTGGCCAGCACCGACGAGGTGAACGGGCCGTAGCGGAACAGCTCCATGTCGAGCATCGGCGTGGCACTGCGGTTCTGGCGCCGGACGAACAGCACGCCCGCGGCGATGCCGAGGGCGAAGGCGCCCGCGGCGACATACGACAGGCCGTCATGGGCGGCAGTCTTGATCGCCCAAACCAACGGCAGCATGGCCACGAACGAGAGTGCCACGCTGGTCAGGTCCAGCGGGCCCGGATTCGGGTCTCGGGATTCCGGCACCAGCTTGGGAGCCAGTATGAGCAGCGGGAGCAGGACCGGGACGGCCACCAAGAAGACTGCGCCCCAATGGAAGTGCTGCAGCAGAGCGCCACCGACGATGGGCCCCAACGTGGTCCCCGCGGTGAAGCACGACGCCCAGATGGCGATGGCGAGCCGTCGGGCCGAGGCCTCGGTGAAGATGTTGCGGATCAGGGACAGCGTCGAGGGCATCAGCATGGCTCCGAAGACGCCGAGCACGGCGCGGGCCAGCACCAGCATCTCGGCGCTGGGCGCGAACGCGGCGGCGACGGACACGACCATGAAACCGGTGGCGCCGATGAGCAGCAGTTTGCGCCGGCCGAGCCGGTCGCCGAGGCTGCCCATCGCGACCAGGAGTGCAGCCAGCACAAGGGAGTACACGTCGACGATCCACAGCTGGGTGGATGCGGCCGGGCGGAAATCCTCGGCGATCATGGGCAGCGCGAATGCCAGCACCGTGTTGTCGATCGCGATCAGCAGCACGGGCAGCGCGAGCACCGCGAGTGCAATCCAGGCGCGTCGGGGGGTGGTGGCGGGTGTCGTCGACGCCTGCGCGTCGAGGCGGGTGGACATGGAACTTCCTTTAACGAGAGGTGATGGTGCCCTGCGTGAGGCTGGACATGATGGCGTCGACGACCTGGTGCCGGGGTATGCCGTCCTGCCTGATGGCGTCGTAGCCGGTCAGCAGGAGCGCCCAGAACACCCGGCGGGCCCAGCCGGGCGGATAGACCGGGCCGTCGGCCGTCGCGCGGGCGAGCGCTTCGGCGATCGCCTCATCCCCGGAGTCGAGATGGGCGGCGAGTTCGGGATCGGCCAGCAGAGTCGGGTCGGTATAGATGTAGAGAACGATGGGGCCTAGGTCGAGTTGGCTCTCCACCACCCGGCGCAGCGCCGCGTCGACGGGACCGCACGTCGGATCGGCCGCGGTGATGGCCGCGGTACTGACCTCGTGTACGTGCAGGGCGACGGCGCGCATGAGGTCGCCGCGCTCGGAGAAGTGCCGGTGCAAGGTGCTGCGACCGACGCCGGCGGCCTCGGCGATGTCACCGAGCGGGGCGGCCGGGTTGGCGGCGAGGACCGAGATGGCGGCGTCGATGATGGCCCGGCGGGTCCGACCCCGTGGGCCACTGGTGGCCCCGTTGTCGGTCCAGGCAGGCATGGTCATGCATCAAAATATAGCAGAGTTGGACCAAAATGGGACACGAGTGTCCCAAACGTCAGCTGGGTGGGGTGAAACCGCCGGTGGGAGGCATGGGAGGCACCGTCGGCTGGGTCGGCGTCCACGGCGATGCGGCGGCGGGCTGCGCCACCCGCAGACGCTCCAACTCGCGACGGTGCCGCTCGGCCAGCACCGCGGCCAACACCGGCTCGGGCGGTGTTCCCGGTGGCGGCGGCGGCGCGATGCGCGCCACCACCTCGCCCGCGATCCGGTGGGCCATCTGTTCACGGGTACGCGGATCCAGTTGTGCGGCCCGGGCGAGAAACTGCCGAGCCATGTCGGCTTGGGCGGGACCGAGGCCGGACAACTGCAGCGACGCCGCCCACCAGGCCAGCGCCGGAGGCATGAGCGGTGGCGGGCTCAGTTTCGGTACGCGCTCACTGATCACCATCGTTCCGGCGAACACATCGCCGATGCGCTTGGCCTTCGAGGACACCATGCTGCACAGGACGGCCGGGGCGCCGGTGAACATCCAGATCTCGATGACGCCGGCCAGCGCACGAAACAAGGCCTGGCGCAGACGTTCCGGCCCACCGTCGTCGGACACGACGCGCAGACCCAGGGCCATTTTGCCCGGCGAGCGGCCCCGCGTCGCGGTCTCGAACACCACCGGATACCCGAGCAACACCAGCACGGTGAAGATGATCAAGACGGCCGCCGAGAGGGCGGAATCGAAGTCGGCCAGCGTCAGGGCCCACAGGGTGACGCCCAGGACGTATCCGATCAGCATCACGGTGAGGTCGATGAGCGCTGCCGCTGCGCGCACCGGCAGCTGAGCGATCGACACGTCGAGCACCACGGCATCGCCTGTCACCAACGGTTCCGGCTGGGAGCCCATGCTCGTCCACGCTACTAAAATCGGCGCGATGGATGTCGACGCGTTCGTGCTGGCCCACCGCGCGTCCTGGGATCGGCTGGAGCAACTGCTCAAACGGCGCCGTGCGCTGTCCGGCGCCGAGGTCGATGAGCTGGTCGACCTGTACCAGCGGGTGTCCACCCACCTGTCGATGGTGCGCAGCTCCTCGGCCGATCCGGTCCTCATCGGCAGGCTGTCGGGTCTGGTCGCGCGAGCTCGCTCGGTGGTCACCGGCGCGCACGCCCCGTTGTGGAGCGAGCTCGCCCGGTTCGCGACGGTGTCCTTCCCCGTGGTCGCGTACCGCTCATGGCGGTGGTGGGTGAGCACCGCGGTGGTGTTCTTCATCGTGACCGTCGTCATCGGGGGCTGGGTGGCAGGCAGCACCGACGTCCGCGCCGCGATCGGCACGCCGTCCGAACTCGAGCAGTTGATCAACCACGACTTCGCCTCGTACTACAGCGAGAACCCGGCCGGTTCGTTCGCCCTGCGGGTGTGGGTGAACAACTCGTGGGTGGCGGCGCAATGCATCGGGTTCGCCATCCTGCTGGGGATCCCGATCCCGTACATCCTGTTCCAGAACGCACTCAACCTCGGGGTGTCGGGCGGGTTGATGTTCGGGGCGGGTAAGGGCGACGTGTTGCTGGGGCTCTTGATTCCGCACGGCCTCCTCGAGCTGACCGCGGTGTTCCTCGCCGCGGCGGTGGGCATGAGACTGGGCTGGACGGTGATCGCGCCGGGCAACCGGCCGCGGGGTCAGGTGCTCGCCGAGCAGGGCCGCGCGGTGGTCGCGGTCGCGGTGGGCCTTGCCGTGGTGCTGCTGATCTCGGGGCTGATCGAGGCCTTGGTGACACCTTCGCCGATGCCGACCTACCTCCGGATCGGCATCGGGACCGCCGCCGAGGTCCTCTTCCTGGGCTACATCGTCTACTTCGGCCGTAAGGCGGTGCAGGCCAACGAGTCCGGTGACATCGACGATGCCCCCGACGTGGTGCCGACTCGCTAGAGCCTGCCGGTGGCCTTCATGGCCAGGTAGCGGTCGGCAAGGGCCGGGGCCAACTCTTCGGGACCGGTGTCGATGACGTCGACGCCGTGCCCACGCAACCGGGCCGCAATGTCCCTGCGGTCGTTGCGGGACCGTTCGGCGGCTGCGGCGTCGTAGACCTGTGCGGCGTCCGCCCGGCCGGCGGCCAGTTCGTCCACCCGCGGATCGGACACCGCGGCGACCAGCACCTGGTGCCGGTTGGCCAGCTGGGGCAGCACCGGCATCAGCCCCTCGTCGAGCGCGGTGGCGTTGAGGTCGGTGAGCAGCACCACCAGGGCACGCCGGCGGACGCGGCGCTGCACGGCCGAAACAGTCGCGGCGGCATCGGATTCCACCAGCGCGGGCTCCAGCGGCGCCATCGCTCCCACCAGTTGCGCCAGCAGTTCGGTGCGCGAGGCGTTGAACAGCGCCGCCCGCGCCACCCGGTCATGGGCCAGGAAATCCACATGGTCGCCGGCGCGTACGGCCAAGGCCGACAACAGGAGTGCGGCATCCATCGACCAGTCCAGCCGGGGCCAGCCGTTGGGGTCCGCGGACGTCGGGTCGACGCCGATGCGCCCGGCGGAGGTGCGGCCGGTATCGAGCACGATCACCACCCGGCGGTCGCGCTCCGGGCGCCACGTGCGGACCACCACATCGGCCCGGCGAGCGGTGGCGCGCCAGTCGATCGAACGTACGTCGTCGCCGACGACATACTCACGCAACGAGTCGAATTCGGTGCCCTGGCCGCGGATCAGCACGGGGACCATGCCGTCCAGCTCGCGCAGTTTGGCCAATCTCGACGGAAGGTGCTTGCGGGACAGGAACGGCGGCAGGATGCGCACCGTGCCGTCGGCCGGGTGGGTGCGCTGCCGCCCGGCCAGCCCGAGCGGGCCCATCGCGCGCACCGTGACGTGGGCGCAACGCTGGTCGCCGCGGCGTACGGGTGTCAAGGTGGTCACCAGGCGAACCCGTTGTCCTGCAGGGATGTCGACCGCGCTCTCGTGGGGGCTCGCGCATGCGCTGGGTGACCACGCATCACGGACCCGGCCCCGTAGCCGGCGGCCGCCGCGGTTGTGCACCGTCAACTCGGTGCGCACCGGCTGACCGAGCCGCGCGGTGCGCTCACCCGATCGGCCGAGCTGTACGGCACGCGGACTCGCGGCCAGCGTCACGTCGAGCGCCACCGCTGCAGCCAGCACCACCGCAACGACGACGAACGTCGCTGCGGGCCAAGGTGAGAGCACGACCGGTAGGGAGCCGATCAGCGCGATCAGCCCGGTGCGGCCGGTCAGTACCACTAGCGGGGAACCGGGACGGAGGCCAGGATGCCATCCAGCACGCCGTCGGGGCTGGCCCCTTCGAGTTCGGCTTCAGGCCGCAGCGCAATGCGGTGCCGCAGGGTGGGCCGGGCCATCGCCTTCACATCGTCGGGAGTGACGTAGTTGCGACCGGACAACCAGGCCCACGAACGCGCGGTCGCCAGCAGCGCGGTGGCGCCGCGCGGGGACACCCCCAGCTGAAGCGACGGCGATTGCCGGGTGGCGCCGACGACGTCGACGATGTAGCCGAGTACGTCCGCAGATACCAGCACCCGACGGACCTCGGCGCGGCCGGCAGCCAGCTCGGCGGGTCCCGCGACGGGACGCACCGCCGACAGGTCGCGGGGATCGAAGCCACGCGCGTGCCGGTCCAGGATCGTGATCTCCTGATCCCGGGGCGGCAGTGGCACGTTGAGTTTGAGCAGGAACCGGTCGAGCTGCGCCTCGGGCAGCTGGTAGGTGCCCTCGTACTCGATGGGGTTCTGCGTTGCGGCGACGATGAACGGGTCCGGCAGCGGCCGCGGTTCGCCGTCGACGCTGACCTGCCGTTCCTCCATCGCCTCCAGTAGTGCGGCCTGGGTTTTGGGTGGAGTGCGGTTGATCTCGTCGGCGAGCAGCAGATTCGTGAACACCGGGCCGGCCCGGAACGCGAATTCGGCTGTGCGCGCGTCATATACCAGCGACCCGGTGACATCTCCTGGCATCAGGTCCGGCGTGAACTGCACCCGTTTGAACTCCAGCTGCAGGGCCGCGGCCAGGGTGCGCACGAGCAGCGTCTTGGCCACGCCGGGTACGCCTTCCAGCAGCACGTGGCCCTGGCACAGCAGGGCGATCACGAGGCCGCTGACCACCGCTTCCTGGCCGACGACGGCCTTAGCGATCTCGTTGCGCAACGCCAGCAGCGCATCGCGCGCGGTGTCCTCGGGGGGTGGCTGACTCACGACTGTGCGACCTGCCTTTCGATGTCGTCGAGCTGATGGGCGAGCTGATGCAACTCGGCATCGGAACCCGGCGCCGGTCCGAAAAGACTGAGCGCCAAGCTGTTCGGATCCTGTCCGATGCGGTGGGTGACGGCCGCGCTGACGGCGGCCTCGGTGGCCGAGGCGCCCAGGCCAAGGCGGGGCAGCAGCCGTGCCAGGGTGGCCGACCGCAGCGCCGCGGCCGCCCGATCCCTGGCCCGCCGGGACCGGTACAGGCGTGCGCGACCCTCGACGGTTTCGGATGCCCGCACGACGACGGGCAGGTCCTCGGCGACCAGGGGGCCCAGCCGTCGTCCACGCCACCAGGCGATCAGGCCCACGGCGAGACACAGCTGCAGGACCGCCCAGTACACCTGGTTCGGGACCAGCTCGGTGACGCTGCGTGCGCCGCCGCCCTCGCCCTCGGTGCGCTGCGGCGCATACCAGATCACCCGGTCGCGCGTGCCCGCCAGATTCATTGCCAGGGCGGCATTTCCCTTGCCGAGCAGTCCGGCATTCGTCATGAAATCGCCGCTACCGACGGTGGTCACGGTCCGGCCCGCCTCGGTGTAGCGGACCAGCGCACCGTCGTAACACCGTGTCACCGATGGGTTGTCGCCGGCGGCCTGGAACGTGTCACTCACCCCGAGGTCGGCGGCGCCCGAACGGACCGCCTCGGGCAGGTCGCATCCCGGCTCACCGCCGAACGGGGTGGCGCCGTCACGGCGGATCGAGGGCGCGAGTCGTTCCCTGGTACTCGACGTCGGAGCCACCAGCAGGCGGTCGCCGGGCAGATCGGCCAGCCTCGTCAGATTGTCGTCGCCGTAGAGGAAGTAGGTCTGGGCGACCACCGTGAGCGTGTCGGGCCGGGCGGCGGCGGCCACGGCGTCCAGATCGTCGGCGACGACCACCTTCACCCCGTGGTCACGGAGCAGGGCGACCAGTGCATGGGCGCCGTCAGGCGAGGTGGAATCGGCCTCCATGGGCCCACCGGGTCGAGGTGCCGTGAGCAGGGTGGTCAGCGCCGCGACCGCGACCACGGCCGCTGCGGCCAGGGCGATCCAGCGCCCGGTGCGCCAGCGTGTCATCGCACCGGAGCCCAGTCGTCCGGTGCGGCGCTCGGCGTGTCGCCGTGGGTGGCGACGGCGCGGTGCAGATGCTCGTCGAGGTTCGCGATCACGCGATAGCCGGCTTCGGTCGCCGTGCGGGCACCGTAGGTGACATCATTGAAAATGTCTGCAGCACGCCGCAACTCGTCCTTGAGGCCGGGTAACGCAGCGCTCGCATCGCCGGCGAGCTCGGTGGCGGTGCGCCCCGGTATCGGATCGAGCACCGCCGTCTCCTCCAGCCTGCGAGCCACGGCGCGTAGCCGGTGCCGGATCGCCAGAGCCCAATCACCCTGGGCCGCATACTGTTCGGCGAGCGCACGATGTTCGGCGGAGCCGAGCTCGTGATGGTCGAACAGCGCGCCGTCGCCACCCCGCCGGGTGCGCATGGTGCGCATCGCGATCCGCACCGCCACGACGACGGCGACGACCAGCAACAGGGAGAGCAGCACGACGGTGATCCAACCACCGGGCACCGATGACCCGGCGTTGAAGATCCGGAAGACCAGATCGTCGATCCACGCCCACAATTGGTCGGTCAGCGAGGCCTTGGGATAGATCGGCTTGCTGAGCTCGCGTTGCGCCGCGTCATGGGCGGCGTCGCTGTCGATCTCGAGTCCGGACACGTCAGGGGTGGCTGGTCAGCCAGAGGTTGTCGGCGAAGTCGGTGGCGCCCACCGGGCCCGCGCCCGCACCGGTCCGCAGCACCAGATCGAAGGCCTCGGCCCGCATCCTGCGATCGGTGTACTGCAGCACGACGACACCCGCGGTGAAGGGGGCGGTGAGAATCTGTCCGATGGCGCCACCCACGGCGACGAGTGCCAGGCCGGCGACCACGGCGGTGGTCGTCTCGGAGGCGAAGAGGAGGATCTGACCGCCGATGCTGAAGGGCACGGCGACGGCACCGGCGATCATGCCGGCGACCATGGTGGCCAGCAGCCGGATACCGAACACGCGCCAGAAGTCGTTGCGGATCAACGTGAACGACCGCCGGATGGCCGCGATGACGGGCAGTCGCTCCAGCACGATCAGCGGCGGGACGAATCCGAGCATGGTGTTCAGATACACCATGAGGACGATCGTGCCGAGGGTCAGCGGGATGCCGACGAGGAATCCCGCCGGTGCGTCGCCGATCAGGACGGCGGTGAGGGTGGCGCCCACGACGACGGCGATGAGCAGCACCGCGCCGAGTCCCTCCAGCACGGTGAAGCCGAGCAGTGCCCAGATCCGGCCGCGCAACCGCTGCCAGGCCGCGCTGATCGTGATGCCGGCGCCGAATACCGCGCGACCCACGATGACGGTGAGCAGGCCACTGAGCACGATGCCCGACAGCCAGGTGGCGGCGGCGCCGGCCACGGTGCCCAGGGAAGAACCGATGAGGGCCACCGCGGGCGCGTCCTCGCCGGTGTATGCGGAGTTCAACTGACCACTCGAGGCGAGCGGAGTGATCTGCAGGATCAGTGCGAACAATTGCGCGATGACCACGACGATGGTGGTCAGGCCGAGGGTGGCCTTGGGGTTGGCCCGGATGTAGGCGAACGCACCGTTGAAGATGTCGGACAGGTTCAGTGGGCGCAGCGCGATGATGCCGGGTTTGAGTTCCTGGGGCCGGCCGTATTGGGGTGGGGGATAGCCCGGATAGGCGCCGTATCCGGGCGGGTGGCCGTATCCGTAGGACGGCGGCGG
>JAHFVC010000119.1 GCA_023264765.1 Mycobacterium sp. | reverse complement strand
TTGGTGCGTCGACGGTTCTGGCCGGCGGCGTCGCGTTGTACGCCACGAACGAATTCCTCACCATCAGCCTGCTGCCCAGGTCGGTGGCCGAAATCGGTGGTCAGCGGTTCTACGCCTGGGTGACGACGGTCTATCTGGTGGCCTCGGTGGTCGCAGCGACCACAGTGGGTGCGGTGCTCAGCCGGCTCGGGCCGCGCTGGGCGTATCTGGCCGGGCTCACCGTCTTCGCCGCAGGCAGCCTGCTGTGCGCCGCTGCGCCCTCCATGGAGTTGCTGTTGGTGGGCCGCACGGTGCAGGGTGCGGCGGGTGGTCTGCTGGCCGGTCTGGGCTACGCCGTCATCAACTCGGCTCTGCCGCAGTCGTTGTGGGTGCGGGCCTCGGCGCTCGTGTCGGCGATGTGGGGCGTGGGGACGTTACTCGGACCTGCCGGCGGCGGATTGTTCGCCCAGTTCGGTTCGTGGCGTTGGGCATTCGGCGTGCTCGTCATCCTCACACTGGCCATGGCCGTGCTGGTACCGCTGGCCCTGCCCGGACGCGCCCGCGCCACCGATGAGCCCAGCGCACTGCGGATTCCGATCTGGTCGCTGCTGTTGCTCGGGTCTGCGGCGCTGGCGATCAGCATCGCCGGTATCCCACGCAATGCCGCGCTGACCTCGGTGCTGCTCGCCGGTGGTCTGGTCCTGATCGCCGCGTTCGTGGTGGTGGATCGGCGCAGATTCGGCGGGGCGTCGGTGTTGCCAGCCACGGCGTTTCGGCCGGGCCCGCTGAAGTGGATCTACCTCACCCTGGGCTTGCTGATGGCGTCGACCATGGTCGATATGTATGTGCCCCTGTTCGGGCAGCGGCTGGCGCATCTGGAACCCCTGGTCGCCGGCTTTCTCGGAGTCACGCTGTCCGTCGGCTGGACCGCGGGCGAGATCGTCAGCGCATCGGTGGACCGCAAGCGACTGGTCACCCGGATCGTGGCGGTGGCGCCGCTGGTGATGGCGATCGGACTTGGCGCGTCGGCGTCGAGCGTGCGGTCCGATGCGTCCGTCGGGGTGACCATCGGCTGGGCGTTGGCGCTGGTGATCACCGGCACCGGGATCGGGATCGCCTGGCCGCACTTGTCGGCGTGGGCGATGGGTTCGGTGGACGACTCAGCAGAAGGCGCGACCGCGGCCGCGGCCATCAACACGGTTCAACTGATCTGTGGGGCTTTCGGCGCGGGTCTGGCCGGCGTCATCGTGAACGCCGATCTGGGCGACGACGCGACGGCGGCGCGCTGGATGTTCGGGTCTTTCGCCGTGCTGGCGGCGCTCACGGCGGTGGCGTCCTACCGGGCGACCCGTCAGTCGGGATCCTCGTCGAGCTGACGGATCGTGGTCACCCCGTCGATGGCGGCCAGGATCAGCGGGGCCTGCGTGACACCGCTGCCCGACAAAGTGAGGATCACGCCCGCGTGGTTCGCGGGTGCGCCGAGGGGTTCCTGGCCCGGATCGGCCGCGAGTTCGGTGAGCTGCCAGTGCCTGCGGTCGCAGGCCGCCAGCAATTGCGTCATCACGCCGCGGTCCTCCTGATAGAGCACATGCATCCGGACGGAGCCCGACAGCCGGGCGGCCAGCAGCTTGGCCAGCGGCATGAACCCGACGATGATCAGGAAGTGAATGACCGTCACCGTGACGGCCAGTAGCAGAAGGCCCGCACCTGCGGCCATGCCGATCGCGGCGGACTCCCAGACCGCCGCCGCGGTGGTCAGGCCGTGCACCGCACCGCGCCGGGTGATGATGATGCCGGCGCCGAGAAAACCTATGCCCGAGACGATTTGGGCCGCCACCCGGGACGGGTCGACCATCACGGTCCCGGCTACCAGCACATCGGAGAAGCCGTACTTGCTGATCAACATGATCAGGGCGGCGGCGGTGCCGACGATGGTCTGGGTGCGCAGGCCCGCGGCTTTGCCCTGGATTTCGCGTTCCAGGCCGATCAGCGCGGTCAGCCCGAACGCGGCGAACAACTCGATGATCTGGCGGGCACCTTGGCCCGGACCGCCGAACAGTGGAGGGTCGGCCAGCCACTCAATCATGCGACCAACCTAAACTGCCCGGCTGCGGCTGCGATGAGTTTCGGTGCCCGGGCGGGTCGGTACTGAACACGACTCGAAGGAGGCTGACCTGATGTCATTCAGCACCGCGTATCCCGATGTGGCGTCGCGCGAGCAGTGGCTGGCGGCCCGCAAGAAACTGCTGGCGCGGGAACGCGAGGCCACCCATTTACGCGACGCGGTCAACGCCGAACGCCGGCGACTGCCGATGGTGAAGGTGGACAAGGACTACCGCTTCGACGGACCGAACGGCGAGGTGGGCCTCGTCGACCTGTTCGAGGGCCGTCAGCAACTCTACGTCCACCACTTCATGTGGCTCGACGACATCGACCAGGGCTGCCCGAGTTGCACGGCCGCCGCCGACCTGACGTTCACCGAATCCGACCGTGCCCTGCTGAACGCCAAGGGGGTGACGTTCGCCTGCGTGTCGCGGGCGCCGTATGCCAGCGTTGCCCGCTACCGCGACGCGCATGGCTGGACGTTCCCGTGGTACTCGTCGCGAGACGGTGATTTCACTTACGACCTCGGTGTCACGCTCGACCCGGAACGTGCTGCGGTGCACTACAACTACAAATCGCTGGACGAACTTCACGCCGACGGCTGGACGGATCGGGACCTTCGGGGCGACTGGCCGGGCGCCAGCGTGTTCCTTCGCCGCGACGACGAGGTCTTCCACACCTACTCGGCCTACGCGCGGGGACTGGATCATTCGGCCGTCGGGTATCCGTTCCTGGATCTCACGCCTTTCGGGCGCCAAGAACCCTGGGAGGACTCTCCGCCGGGCTGGCCGCAGTCCGGCCTGGCCGCGGGCATGCCGCACGAATAGCGATCACGGCGAGTGCAACGGTTGGCGCAGGTCGGGGTCGGTGGCAAAGTTCATTGCGCTGCGGGTGTGGCTGAGTGGCTAGGCACCGGCCTGCAAAGCCGTTTACACGGGTTCGAATCCCGTCACTCGCTCCAGCAAGTCCAGGTCAGAGGAATATTATCTCTGGCCTGGACTGGTTTCGGGAGCGGCATCCCGCACTTTCCCCGTAAATTCACTCCTGAACTCCAGCGAACTTGTCCAGCACAGCACGCACGTCGGGGCCGGTCGTCCGCCGTTGCGCGTAATGCTTCTCAGTCGTCTCCATCTGGGCATGAGACAGCTGCGCCTGTGCCGCCTCGATGCCCATGCCGTCCCGGACCACCGTGCCGACGGTCCGCCGGAAGCTGTGCGGCGTGACCCATTTCAGGTGTGGGTGCGGCTGCAATGCCTCGCGGAGCGCCGACCGGATGTTCGACGGACTTACCCATCCACCATCACGGTTCTTCAGCACGGGACCATCGGGGCCAGTGATTGCATACAGCTTCGCGAGGATCTCGACACCAAAGTCAGGCAACAGCACCGTGTGGGGCGGGGTGCCGCGGCCCTTGCGCGCGTCCTGACGGTGCAACGGCTTCCCGGGAATGCGGCTGTGATCGATCAACGTCCCGGTCACTGTCACCGTCGGCGGATCGCCTAGTAGATCGACCTCGGACCACTCAATCGCCAACACCTCGGACGGCCGGTTGCCGGTGGCCGCCAGCAGCTCGACGTAGGCGGGAAGCATCGCGCCCCGCGGCGGTCCCGACCGGTTACCCGGCGCGCAATACACGCGGACAGCTTGGCGTACCTCCTCGAGTTCCATCACCGTCATCGACCGGACCGGCTTGGTCTCGCCCTTTGCGGTCTTGGTCTCGCGGATCGGATTGGTCGCAACGACATCGAACCGAGCGGCGAGCCCGTACATACCGACGAGAATGACCCGCATCTTCGACGAGGTGTTCGGCGGCAACGACTTGATGAGGGTGTCCGCGCGGCTGGCCGATAGTTCCCGGATCCGCAGTTCGCCGAGCTGTTGGTCGCCGTGCAGTCGCCACACCTGCCGGTACAGGCTCTCGGATTGCGGCTTCAGCTGATCCTCAACCACCTTGGCGTCGATCCACGCCGCAAACAGTTCAGAGAGTGTCGTTCGGGTGTTGATTACGCCAACGGGCGCCGAGCTCTCCAGCTCGTCCTTGATGCGCCGAAGCAGTGTGCGGCGCGCATCCTCAGCCGACTTCGTCGACGACGCCTCTCGCTCACGGAGTTTCCCGGTGTGCAGCCGCACGTAGGTCGTGGCGTACCAGGAGCCGGCCCGCTGAATGGTGGTGATCTTTCCGTGCTCGCCCGGGGCGAGTCGCTGCCGCGGCATCAGCGTCCCGCGATCCGCCGGAGGCGATGTACGACAACGGCGTTGTACGTCAAAGCTGCCTCCGAATCGATCAGTTGGTTGAGGCGACGGTAGTACCGAACGGGCGACATGCCGAGCTCATTGATCGCTTGGTCTTTGCCTCCCGACGTGGCCCACCACTTCGCCTCGAGGTCGAGGATCGCGCGGTCGGTTTCGGTCAGGGTATCCAGAGCCACTGGTCCTCCAAGTGATGTTCGAGGTGGGCGACCTCGACGGGATCGAGTGTCCCCATGCGGGTCTGCAAGGTCGGTTCGTCGACCCAGAGGTGATCTGCCAACTCGCGCGGCTGTCGGGACCACCGCAGGCCATCGGTGAGCGCTGGAAGGGTGATGAGCCGCCGGGACGCGATCTCGTCGACAATCTGCTCTTCACGCTCGGCCGCGACCGGATCGTCTGGTACCGGGCCGCGCTCGCGGTGGACGAGTTCGTGGGTGAGGGTGCAGCGCCGCTCCGCCTGCGTCAGTCCGCGCGCCAACCAGATCCGCCGACCCACCTGCAAGCCCATCACACGCTCCGGAAGTCGATACCGGCACGAGACTTCGACATCGCCGTGTTCCTCACGGAGCAGGCGCCAGGGGTGGAAGAGAACGTCGATGCCCATGTCGACGGACGCTATGACAGGGGTCCGACAATCTGGCCCTTGACCAGGAATTACACGCTTGTCACTTGGCGATCTTAATGTCCGGTTTGTACTGCTTGCCGACCGGAATGTCGCGATCGCCGATGACGTGGGCAGCCTGCTGACGCAGCGACCAGAGAACACCAAGAAGGCGTATGCCGACATACGTCAGGCCCGCGAGCAGTAGCGCACTCGCTAGCCATTGCCAGCGCGGACCGGCTGCGATTCCGATGACGCAGAGCCCGCCCAGAAGCAGGGCTTCGACTGCAGCTCGGTTGACTCGTCGGAACAGTGAAAAAGCGGTGGCCGCGGGATCGGCGCCCACTTCTGGTTTCGGGACGGCAGCGGCATCCTTGAGTCGCGTGAAGGTAATTGCGGATAGCCCCATCAGCGCCGCTGTTGTCAGTGCTGCGGCAGGAAGGAGGAGTTGCGGCTGCAAATCCACGTGTAACCGCCAGGCCGCGACGCCAGCACCGATTGGGAGCCAGACCGGGATTGTGCCGCGAACCCCGTATACCGCGGAGTCAGCTATCGTCCGAAGGGTCGGCAAATGGCACCTCCAACGCGCTGACTTGGTCTTCTGCCGTCCACTCGCCAGTATCCCACTTGTCGACGAGAGTGGCGCCACTGACTACGGCTAGGTCTACCGTATGGCTCCGACATTCCCTGCGGAAGGTTTCCGGGGTCACTCGGGTGCCATTGAGTCCTTCGACAACGTACGACTCGGCTGGTTCCTTCGCGCCACTGAACCTGACTGTCTTGCGGCGCCCGTCGATCTCAGCATGGACCGTGATCTCCAGGACGTCCTGCGCGAGACGTATGTCCAGGCCCTCGGCAAACTCATCGCGCGCGTCGTCGGCGAGATCTATCTCCACGATCGAGCCATCCGACCGTTTGGTGACAGTGAAGAAACGCCTTATTCGCTTAAGCTGCCGCCCTGTCATTCGCCCTTTGTTGGCTTTGTACAAGGTCTCTTCGGTCTTGGAGACGCCTTGGGGAAATCCTCTCGTATGCGCCTCTCGGTGGGAGGGCTGCGCTCGCTGCAACACTTTGATGTCGAGCACCCGCGGATCGTCCAGACCCTGTTCCAGTAGGCGCCAGAAGGCATCATTTCGGATCTGGGAGACGGTGACCTTGTAGCCGCGGTGCCGAGCCCTGAAGGCTCGTAGAAACTCTCGCCGCCAAACCGAGGGGAGAGTGTCGTACCCGTCTTTCTCTACCAAAATCCAACCCACGTTCGAGTTGACGGGAATGGTGGCCCAAACCTGAAAGTGCTTTGACAGCAGTCCAGTTCGCTTGAGTGTCTGCTCTGTGGAGTCCGCGTCCAGCTTCACTGATCGTTCTCGGCCTGACTGCCCACCTTGCATTTCAAACGCCAGTGTTCGTCCAGCTCGCGCGAAATTCTGGGGGCGGCCGAAATGATCGTCGCCACGTTTGACCATTTGGTCGTGCACGAGCAACCCGCGCACGAACGCATCGAGGGTCTTCAACAGGTCTGCGCCGTTACCGTCGAAGTTCGATAACGGCAGCGCACCGTCGATCTTTGGTTTGTGACGGACCTCGCTGCTCTGCTCAACTCGCACCGAAAACGGAACGATAACTGTGTCATCGCGTGTCATGCGTCAGTTGTCTCCCTGTTGCTGAGGGTCTTGAGTCTCTTCGCCGGCGGCATCACCCTGCTCGGACTGGCCGGTCCGATAACCAGGAGGCGCGGTGCGCGCGGCAACCTGCCGCTGCTCGGGTGGCTCGCTGTAGGCCGATACTGGTGGGCACCCCCGGGTCAGTAGTCGGCGGAAGACGACCAATTCCGCGGATTCGCGTTCGTACCTTGCCTTCGCAGCGGCGTATTGGCGTTTCGTAAGCGATACCGCGGCATGTAGATCTGGATCTCCGCCGCCCCGCTTTGTGGAGAGTCGCGCTGCCACGTACTGCACGTAGAGGCCGTCCTCTATTTCAGGCTCCTTGGAGGTAGCCGGCGAGTCGCCGAGCCGAGATAACTCTTGCTGCAGCATCACATTGTGGTGAGACTGAGCCATCGCTCGCCGATACATCTCCCGGTAATGAATGAGGAGCGCCGCAGCTGTTACTTCGTCGGTGGAAGTGCGTTCGTCATCCACCAGCTGCAGGACGGGGGGAAGGTCACCCCAGCCAATATCGGTGAAGGACAACCCACCCTCCTGGTCTTCGGGCGCTTCATCCGGTGCTCCCGACGCCGCGGCCGGATGACTGCTCGGTTGATCCACATAGCGGTTGATCTCCTGTCGTTGCGCGACGAGTGCGCGCAGCATGGCGATCGCTGCGCGGCGCTCCGGTGACGTCAGGTCGTCAACCCCTGGGGGTAGTTCTTCTGCGAAGGGTGGTCCCGGGATTGAGCGACCTGCTGCTGCGAACGCGATCTCGTCGGTGACGCCGGCCAGCCATCCGATTGCTCGGATGGTCTCGGCGGTCGGTACTGATTTGTACGTCCCGCCTTCGATGGCGTTGAGCGTCGTTCCAACGATCTTGTGGCCGGCCTCCTGCGCGGTCAGTGCGAGCTGGCGCACTGACTTGTCGCGTTCGCGGCGGGCTTTGGCGATCAGCCCACGCAGGGTGTCGGTCTCGTTCACGGCTTGAGATTCCCTCGCTGGTTGTTCCTTGTGCTACGTGGCGTCACCAAACCGGTTACAAGTGACAAACGCATCATCGCAGACGGCAACGTCAAAACCCGCTTGTGACATTGACAAGTAATTACAACTGCGGTGTACTGCACTTGTAATTCCGACCAGAGGAGGGCACCATGGTTCGAAAGCGACCGCCACGTCGGCGGAGGGAGTACTGGATGAGGGTCAAGAACCCGGACACGATTCGCCGTAGGCGCAAGAGGTACAACCTCAGTCAGGCGGATCTCGCGCACCTGGTGCGGCGCTCGCAGCAGTCCATCTCGCTGATCGAGCGAGGGGAGATGCGCACCATCTCGGAGGACTTCGCGCTCGCTATCGCGGCCCGGCTTGACGTCGACTGGGAGGACCTCTTCGAGGCCCACGAGATCGAAGTCGGCACTGCTGTTACAAATGCTGTGCACACCGTTGGCAATAGTCAGGTGCCGGCATGAGCGCGGCGCTGCACAACTGGAAGGCGACGGCCGAGCGGCTCGGCGGACTGTCCCGCACGAAGCTCTTCGCGCTGTGGAAGTCGGGTGAGTTGGCGTCGGTGACGATCGGGTCGCGGCGGTTCTCGTCGGACGAGCAGATCGAGGCGTACATCGCCGGATTGCAGATGGCGTCATGACCGCGGTGATCCCGGATCCCGGTGGACCGGCGGGGACATTCGCGGCGCTGGAGAAGCTCGATGCGGCGCAGTCGTCAAAGCACGTGTTCGGTGAGATCGCGCGTCTGGTGGACCGGTATCAGTCATTGGCGGCTGACGACGATCAGCGGACGCAGATCGTGAATCTTGCTTCGCTGCTGCGTCATACGGCTGCGTGCAACGCGGCGTTGGCGCGGGAGATCGAGCATTTCGAGTCTGACGCGGTCACGGCTGACGCCGAGCGGTTCGCGGCGCTGGATCGCGTCGCCGAGTTGGAGCAGCAGCTGGCTGATGCTCGTGGGCAGCGGGACACCGCGAAGGCCGTCGGTGGTGCGCTGTGAGCGACGTCGTGTGGTTCGTGCTGTTGCTGGTGGCGGTCCTGCTGGTGATGTTCTTCGCGCCGGATGTCGCGGACTGGTGGCGCCGGAAGAACGCGGAGCTTGAGGCCCAGATCGATGCGGCGTTGGAGCGCGACGATCGGTGGCCGCTGTGATCACGGTGTTGCGAAATGCAATGGGGCTCTTAGGTGAGCTTGCGGTCCGGACGGTGCCTGCGAAGGAGAAGCCGGCATATCGGCTGATCGATCCGTTGGTGGAGTTCGCCGGTGCGGTGATTGATGACGATGACGTCGCTCCTGCAGTCAGCGTGGACGCGGAGCACGGTCCGGCCGGGGTGCGCGTCTCCCCGTCAACGCCCCCGGCCGGGCGCGCCGCGGAGCCCCTCACGGTGGGCGACCTTGAGCAGGCTGCATGCATCGTGAGCCTCTTTGCTGAACAACGAGGCCTCGCGCACCCGGTCACTGATCGGCAGCGTGTCGAGTTCCGTGCGCTGGCTGAGCGACTCGCCGACTTCGCCGAAGCCAACCCCACCTCGTCGTAACAGATTTCGGCCCCGGGCGGCTGCATCCGCACCAGGGCCGGTGACACCAGCACAACCCCGAAAGGAACACCAGTGTCGAAGCAAGACGATACCGCGCCCCGGTGGCAGGTGATAGAGGCCGAGGACCGTGGCGGTGAGAAGCTCGTCGTCCTCACGATGGGTGGCCGGCATATCGGTGTCGCGTCCCCGAACCCGGCGACGTCGGGTGGCCCTGCGGACTGGTCGGTGGCGATCTCGCTGATCGGTGTCCCGGTCGTCCACGTCAAGGACGAGGCGGAGGCCCGCCAGTACCTCCAGGCGCTCGGCGGGCTGATGGTCGGAATACCGGCTGCGCCAATCAACCTCGACGCCATCCACGATGCGGCGTTCGCCGGTGACGCGGTGAACGCGTGAGGGCCGCCAGGACGCGGGCCCTGCTGGCGCTGGCCGCGGTGGGTGGTGCTGCGGCGCTGGCGGTGTCGGCACCGGAGGCCCGGGCGGACACGGGAGTCGGCTGCAAAAACGACCTGTGGGGATTCCTCGCCTCGCAGCGCCGCACGATCTGCGACGGCCCCATGCGGGCTGATGGATCGTGGGAGCGGGTCCGGGTGTTCTGGACTCCCGCGCATCAGGTGCCGACCACCTGCTCCGGCTACTACGTGTTCACCTGCACCGGCGGCTATTTCGTCTCCGAGCGGGTCAACAGCACGGAGCGGTATTCGGTGACGGCGGCCACCGTGCTGCCCGATGAGCCAGCGCATCTGGTGGGGGTCAACTGATGTCGACCTGGCTGCGGGAGACCGCCATCCCCACCCTGTCCCTCTGGGTGTTCTGCGCGATCGTCGCATGCGCCCTGGTGCTCCAGGTGTCGGCGTGACGGCGGTGCGGCGGGTGTGGTGCCCGCAGGACGCCCGGGACGCCGCGATCGCCGCGGCTGCGGTCGATGCCAAGGGCAAGACGAAGCAGTGCCCCCAGCGTGTTGCGGTGCTCCGCAGCAGGAGGGGACGCCACCGCGCTGTCGGCGGGCCCATCACGCACCTCCGGTTCATCGAAGGCCGCCAGGTCCAGATGGTCATCCCCGGTGTGTGGCCGCCGGGCAGTGCCGAAGCGAAAGTGTCTGCCGCGCTGGACAACATCAGGAGGACCCTGTGACCGCTGCAATCAGCACCGAGGAGCGGATGATCTGCGCCTACTGCGGGCGCACGGTCGGTGTCTCGTTCGGCTGGTACGTGAAGCACTCCATCGAGGCCCGCAGCTGCACGCCGTGCCCCCTCGCTGACATGCCGGTGATCCCGAAGGCGGTCGAGGGTATCTGGCCGACGGAAGAAGACCTCGCGGTCCGGGCTCGGTTGGTGCCCAGGCTGGGGCAGATGCAGCAGGACGAGGACCCGCGCCTTGTGTGGACGTATCTGTCGGCTTTGAAGCCGATGGATCTGCAGATCATGTTGGCGGCGGCGTTGGCGATCGTGCCGACGGAGGGCCGGATCCGGGACATCTTCGCGTGGCTGTACGAGCTGCCCGAGGTGAAGCTGCGGGCGGTGTCATGACCACGCACTACGTCAAGGGCGATGCCCGCTGGGTGTCGCGCCTGCGCGCCAACGAAAAGACCATGGAAGTCCGGATCGATGACCGCGACTACCAGACCGGTGACCGCATCGAGGTCTACAACTCCGACTCCCGATTCGACTGCGTCACCCGCACGATCACCCACGTCCTGCGGGGCGGCCAGTACGGCATCGAGGACGGCTATGTCATTCTCTCGCTGGAGGACTCCCGCATCCCGGAGTTGCTCCGGCTGCGGCGTGAGAACGAGCGCCTGGTGCGGTCGAACAGGTCGCTGCGGGCCCGCGCTCGGATGCTCACCGAGGCAGCCCGCTGATGTACGCGCACGAGGCCGACGAGTGGCATCGGTGGCGGCACACCGCACCAGAAGCCGAATTGGACTACGACGATCCCCGCCGCGCCGCACTCGGCGTTATCGGGGAGAGGAGCGACGAGCTGTGCCCACCTCGATAATCCAACCCGGATCGGCCGAATGGACCGGCATGATCACCCCGTCGAAGATCGCCGCCATCCTCGGCATCTCTCGCTGGGACTCCCCATATCGGTTGTGGCACCGCATGAAAGGCCGCGTCGAGGGCGAGCCGCCGAAGGACATCTTCGATATCGGGCATGACTACGAGCCGGCCGCCGCGAACCGGTGGCTCCGCAAGAACCCCGGCTGGAAGCTGTCACGCGGGGAGGTCCAGTACGTGGTGCCTGAGTCGGTGTACGGGTTCCCCGCCGCCGCGACCCTGGATCGGCGCGGCAGCCGTGGATCGTCGCGGCGGGTGGTGGAGTTCAAGACCGCCCGGCACTTGGAGGAGTGGGGCGACGAACTCACTGACCAGTGCCCGCGTGACTATGCGGCGCAGGTGATGTCGCAGATGTTGTTCACCGGGTTCACGAAGCAGCCTGCGCATCTGCTGATGCTGACCGGTTGGTTCGGTGACCACGTCTATGAGATCCCGTTCGACCAGGATGTCGCGGATTTCATCGTCGATCGCTGCCGGTGGTTCTGGGAGTCCCTGGCCGGTGACGAGGCGCCGGATCTGGACGACACGGTCGCGACTTACGAGTGCGTGCGGCAGCTGCACCCGGACATCGACGGGTCATCGATCCAGTACGACCCCGAAGAAGCTTGGCGCGCGCTGCAGTTCGCGGTCGACGTCAAGGAGAACGAGCGCTGCCTGCGTGGCGCGAAGACACGTCTGCTCGACGCGATGGGCGACGCGCAGACGGCGATGGTCGGCGACATCAAGGTCGCTGATCGCCGCGCCAACGGGAAGGGCGGCGTGTCGCTCTACCTCACCACCAACAACCTCGAACCGGTCTTCAACGCATCGAAAGGACTATCCGCATGACCGATCTCGCGATCACCAACGACAGCACCGACATTGAGGTGCTGCCGCCCTCCCGGCCGCCGGTCGGCACTGCCATCGGGCAGCTGATGGAGCACGCCCAGTCGATGGCCGCCGCGAAGCAGCTCGGCGACGCCCTCGCTGACACCGACCTGGTGCCGAAGGACTACAAGGGCAAGCCGGGCAACGCGGCCGCCGCGATCCTCTACGGCGCAGAGCTCGGGCTGAACCCGATCCAGTCGCTGCAACAGATCTTCGTGGTGCACGGCTCCCCGGCCATCTACGCACGGACTGCGGTGGCGCTGCTGAAGAGGCACGGCATCGTCATCCAGACGGTCTCGTCGACGAATCAGGCTGTGGCGGTGCGGGCGACGGACCCGCGCACCGGCCAGGTCGAGGAGTCGACATGGGACTACGACCGCGCGAAGCTGGCCGGTTACACCACCAACAAGAAGTACGACACCGACCCGCAGGCGATGCTCTACGCGAAGGCTGCGATGGAGGTGTGCCGGAAGATCGCGCCGGACGTCCTGCTCGGCATCCCGTATTCCCGTGAGGAACTCGACCTGGAGTCGCCTCCGGCGAAGGTGGCGTCCGCTCGTGGTTCGGGTGGTGTGGCGGGGCTGAGGGAGTTGGCGCAGCAGTCCAGGCCCGCGCCGGCCGCCGCCCCGGCTGCTGCTGCCCCGCAGGCCGAGGCCTCGGTTTCGTCGGAGCCGTTGTCGAAGTCGGCGCGCACGAAGTGGGAGAAGGCGATGTTCGCCGCGCTCGGCGAGGGCGGCTGCACCGGCCAGGAGGACCAGCTCGCGGCAATCACCGAACTCGCTGAACTGCCCGAGGTGCCCGTGCACCGCAACGGCATCACCGACGAGCAGCTCAAGAAGGTTGTCGGCACGCTCGGCGACTGGAAGAAAGCCGGGACGCTGGCGCAGAAGTTGCAGGCTTTCGTCACCCCGTCGGGCCAGTCGGTGGAGGTCCCCGAGCCGGTGGTGCTGGCGTCCGAGGAGCAGCTCGCGAAGCTCCGGAACCTGCGTGAGGCGGAGCGTTACGACGATGACCCGTCGTGGTTCTCGTTCCTCGGCGGCGCGGTCAACCGCAGAGTGACGGCCACCGAGGACCTCACCCTCGATGAGGCCCAGGCCGTCATCGACATCATCAACGAGGCGGCAGCCCAGTGAGCGTCACGGTGGCCACTCAGAAGCTGATCGACACGCTGTCCGATGCGCTGCGCACGGCCTCCGACTTCACGGGCGGAGTGCACATCGGCACCTACCGGGCGCCGTGGCGCGACGAGCCCGGCGACGTGGACCTGCTTGCCGCGACGGCTACCACCAAGACGGTGCTGGGGCACACGTGGATTCCGTGCGACGGTCGCCTCGAGGCTGCTGTGTGGCCGACTGCGTCGACCGAGGCGGCGTTGGCGTTGTGCAAGAAGCTGTTCGCCGTCAAGGGCAAGCAGCACACCGTCGACATCGACATGGTGCTCGCTGACCCTCCGGAGGACGCGAAGGACGACTCGCACCCCGGGTGGATCGTCACTGTGCGGGAGTCACCGGCGCTGTGGGATTCGGACACGAAGCTGGACTTCCACGCTCACCACGAGACGGCGTTCCCGATCCAGGGTGTGCACCGGATGCTGACCGGCGGGACGAAGGTCCAGGAGGACTACGAGGACGCGCCACTGACGTTGTGGTCGGCTGCGGTGCTGGCCCCGTTGGTGGCGATCGCGCAGCGGCGCAAGATGCAGATCCAGTTGTTCCGGTCGCAGGAGCGGCGGATGCAGTTGGTACAGATCGGTGACACGTGGATCGGCGCCGCGGTCCCGGCCACGCCGCTGCCGGGTGACGCGACGGACCTGCCGTCGATCGACCCGGTGCTGCCGTCCAGCGACACCATCGCGGCGGATCTGCTGAAGCATGGGTTCGGCCTGTTCACCGGCGACACACCGGACACCGAGGTGGCGGGGGAGCAGGGTGTCATCGACGAGACCCTGCTGCCCCAGGCGGTCGAGTTGGTGGTGGCCACCGGGTTCGCGTCGCCCGCGATGCTGCAACGGAAGCTGAAGATCGGCTACGCGCAGTCCACCGCGCTGCTCGACGAGATGCACAACCACGGGATCGTCGGGCCGGCCGAGGGCAGCAAGGCACGCGACGTGCACTTCAAGCCAACCGAGTTGGCGAGGGCGCTGTCTCTGCTTGGCGCCGAGACCGACTGATGCCGGTCAGGTTGGGGGAGCGGCCCGTCACCACGGGCGCCGACGCCGCACGCGTCGGTGACTTGATGCTCGCGCTGGGCCTGGACTCGGGCGGGCCGCTCCACATAATCACAGTGCCGGGCGCGCCTCATTCGAAGTCGCGTCCACGGTTCAGCCGCCACGGCGGTCGGGCCTACCACGACCCGAAAGACAAGGTCGCAGAGCAGTCGACGGCGGTCTATCTGAAGGCGACGGTGCGGCAGCAGTTCACCAGCAACGTTGCGCTCGCCTGCCTGTTCTTCCGACCCGACCGACAGCGGATCGACGCCGACAACCTGCTCCAGCATGTCTGCGACGCCGCCAACGGGATCCTCTGGGTCGACGACTGCCAGTGCACCGCTATCGCCGGCGTCATCGAGTACGACAAGGCCGAACCCCGGACTGTCGTCGCTGTCGCCCCGCACACCTCCACGCTGCTGCGTGACCTCTCCACCCCTACGAAACCGAAAGGCGGGCTGCCGCTATGGGACTGAAACGACCACACCTTGTGGACCAACGTGAGAACGAGACCGGCCAGTTCTGGTATGTGGTGCGCGGCGGGAACGGCGCCAACGAGCTGACGTCGGAGATGTACCCGTCGCGGTCGAACGCGATCCGCGCGGCCCGCCGCTACATCGCGTCGATTGACCCGGTGCCGGTGCGGTTCACGTACTGGACCGGTTTGACCCCGAAGGTGTTGGCGCAGTGGGCTGCCCCGAGCCCGACGGCGCGCCGCAAGGTCACGGAGCGCATCCGATGACCGAGCAAGCCCGGAAGTATCCGGAGGCCAAGGGCATCACGTTCGCGCAGGCACTGTTTCTGGTGCTGCTGTACCTGCGTCTCACCCACCAGATTGATTGGTCGCTGTGGTGGGTCACGGCGCCGCTGTGGGGTGGCTTCATCATCTCGGTCATCGACCGGGTGGTGTGGAACCTCGTTGAGCAGAAGCGCCTTCGTCGAGCGGCGACCGGCCGGTGAGCCTGCAGTGGCGTGACGGCGCCAACCATGACCGCACCGCTGTCGGCGTCCAGGGTGTCTACACGATCCGCCTGGTCGGCGAGACAGCGTTCCACCTTCGGGTCGTCGACCACGACGGACTCGACTCCCTGCACCTCCCCCCGGGCGGCCGCCAGTACCCGAACATCACCGACGTCCTGCGCGCCGCCGAGACCATCGACGGGTTGCCCGCCGAAGCCGGAATGAGCGGCTCATGACGCTGACACTGACTGACCTGTTCTGCGGTGCTGGCGGATCGTCCACGGGCGCGGTCGAGATCCCCGGCGTGACGGTGCGTATCGCATCGAACCACTGGGAACTCGCCGTCGAGACGCACAACATCAATCACCCTGATGCCGACCACCTCTGCGCTGATCTGTCGCAGATCAACCCGCGGTACTTCCCGACGACCGACATCTTGTGGGCAAGCCCGGAGTGCACGAATCACTCAGTGGCGAAGGGCCGCAAGCGCGCTGACGCGCAACCGGATCTGTTCGGGGAGGTGCTGCCGGACGCGGCGGCCGAGCGATCGCGGGCGACGATGTGGGACGTGCCGCGATTCGCCGAGGCGCACCGGTACCGCGCGGTGGTCGTGGAGAACGTCGTCGACGCGTGGAATTGGGTGCCCTTCAAGGCGTGGCTGATGGCGATGGACTCGCTGGGCTACGACCACCACATCGTGATGCTGAACTCGATGCACGCCCAGGCGTTCGGCGTCGGTGCTCCGCAGTCCCGGGACCGGATGTACGTGGTGTTCTGGCAGAAGGGCAACGCACGGCCGAACTTCAACGCGCTGAGGCCGCTGGCGTACTGCCCAACGTGCGACGCCGCGGTGCGTGCGATGCAGGTGTTCAAGAAGCCTGAGCACCCCTGGGGGCGGTTCAAAGCCCAGTACATCTACCGCTGCCCGAACGTGAAGTGCCGCAACCAGGTAGTCGAACCGGCGTTCCGGCCGGCCGCCGACA
>JAHFVC010000414.1 GCA_023264765.1 Mycobacterium sp. | reverse complement strand
CGGCGGCGTACTCCCAGCCATCGAGCGCGCACAACGCCGCGTCCTGGTCCTCGTCGTCACAGTGCCAGGCGACCAGCGCGGCGATGATCGCCAACCGCTGCGCCGCGGCCACCGCCTCGGCCCGGGTGGCCGCACGCAACGCATCGATCAGTGCCGCGTCATCCGCACCGGCCAGATCGAACATACGTTCACCCTACGTGCACCCACCGACAACTGTGCTCGGTTATCCACAGTCGCAACGGCATTCGATCAACGCTTGGTATCGCGCCAATCCACCAGCTTCTCGACGGTGCTGAAGTCGAACTTGCCCTCGGAGGCGCGCAACTCGGTGTGGAACAACGTCGCGCCGGCCGACAGATAGGCATCGGCGGACGCAGGATCGGTCCACAGCGTGGACCGCTCGATGTCGGAGTCCGCACGGCCGAACCCCGCGGCCAGTTCGGCGACGCGCGCGCTGGCCTCGCGGTAGGAGTCGATCGGCAGGAAGGTGTGCCAGATGTCGGCATGGCGTGCGACGGCGGGCAGGGTGCGCTTGGGGCCGGATCCGCCGATCAGGATGGGGATCTTGCGCAGAGGTGCCGGCTGTAGCTGCGCGAACCTGCTCTCTATCCGCAGCAGGCCCTCGTCGAACAGGTCGGCCCTGGACTTCACCGTTCCGAAGTCGAAACCGTAAGTGGTGTAATCCTTCTCGTACCAGCCCGCGCCGACGCCCAGGATGGCTCGGCCGCCGCTGATGTGGTCGACGGTCCGTGCCATGTCCGCCAGCAGATCGGGATTGCGGTAGCCGATGCCGGCCACCAGCAGACCGAGTTCGGCGCGGGTGGTGATCTCGCCCCACGATGCCAGTGCGGTCCAGCCCTCGAAGTTGTTGACGTCGGGCTGCACCTCGGCCAGCACCGGTTTGGCGTCGGCGATCGATTCGATGAACGGGGCGTGGAAGTGGTCGTAGCCGAAGATGACATCGACGCCGATCTCCTCGGCATGCAGCACAGCTTGTCGCCAGGTGGCGTAGTCGGGGGTTTCGGCCGGCTGGATCTGGACGGCAACGCGCACGGGATGGGTCATGCACGCGACAAGCAAGGCTCATCGCGATTTATTCCGGCAGCGCTAAGGGGCTTCCCGCAGCGCGCTTGCCGGGCAGAGCTTGACGGCCTCGCGGGCGTGTTCCTCTTCGCCGGCGGGCACCTCGTCGCCGAGGAGCACCACCAGACCGTCGTCGTCCTGGTCGAAGACGGCATCGGCCACCATCACACAGTTGCCCGCGGCGATACACGCGTCACGGTCGGCATCGATATGCATTGTCGCTCACCCCTTCCACGTCACTGCCAGTGACCGTAGTCCGTAGATGAAGTGGAACGACCGGAATTCGACATCGTCGAAGTCTTCGGCCAGTGCCAGCCCGGGGAAACGGCGGAACAGGGCCGGGAACGCGATGCGCATCTCCATTCGAGCCAGCGGCGCACCCAGGCAGTGATGGACACCGTGGCCGAAGGCGAGATGGCCCGGAGCGCCGCGGGTGACGTCCAGGACGTCGGGGTTCTCGACGAACGACGGGTCCCGATTGCCCGACGGCAGCGAGGCGAACACCAGTCTGCCCGCCGGAATCACCACACCGGCCACCTCGACCTCCGCCGTGGTGAATCGCGGGATCGCGTGTTGCACCACCGACAACCAGCGCAGCAACTCCTCGATCGCCGGCCCGATGGCGTCGGGGTCATCGCGCACCATGGCCAGCTGATCGGGGTGACGCAACAACGCCAGGGTGCCCAGCCCCAGCATGTTCGACGTGGTCTCGTGGCCGGCCAGCAGCAGCAGCCCGGCGATGCCGACCAATTCGTCGTCGGTCAATTCGGCGCCGTGTTCACGGATCAGCATGCCCAGGATGTCCTCGCCGGGATCCCGGCGTGCGGCGACGACCAGTCCGCGCATGTAGTCACGGCTTTCGCGCTGCAGCGCCATCCGCTGCCCGATCGGCAGCGACAGGTCGAGCTGGCGGCCCGACCGCTCCTGGAAGTCGGTGCGATCCTCATAGGGCACGCCGAGCAGCTCGCAGATCACCAATGACGGGACGGGCAGGGCAAATTGGTCGACCAGATCGCCTGTCGATCCCGAGGCGGCCATCGCGTCCAGGCGCTCCTCGACGATCTCGACGATGCGCGGTTCCAGTCGCTTCATCCGCCGGATGGTGAATTCCGGGGTCAGCATGCGGCGCAGCCGTTGGTGTTCCGGCGGGTCGAGCCCCAGCAGGTTGCCCGCACGCGCGCTGGCCTGCTCCTCGACCGACATCTCCGGCGCCCCGGGCAAGGTGAAGCCCGGTGGCCGGCTGTTGGAGAAGTGCTCGTGATCGGCGAGGGCGGCCTTGACGTCCTCGTGCCGGGTGATCAGGTAGGCCTGGTTGCCCAGCGGGCCGATCACGGACTGGACGGCTGCCGAGTCCCGAAGCTCGGCGAGTTCGGGTACCGGGTCGAAGCCGTTGCGCCGCATGTGTACCGGGGGCAGCGTCTGGGTCATGTAGACACGCTACGCGTCGAACACGAAATCCTTGATCAGCGCGTTGACGACGGCCGGATTCTCCAGCGCCGCGAGGTGGGCGACCCCGTCGAGCACCGCGGTGGCCGCACCGGGAATCGCGTCGGCCATCGAGAGTGTCTCGGCGAGCGGAAAGGTCGCATCCTCTTCGCCGGCGACCACCAGCACCGGGGTTCGTACACCGCCCAGCAGCGCATGCTGATCCGGCCGGCGCGGCACCACGCTGCGCACCGCCCACGATGCCGACCCGACGTCTACTCGCGCGGCGGCCGCCCGGACAAAGGCGACGACGTCGGGACGGGTGCGCAGGGTGGTCGGGCCGAGGAATGCCTTGAGCACCTCGCGGGTCAGCGGGCCCCGGATGCCACCGAGCAACCTTGCCGTCTGCAGCAGCAGCCCATATTCGAACCGCTGCCGAACGCCCGCGGCCGATGCGGTGCAGTTCATCAGAACCGCGCGCCCGATCCGATCCGGGTACTGCGCGGCGAAGGTGCCGCCGATCATGCCGCCCCAGGAATTGCCGACGAAGTGCGCGCGTTCGACCCCGAGGCCGTCCAACACGTCGGCGACGGTGCGAGCACAGTCGGTGAAACTGAATGGTGCGGTGAGCTTTTCGCTACCGCCATGGCCGGGCGGGTCGATGAGCACGACCCGGTGCCGGTCGCCGAACGCCTCGGCCTGCCCGGCCCACATGTCGCCGGTCATCAACAAACTGGGCCAGAACAGGATGGTGTCGCCGGTGCCGCGGGTCTGCACCCGCAGCCTGCCCAGCGTCGTCGCCACCGAGAGCGAATCCATCAGATCGTCGGCAGCAGCGAGTGCACGATGTGCACCGAAGCGTCGGAAACGTGCTTGGTGTAGACGGTGAAGTCGATGTCGGGATCGTGGCCGGCGAGGTCGGACAGGGCGCGAATCACCAACCACGGCACCCCGAACGACGTGCAGACCTGCGCCACCGCCGCGCCTTCCATCTCGATGGCCGATCCACCCAACTCGCGGTGCAGGCGTTCACGGGTGACGGCGCAGTGCAGGTAGGCGTCGCCGGAGACGATGGTGCCGAACGTGATCCGTGGTGCGCGACCCTGGCCGCCCGCCTCGGGATCGAGAAACGGCAGCAACACCGCCGACAGCCGGTGCTTCACCCGCTCGAGCAGATCGGCATCGACGCCGAAACCTAGTTCGTCCGTCGGGTTGAAGAACCGCACATGTCCGGGTTGATACAGCGAAAGCTGTTCGTCCTCAATGATTCCGGAGTCGTTGGCCAGGATCCGGTCGGCGACGACGATATCGCCGATGGTCAACGCCGGGTCCAGCCCGCCGGCCACGCCGGTGAAGATGACGGCGTCACAGCCGAACTTCTCGATCAACAGTGTCGTGGCGGTAGCGGCGTTCACCTTGCCCATCCCGGCCTCGGCGACCACCACGTGCTGCCCGTCGAGGCGGCCGTCGGCGAACGTCCATCGCGCCACCGCGGTGTGGGTGACGTCCTGCATCAGCTGGACGAAACTTCCGAGTTCGTCCGGGATCGCGCACAGCACGCCTACGGTCATACCGCCACGCTATCGGTCGGCGTGCAGCCCCGGCCACCAGATGCGCGGCCCGATCAGGGTGAACAGCGCCGGGATGATGACGGTGCGCACCACGAAGGTGTCGAGCAGGATGCCAAGGCCCACGATGATGCCCAGCTGGGTCAACACGATCAGGGGCAGCACACCGAGCACACAGAACACCGCGGCCAGCACGATCCCGGCACTGGTGATGACGGCGCCGGTCGCCGACACCGCCCGTACGATGCCCTCCCGGTTGCCGAACTCCGGCGTCTCTTCACGCGCCCGGGTCACCAGGAAGATGGTGTAGTCGACGCCGAGCGCGACCAGGAACAGGAACGCGAACAGCGGAGTCCCGTTGTCCAGTGCGGGGAATCCGAACACGTGCACGCTGGCCCAGCCGCCGAGTCCCAGCGCGGCCAGCGCGGAGAGGACCGTCACGGCGACCAGCAGCACCGGTGCCAGCGCCGAGCGCAACAGGATGAACAGCACGGCCAGCACCACGGCGAGGATCGCCGGGATCACCACCAGCCGATCCCGTTGGGCCGCGGCCGCGGCATCGCGGGCCTGTGCATCCGGCCCGCCCACCACGGCCGACCCGTCCACGCCGTGCACCGAATCACGAAGGGCGTCAACGATGGTGAAGGCTTTCGCGGACGCCGGCTCGGCGTCGAGCACCACAGACCACTGGGTCAGCCCGGTCGGTGACTGCCCGGCGGGGATGACCGAGGTGACGCCCGGCGTGTCGGTGATGGCGCGCTGCACGGCGTCAGCCGCGGTGGTGGGCGCGACGACGAGGGTGGGATTGGTCAGCCCACCGGGGAAGTGCGCGGCCAGGGTCTCGTAACCCGTCACCGATTCGGCCTGCACCCGGAACTGCTCGGTCTGGGTCAGCCCCACCGGCGTGGTGAACAATCCGGCGCACAAGGCGGCCAACGCGGCCAGTGCCACCGTCGCGACCACCGCGGGGCGCCGGGCCACACCGGATGCGATGCGGTGCCAGACACCGCTCTCGGTCAGCGGTGCCGTGGGGGAGTCGGCCTTCGGGACGAACGGCCAGAACAGTTTGCGGCCACACAATCCCAGCAGCGGGGGCAGCACCAGGAGCACGAAGACGGCGGCGACCACCAGGCCGGAAGCGGACTGTACCCCGAGGCTCCGGTTGCTCGGCGCCGACGCGAACACCAAGGTCAGCAGCGCCAGCACCACCGTGGCATTGCTGGCCAGGATCGCCGGCGCCGCGGCGCGCAGGGCCACCCGCAGCGCCTCCCGGTGGTCGTCGACACGGTGCAGCTCTTCGCGGTAACGCGAGATCAGCAGCAGCGCATAGTTGGTGCCCGCGCCGAACACCAGGACGCTGGTGATGCCGCCGGTGGATCCGTCCGGGCTCAACCCCACCCCGGCGGCCGCCGCCGATCCGACGACGCTGCCGACCCGGTCGGCG
>JAHFVC010000118.1 GCA_023264765.1 Mycobacterium sp. | reverse complement strand
CGCGGGCATCCTGGCCGCCGCGGCTACCGGCGAGTTGGCCGCCCTGCTGATCGGCGGTGTGGATCTCGACGATCTGCCCGACCCCGCGGCCGCCCTCGCTGCCGTCGAGGTAACGGAATTCGTGGTCAGCCTGGAGTTGCGGCACAGCGCGATCACCGACCGCGCCGACGTGGTGTTCCCCGTCGCGCCGGTGACCGAGAAGAGTGGCGCATTCGTCAACTGGGAGGGCCGCCCCCGCGTCTTCGACGGCGCCTTGCCTCCCTCGGCGACCTCCGACATGCGGGTGCTGGCCGCACTGGCCGACGAGGTGGGCGTCGATCTGGGCCTCACCGACAGCGCCCGGGTGCGCGCCGAGATGAGTCGCCTCGGCGTGTGGCAGGGTGCGCCTGCGCCCGCACCGGATGTCACCGCCGAAGGGGTGCAGCCGGGGCCGGGCGAGGCGGTGCTGACGTCATGGCGAATGCTGCTGGACGCCGGCCGGTTACAGGACGGGGAACCGTATCTGGCCGGGACCGCCCGCCCGGTGGTGGCCCGGCTGTCCGCTGCGACGGCTGCCGAAGTGGGCTGCACCGACCGCGTTCGGGTGAGCACCAACCGCGGAACGCTCACCCTTGCCTTGGAGATCACCGACATGCCCGACCGGGTGGTGTGGCTGCCGCTGAACTCGGCGGGCTCGACGGTGCACGCCACCCTGGGTGCGCAGATCGGCGACGTCGTGCGGATCGAGGCGCAGTGACCTCCTACCCCGATTTGACGTCGTTCGGCCACGATCCGTGGTGGCTGATGCTGGCGAAAGCCCTGGGCATCTTCGTCTTCCTGCTGCTCACCGTGCTGGTGGCTATTCTAGTCGAACGAAAAGTACTGGGCCGCATGCAGATGCGCTTCGGACCCAACCGCGTCGGACCGTTCGGCCTGCTGCAGAGCCTCGCCGACGGTGTCAAACTCGCCCTCAAAGAGGGGCTCATCCCGGCCGGGGTGGACAAGCCGATCTATCTGCTGGCGCCCGTCCTCGCGGTGATCCCCGCGATCATGGCGTTCGCCGTCATCCCGATGGGCGGCAACGTGTCGGTGTTCGGGCACACCACGCCGCTGCAGCTGACCGACCTGCCGGTGGCGGTGCTCTACGTGCTGGCGGTCACCTCCATCGGGGTGTACGGCATCGTGTTGGCCGGCTGGGCTTCCGGCTCGACGTACCCGCTGCTGGGTGGGTTGCGGTCCAGCGCCCAGGTGATCTCCTACGAGATCGCGATGGCACTGTCCTTCGCCGCGGTGTTCCTGTACGCGGGCACCATGTCGACCTCCGGCATCGTCGCCGCCCAGCACGACACCTGGTATGTGTTCCTGCTGTTGCCGTCCTTCGTGGTGTACCTGACCTCGATGGTCGGGGAGACCAACCGGGCGCCGTTCGACCTGCCGGAGGCCGAAGGTGAACTGGTAGGCGGGTTTCACACCGAGTACTCGTCGCTGAAATTCGCCATGTTCATGCTCGCCGAATACGTCAACATGACGACGGTGTCGGCGTTGGCCACCACGATGTTCCTCGGCGGCTGGCACGCGCCGTTCCCGTTCAACCTGATCGACGGGGCGAATTCCGGGTGGTGGCCGCTGCTGTGGTTCGTCGCGAAGGTGTGGACGTTCCTGTTCTTCTACATCTGGTTGCGGGCCACCCTGCCCCGGCTGCGCTACGACCAGTTCATGGCGCTGGGCTGGAAGGTGCTCATCCCGCTGTCGCTGGGCTGGATCGTCGTCGTCGCGGTAACCCATGAGTTGCGTGCGCAGGGCTCCCCGTCCTGGATGACCGCCCTGGTGAGCATCGGTGTGATCGCGGCGGCCGCCGTGGCACTGCTGGTCTGGAATGCGGTGCGGCACAACACCGCAGTACCACCCCCACCGCCTGACGCCGGGGCTTTCCCGGTGCCGCCGCTGCCGAAGAAGGAGGCCGCAGATGTCTAAGGTCGGCGACGCACTCGCCGGATTCGGTATCACCTTCAAGACGATGTTCAAGAAGCCGATCACCGAGCAGTACCCGGAACAGCCCGGCCCGGTCGCCCCGCGCTATCACGGCCGCCACCAACTCAATCGGTACGCCGACGGGTTGGAGAAGTGCATCGGCTGCGAACTCTGCGCATGGGCCTGCCCGGCCGACGCCATCTTCGTCGAAGGCGCGGACAACACCGAAGGACAACGGTTCTCACCAGGTGAGCGGTACGGCCGGGTCTACCAGATCAACTATCTGCGGTGCATCGGCTGCGGGCTGTGCATCGAGGCCTGCCCCACCCGGGCGTTGACGATGACCAACGACTACGAGATGGCCGACGACAACCGCGCCGACCTGATCTACGGCAAGGACAAGCTGCTGGCGCCGCTGATGCCGGACATGACGGCACCTCCGCACGAGATGGCGTCCGGCAGCACCGATGAGGACTACTACCGGGGCAACATCACCGCCGGCGGCCTGCGCGACCTCGGCATCCCGAAGGTCCCGGCCCGATGACCTCAACCGCCGAAGGCATCACCTTCTGGATCGTGGGCACCCTGGCCGTCCTCGGCGCGATCGGGGTGGTGGTCGCCACCAAAGCGGTGTATTCGGCCCTGTTCCTGGCGATCACGATGATCAACCTCGCGGTGCTCTACATCGCCCAGGACGCCGTGTTCCTCGGCATCGTCCAGGTGGTCGTCTATACCGGAGCGGTGATGATGCTGTTCCTGTTCGTGCTGATGCTGATCGGTGTCGACTCCTCGGAATCGCTGGTGGAAACCATTCGCGGCCAACGGGTTGCGGCGATCATCGCCGGTGTCGGGTTCGGGGTGCTGCTGATCGGCGGGATCGGCAACGTGTCGGTGAACGGGTTCACCGGACTCGTAGAGGCGAACAAGGGCGGCAATGTCGAGGGATTGGCGGCGCTGATCTTCACCCGCTATGTCTGGGCGTTCGAACTGACCAGTGCGCTGCTGATCACCGCCACCTTGGGTGCGATGGTGCTGGCGCACCGGGAGCGCTTCGACCGGCGTAAGACCCAGCGTGAACTGGCGATCGAACGGTTCGGCCCGGGCGGCTATCCGACCACCCTGCCCAATCCCGGGGTGTACGCCCGGCACAACGCCGTCGACGTGCCCGCCCGGCTGCCCGACGGCACCGCCGCCCGGACGTCGGTGAGCACGATCCTCATCCCCCGTGACGGGCGGAAGTGATGAATCCCACCAACTACCTGTACCTGTCGGCGCTCCTGTTCACCATCGGCGCGGCCGGGGTGCTGTTGCGCCGCAACGCCATCGTCATGTTCATGTGTGTCGAGTTGATGCTCAACGCGGCGAACCTGGCGTTCGTCACCTTCTCCCGCATGCACGGCCACCTCGACGGCCAGGTGGTGGCGTTCTTCACCATGGTGGTCGCCGCGTGTGAGGTGGTGGTGGGGTTGGCCATCATCATGACCATCTTCCGGGCCAGACGCTCGGCGTCGGTGGACGCGGCCAGTCTGCTGAGGAACTGATGAGCCCCTGGCTGCTGATCGCGCTGCCGCTCGCCGGCGCCGTCATCCTGCTGCTCGGCGGCCGGGCCACCGATGCGTGGGGTCACCTCCTGGGCTGCGCGACGGCGCTGGCCTCCTTCGTGGTGGGCGCGGTGTTGTTCGCCGATCTGCTGGGTCGTGGGGCCGAGGACCGGGTGATCCACCAGACGCTGTTCTCCTGGGTGCCGGTGGGCGCCCTGCACGTCGACTTCGGGCTGCAGGTCGACGCGCTGTCCATCTGCTTCGTGCTGCTGATCACCGGGGTCGGATCGCTGATCCACCTCTACTCGATCGGCTACATGGCCCACGACCCCGACCGTCGCCGCTTTTTTGCCTACCTCAACCTGTTCGTGGCCGCGATGCTGCTGCTGGTGCTCGCCGACAATTATCTCGGTCTCTACATGGGCTGGGAAGGCGTCGGCCTGGCGTCCTACCTGCTCATCGGATTCTGGTCGCACAAGCCGTCTGCGGCCACCGCCGCGAAGAAGGCGTTCATCGTCAACCGGGTCGGCGACATGGGCCTGGCACTGGCGCTGATGGTGATGTTCAGTACGGCCGGAACCGTCTCCTACGCCGGACTTTTCGACGCAGCGCCGGGATTGTCCGCAGGCTCTCTCAATGCGATCGGGCTGCTGTTGTTGCTCGCCGCCTGTGGCAAGTCCGCGCAGGTGCCGTTGCAGGCCTGGCTGGGTGACGCCATGGAAGGGCCCACGCCGGTGTCGGCGCTGATCCACGCGGCCACCATGGTCACCGCAGGTGTCTATCTGATCGTGCGGTCGGGCCCGGTGTTCAATCTGGCCCCCGACGCGCAATTGGCCGTCACCGTGGTCGGCGCGGTCACCCTGCTGTTCGGCGCCGTCATCGGCTGCGCGAAGGACGACATCAAGAAAGCCCTTGCCGCATCGACGATGTCGCAGATCGGCTATATGGTGCTGGCGGCCGGGCTGGGGCCGGCCGGCTACGCGGTGGCGATCATGCACCTGCTCACCCACGGCTTCTTCAAGGCGGGGTTGTTCCTGGGCGCCGGGTCGGTGATGCACGGCATGGACGACGAAACCGATATGCGCCGCTATGGCGGACTGCGCACGTACATGCCGGTGACATTCGTGACCTTCGGGCTGGGTTACCTGGCGATCATCGGGGTGCCGCCGTTCGCCGGCTTCTTCTCCAAGGACGCCATCATCGAGACCGCGTTCGCTGCCGGCGGGGCCCGTGGTTGGCTGCTGGGCGGGGCGGCGCTTTTGGGTGCCGGGATCACCGCGTTCTACATGACGCGGGTGATGCTGATGACGTTCTTCGGCGAGAAACGCTGGCATGAAAGTGCTCATCCGCATGAGTCCCCCGGCATCATGACCGGCCCGATGATCGTGCTGGCGATCGGCTCCGTCGGAGCAGGAGCGCTGCTGGCGATCGGCGGGACGCTGGCGCACTGGCTGGAGCCCGTGGTGAACCCGGCCGGCAGCCCCGAAGCCCACGGCAGCGTTCCGGTCTGGGTGATGACGGTGGTGACCCTGTCGGTGGTGGCGATCGGCGTCGGGATCGCCTACCGCATGTACGCACTGCGCCCCATTCCCGAAACGGCGCCACAGGGTTCGGCCTTGACGGCCGCCGCGCGCGCCGACCTGTACGGCGACCGGTTCAACGAGAACACGTTCATGCGGCCGGGGCGGCAGCTCACCGTGGGCCTGGTCGAAATCGACGATGACGCCGTCGACGGCGCCACGCGCGGCTTGGCCGCCCTGATCGGGGGCGCCTCCCAGCGGATGCGGTCGTGGCAGACCGGTTTCGCGCGGTCCTACGCACTGTCGATGCTCGGCGGGGCCGCCCTGGTGATCGGAGCGTTCCTGGTGGTGAGGGTCTGGTGAGCGGCATCGGCTGGCTGAGCGCCCTGTGGGCGGTACCGATCGTCGGCGCCGTCGTGGTGATCCTGTTGCCCGGCAAGCAGATCGCGCGGTATCTGGCGCTCGCGGTGTCGCTGGCGGTGCTGGCCATCGCGGTCGTGCTGGCCGTGCGGTTCCAGCCGGGCGGGGATCAGTTCCAGTTCGTCGAGAACCACGAATGGATTCCGTCGTTCGGGACCGGATACATCCTCGGCGTGGACGGGATCGCGCTTGCACTGGTGGTGCTGACGGCGGTACTGGTGCCGCTGCTGCTGATCGCCGGCTGGAACGACGGTGGGGCGAGCGAAGCGACGGGAAATGAATCAGCGGATGAGGCGCGGTTCGGCATTCATTCCACGCAGAGCTATCTGGCGCTGACGCTGGCCGTCGAGGGCATGGTGCTGATCTCGCTGGTGGCGCTCGACGTACTGCTGTTCTACGTGTTCTTCGAGGCCATGCTCATCCCGATGTACTTCTTGATCGGCGGCTTCGGCGGCGCGAACAGAAGTGCTGCGGCGGTGAAGTTCCTGCTGTACAACCTGTTCGGCGGACTCATCATGCTGGCCGCGGTGATCGGGCTGTACGTGGTGACCACCGATTCGCTGGGCGGGACCTTCGACTTCCGGGCGATTGTCGCGGCGGTCTCGGCGGGCGAACTCGACGCCAGCCCGGCTGTCCTGAACGCACTGTTCCTGGGATTCATGTTCGCGTTCGCGGTGAAGGCCCCGCTATGGCCGTTCCATCGCTGGCTGCCCGACGCCGCCGTGGAATCCACCCCGGCCACGGCGGTGCTGATGATGGCGGTCGTCGACAAGGTCGGCACCTTCGGGATGCTGCGGTATTGCCTGCAACTGTTCCCCGACGCGTCGATGACGTTCCGCCCGTTGATCATCACCCTCGCGGTGATCGGCATCGTCTACGGCGCGATCGTGGCCATCGGCCAGACCGACGTGATGCGCCTGATCGCCTACACCTCGATCTCGCACTTCGGGTTCATCATCCTGGGCATCTTCGTGATGACCAGCCAAGGCCAGTCCGGATCCACGTTGTACATGGTCAACCACGGCATCTCGACCGCGGCGCTCTTCCTGATCGCCGGATTCCTGGTGTCGCGCCGCGGATCCCGCGTCATCGCCGACTTCGGCGGGGTGCAGAAGGTGGCGCCGGTGCTGGCCGGTACCTTCCTGATCGCGGGCCTGGCCACCCTGTCGCTACCCGGGCTGGCGCCGTTCATCTCCGAATTCCTGGTGCTCATCGGCACCTTCACCCGATACCCGGCGATCGCGGTATTCGCGGTCAGCGCGCTGGTGCTCTCCGCGATCTACATCCTGTGGGCCTATCAACGGATGATGACCGGTCCGGTCAAAGACGGAAACGAGCGGCTGCGTGATCTGGTACCACGCGAACTGATCGTGGTGGCGCCGCTGATCGCGCTGCTGCTGGTCTTGGGCATCTACCCCAAACCGGCGCTGGACGTCATCAACCCGGCGGTGGACCACACGCTGCGCACCATCAACCAGCAGGATCCCGTCCCGACCGCGGAGGGCGCGCCCCGATGAAGCTAGAGGCTCCGTCCATCGAATACTTCCAGCTCGCACCGGTTCTCATCGTCCTCGGAGTGGCGGTGGCAGGCGTCCTGGTGGAGGCGTTCCTGCCGCGCGGAGTCCGGTATGGCGCCCAGTTGGCGCTCGCCGTCGGCGGTCAGTTCGCCGCCCTGGCCGCGGTGGTGCTGGTGACGTTCGCCTTGGAAGGCACGGGTACACCCGCCGCCGTCGGTGCCGTGGCGATCGACCGGCCGGCGCTGTTCCTGCAGGGCACCCTGCTGTTGATCGGCATCCTCGGCACACTGCTGATCGCCGAGCGCCGGGTGCCCCCTGAAGACGGCCCGGGGCTGGACGCCTTCACCCCGCAGGCAGCCGCCGTCCCGGGCAGCGTCGCGGAGAAGATCGCCGCGAAAGCGGTTGTCGCCCAGACCGAAGTGTTCCCGCTGACCATGTTCGCCGTCGCCGGCATGATGCTGTTCCCGGCCGCCGATGACCTACTGACGATGTTCGTCGCGCTCGAGGTGTTCTCACTGCCGCTGTACCTGATGTGCAGCCTGGCCCGCCGGCGCCGGTTGCTGTCGCAGGAAGCCGCGCTGAAATACTTTCTTCTGGGCGCTTTCTCGTCGGCATTCTTCTTGTACGGGATCGCGATGCTGTACGGATTCTCCGGCGTGTTCAGCCTGAGCGGTATCGCCGCCGCGGTGACCACCGGCGGGGACACCTCGATGGCCGTGGTCGGCGTGGCCCTGATATCGGTCGGGGTGTTGTTCAAAGTCGGCGCGGTGCCGTTCCATTCGTGGATCCCCGACGTCTACCAGGGTGCGCCGACCCCGGTGACGGCGTTCATGGCGGCGGCCACCAAGATCGCCGCGTTCGGGGCGATGCTGCGCATCTTCTATGTGGCGCTGCCGGGCCTGGCGCACGACTGGCGCCCGGTGCTGTGGGTGATCGCCATCCTCACCATGGCCGTCGGCACCCTGACCGCGGTATCGCAGAGCGATGTCAAACGGATGCTGGCGTACTCGTCGGTGGCGCACGCGGGTTTCATCCTGACCGGGGTGATCGCCCTCAACGGGGCGGGACTGTCCGCCACCTTGTTCTATCTGTTCGCCTACGGTTTCAGCACGCTGGGCGCGTTCGCACTGGCCGGTCTGGTGCGCCGCGCCGACGGTGAGGAGGCCACCACGCTGTCCGAGTGGGCCGGCCTGGGCCGGCGTTATCCACTGGTGGGCGTGGTGTTTTCGCTGTTCCTGCTGGCCTTTGCGGGTATCCCACTGACCAGTGGTTTCGTCAGCAAGTTCGCGGTGTTCAAGGCCGCGGCGGAGGGCGGGGCCGCTCCCCTGGTGATCGTCGGCGTGGTGGCCAGTGCCGTGGCGGCGTACTTCTACGTGCGGGTCATCGTGTTGATGTTCTTCACCGATCCGCCCGAGGATCCACCCACCGTCGTGGTGCCGAGCGTGCTGAGCACCGCGACGGTGACCGTCACCGCCGCCGTCACGTTCGCCCTCGGTGCGCTGCCGCAGCCCCTGCTGGATCTGGTCAACGGCCAGCAGTTCACCGGGTGAGGGCCTGGCTCACCTGCCGGGCGATCAGCTCGTACATGCCGCGGGTGACCTCGGTGGCGTCGCTCATGATGTTGTAGCCGTGGTCGACGTCGGGAACCTCGACGTAGTCGGCGAGCGCAGCCACCGCATCCAGGCTCTTGGCATAGGCAGCAGCCTCGTCACGCAGTCTGTCGTATTCACATGCGATCACCAAAGCCGGTGCGATCCCGGCGATCTCATCGGCGTTGTCACCCCACGCCGGTGACGCCAGCGGATCCCGGCGCCGCTTATGGTCGGGAATGTAGGCGGTGTCGAACACCTCACCCATCCACGGTTTCAGGACGGCCTTGCCGCCCCGCGGCGATCGTTTGCGGTCGGTGGCCGTCACCAGGTCCAGCGGTGCATAGTGCAGAACCTGCAAGGCGATCGGTGGACCGTCGAGCGTCAGCGCCATCCTCGCGACGGCCGCGGAAAGGTTGCCGCCCGCGCTCTGGCCGCCCACGCAGAGCCGCTCCTGCGGCCAGTTGCCCGCCGCCCACGCCACCACGTCGTAGAGCTGTTCGACCGGCGTCGGGAAGCGGTGCTCGGGGGCGAGCAGATAGTCGGTGTTGACGACCGTGACACCGACGCGCGCCGCCAGGTAGCGGCACCACGGGTCGTCCTGCTCTCGGTGCCCGACGACGAACCCGCCGCCGTGGATGTTCACGTACACCCCCGCTGATGCCCCCTCGGGGGCATAGACCGTCGCGGGGGTGTCACCGTGACGGGTGGGGATGGCGATCTCGGTGGTCTGGGCGACGAATTCTGGAAAACGCACCCCGGGCTTGGGGCTGGGGTTGACGAGCCGGGAGAACACTCGGGCCAGGTTGTCGGCAAGGACGGGCGTCGATAACACGGACACGCCTTCGACCATACGCATAGGTTCGATCGATGACCGTCGTGCTGACCACCGATCATGGCGCCGTGCGGGTGCTGACCCTGAACCGGCCCCAGTCCAGGAATGCGCTGAACCGCGATCTGATCCGGGCGTTGTACGCGGCGCTCAAGGAGGCCGACGCCGACGAGTCGGTGCGTGCGGTGGTGCTCACCGGGACGGATCCGGCCTTCTGCGCGGGCGTCGACCTGAAGGAAGCCGCGCGCGACGGCCTGAAGTATTTCGAGGAATTCCGGTCGCAGAGTTGCATCACCGCGGTGCGCGAGATGGCGACCCCGATCATCGGGGCTATCAACGGCGCCACGTTCACCGGCGGGCTGGAGATCGCGCTCGGCTGCGATTTCCTCGTGGCATCGCAGCGGGCGTTGTTCGCCGACACCCATGCCCGGGTGGGAATCCTGCCGGGCGGCGGGATGACCGCGCGCCTGCCTCAGGTGGTCGGGCTGGCGATGGCGCGCCGGCTCTCGATGACCGGTGAGGTGGTCGACGCGACCCGCGCCGAACGCATCGGCTTGGTGACCGAGGTCGTCGAACACTCCGGATTGCTGGCGCGCGCCCTGGAGCTGGCCGGTCAGATCGCCGAAGTACCGGGTCCGATCATGCTGGGGCTCAAGGAGATCTACACCGAAGGCGCGGCGGCCGTGATCGATCCCGCGCTGGACGCGGAGGCCCGCATCGCGTACGCGCAGCACCGAGATTTCGACAACCTGGGCGACCAGTTCCGCGCGGTGTCCGAGCGCAACAAGAGCCAGATCAGCTGACGACGCCGTGCACCACGATTGCCGTGGTCTGATCCACCCACTGATCGTCGAGTTCCCATCCGGGCACCAGCAGCATGCGCAGCAGATTCACCCCGCCGATGACCTCGATGAGCCGGTCGGGGTCGACATCTGGACGCACTTCACCACGCTCGACGGCATGCACCAAGCGGTCGCGCACGACGCCGAACAGTCCGGTGAACCGGCTCATCACCCGATGGCTCAGATCGGGATCGGCGGCCATGTCCGCAATCACCCCCGGCAGTGCCGCGCGCACCACCGGACTGGTGAACACCGCTCCGGCCGCTGCGATCATGGCGCGGACGTAGGTGGCGATGTCCCCCTCGGGCATGCCCAGGGCGGTCGGCGCGACGGGAAACGCGGCCTCGTGCACCAGTTCGGCCTTGCTGGACCAGCGGCGGTACAGCGCCGTCTTGGTGGTGCCGGCCCGCTCCGCGACGGCAGCCATCGTGAGATTCGAATAACCGATCTCCACAAGCAGATCCGCGGTGGCGCCGAGTATGGCAGCGTCGATACGAGGATCCCGGGGCCGCCCGGCCCCCTTGTCAACCGAGGGTGAGTCTGCTTTCATATCGCTACCAATAGTAGCGTAATTATGAGTGGTTGCCCGAGCCATGTCGGAAGGAACCCCGTGTCGAACGAACCGGCCGTCGAAGATGTCAGCCGCCTCCAGCATTCCAGCCGAGATGTCAGCACCGTGCCCGCCGCGATCGCGCAGTGGCTCGCGACGCAGCGACCCGGCAACGGCACCCCGAAGGTCACCGTCGAGAGCGGCGTGGATGCCAACGGCATGTCCTCGGAGACCATCCTGCTGACCGTCGACTGGGACGGCACCGAGCAGCGTCTGGTCGCCCGTGTCGCGCCGACCGATGCGGACGTTCCGGTGTTCTCCTCCTATCGCCTGGACCATCAGTTCGAGCTCATGCGCCAGGTCGGTGAACTCACCGACGTCCCGGTCCCCCGCGTCCGCTGGATCGACACCACCGGTGAGGTGCTGGGCACCCCGTTCTTCTTGATGGACCGCGTCGACGGCATCGTCCCGCCCGATGTCATGCCGTACACGTTCGGCGGCAACTGGTTTGCCGACGCGCCGGTGGAACGCCAGCGCGAACTGCAGGACTCGACCGTCGAGGTGCTGGCCAAACTGCACTCGATTCCCGATGCCGCCCAGCGGTTTGCCTTCCTGTCGGAGTCGGATCCGGCCGGGGACACCCCGCTGCGCAGGCATTTCGGCTGGCTCAAGGACTGGTACGAGTTCTCGGTGCCCGACATCGGGCGCTCCGAACTGGTCGAGCGGGCCCTGGGTTGGCTGGAGGACAACTTCCCGACCGAGGTTGCCGCGACGACACCGGTGCTGGCATGGGGCGACTCGCGCATCGGCAACGTGCTGTACGAAGACTTCCGGCCTGCCGCTGTGCTGGATTGGGAGATGGCCACCGTCGGCCCGCGCGAACTCGACGTGTCGTGGATCATCTTCGCGCACATGGTGTTCCAGGAGCTGTCCGGCCTCGCGGGGCTGCCGGGGCTGCCGGAGGTGCTGCGCGAGCAGGACGTGCGCGCCACCTACGAACGCCTGACCGGCACCACCCTGGGGGATCTGCGCTGGTTCTACATCTATTCCGGGGTGATCTGGTGTTGCGTGTTCATGCGCACCACCGCCCGCCGGGTGCACTTCGGCGAGATGGAGAAGCCCGAGGACGTGGAGTCCACCTTCTACCACGCCTCACTGCTGCGACGACTGCTGGAGGAAGCCTAGACATGCTCGGCCCCATGGATGAATTTCCCGTCCACCAGATCCCGAAGCCCATTGCCTGGCCGGGATCTTCGGACCGCAACTTCTATGACCGGTCCTACTTCAACGCGCACGACCGCACCGGCGACATCTTCCTCATCACCGGCATCGGCTACTACCCCAACCTCGGGGTGAAGGACGCCTTCCTTCTGGTGAGGCGCGGCGACACCCAGACCGCGGTGCACCTGTCGGACTCCATCGACCAGGACCGGCTCAACCAGCGCGTGCTGGGCTACCGGGTCGATGTGCAGGATCCCCTGCGCAAGCTGCGGATCATCCTCGACGAGACCGACGGGATCGCCGCCGATCTCACCTGGAACGGCTTGTTCGACGTGGTGCAGGAACAGCCCCACATCATGCGCACCGGCAACCGCGTCACGCTCGATGCTCAACGGTTCGCCCAACTCGGTTCGTGGAGCGGCTCTTTGGAGATCGACGGCGAACGCATCACGGTGGATCCCAACGTGTGGATCGGCTCCCGCGACCGGTCCTGGGGCATCCGCCCGATCGGTGAGGCCGAGCCCGCCGGCCGGCCCGCCGACCCGCCGTTCGAAGGCATGTGGTGGCTCTACGTGCCGATGGCGTTCGACGATTTCTCCATCGTGGTGATCCTGCAGGAGGAGCCCAACGGCTTCCGGTCCCTCAACGACTGCACCCGCATCTGGAAGGACGGGCGGGTCGAGCAGCTCGGTTGGCCCCGGGTGAAGATCCACTATCGCTCCGGAACCCGCATCCCCACCGGGGCCACCATCGACGCCACCGCGCAGGACGGTTCACCGGTCCGTTTCGACGTGGAATCCAAACTGCCCGTGCCGATTCACGTCGGCGGGGGTTACGGCGGCGACTCCGATTGGACCCACGGTGTGTGGCGCGGCGAGAAGTTCACCGAACGGCTGACCTACGACATGACTGATCCCGCCATCATCGGGCGGTCCGGGTTCGGGGTCATCGATCACGTCGGGCGCGCGGTGTGCACTTCAGCGCATCGCTCCCCTGCCGAAGGCTGGGGCCTGTTCGAGCACGGCGCGCTGGGGCGGCACGACCCGTCCGGGTTCGCCGACTGGCTGACCGTCGCTCCGTAAGGGGCATCCGATCTCGGTGCTCTGACGAGATCACGCGGAAAGCAGTCAGAAGGCAGACCAGAACACGACCGCGGCGGCCGCCGCCTCCACCAGGCAGTAGAACCAGTTGGGGTAGAACGGTGTCCGCTCACCGAACACCGACAGCACCCGCCCGAATGCCATCCCCGCCAGCGCGGCGCCGACGGTGATCAATACACCGGTGCGTACCTCTGGCACGCGCGACGCGTAGACAAGCACAGCGGCGATGGCAAGACCGAAACCGCCGTAAACGGCACGCACCTCGGAGCGCGCGGTCGCGTTGCCCAGGGTGACACCGAACGGGCGCAGCATGGCCGCCGGCGCCGCGAGAGCGTAGAGCCCCATGCCGGCAAAGAACACCGCGACGACGAGTTCGACCACACTCACCTCCTCCACCGAGATCGACGTTTAGCCGAGATTTACTCGCACTTTATGACCCGAAAGCGCTTTTGGGCGCGAAGAGGCGGAGTTCGGTGTAGGCGGCGACCAGCGCGTCGAGGGTGAAGTTCCGGTTCAGCCCACTCGGATTGGGTAGCACCCACGCCTGGGCGCCCGCGACGTCGACGGGCTGCCCACCCCACTGCAGGTCGGGTCGCGACGTCATCGCCGCCAGCGCACGCTTGCCGAGGAACGCCACCACCCGCGGAGAGTAGCGCCGGATCTTGGCCTCGAACACCGGAGCCGAGGCACGGAATTCGGCGGCGGTGACCTCACTCGCCCGGGTCGTCGGCCGGGTCACCACCGCGGTGATCCCGCAGCCGTAGCTCAGCAGTTCACGCTCCTGCTCGGGCCGCAGCCGCACGTCGGTGAACCCGGCCAGATGCAGCACCGTCCAGAAGCGGTTGCTCGGGCTGGAGAAATTGTGGCCGTCGGCCGCTGCGGTCGACGCGGGGTTGATACCGCAGAAGACCACGTCGAGACCGGTGGCCAGGATATCCGGTGTATACCCGCTCAGATGGCGACTTTCGTTGTGACGTCCGGCTTCTCGACCGCTACGGGGGCCCGGCCGAAAACCATCGACTCCCCGATCTTGTCGAACCGGTGTTCCAGCACATCGAGGCCGTAGTTGTGTCGCACCGTCCAGGGCCTGTGCATGCCGGACTTCGGCAGCGCGTGCGGCGCCCGCTGCACATAGCCGGCGTTGATGTCCCAGGCCGGCTTCTCCTGCATCGGCACGCCGCCCAGATGGGGATAGGCATGGGTGTACCCGTGGGAACCCATGTAGGCCAGCAGCTTTGCCACCGACTTCGCGGTCATGTCGGCCCGCAAGGTCCATGAGGCGTTGGTGTAGCCGACGCACCACGCCATGTTCGGTACCTCTTCGAGCAGATGCTCCTTGTAGACGAACCGGTCAGTGGGTTCGATACCCACGCCGTCGATGCTCAGCCCGATACCGCCGAGGGCCTGCAACTGCAACCCCGTCGCGGTGACGATGATGTCGGCGTCCAGCCGGGCGCCGGAGGCAAGCACGATGCCGGTGGCGTCGATGTGGTCGATGTGATCGGTGACGATGTCGGCGCGCCCGGTGCTGATGTCCTCATAGAGATCACCGTTGAGAACCAGACACATCCGCTGATCCCACGGCTTGTAACGCGGCTTGAAATGGACGTCGACCGGATAGCCCTGCGGCAGTCGCGCGATGGTGCGGTTGCGGATAAGCCACCGCCCACGCTTGGGCGCCTTGCGGAAGAACCAGAACATGGCGTAGTGCATCCAGGCGTTGCGGAACCGGATGAACCGGTGGGCAAGCTTGCGTGGCAACAACTTCCGAACGGTCTGCATCGCCAGCGGAACCGCGGGCATGGGCATCATGTACGTGGGCGAGCGCTGCAACATGGTGACGTGGGCGGCCTGTTCGGCCAGCGCGGGCACCAGGCTTATCGCCGTCGCCCCACTGCCGATCACCACGATGTTCTTGCCGGCGTAGTCCAGCGACTCCGGCCAGAACTGCGGGTGCACCACCTGACCGCCGAAATCGTCCATCCCTTCGATCTGCGGGGTGTGCGGTTGGTCGTAGTTGTAATAACCGGTGCCGAAGAACAGGAAGCGGGCCCGTCGGGTCTGCTGCACCCCACCGGTCTCGGTGCGCACCGACCAGGTGTCGGCGGCCGAATCCCAATCCGCGGAGAGCACCTTCGTGTCGAACACGATGTGCCGGTCGATGCCGTACTTGCGCGCCGCGTCGGTCAGGTACTGGCGGATATCCGCCCCGTCGGCGACGTGTTCCTCGCGGGTCCACGGCTCATACGGGAAACTGAGGGTGAAGATGTCGCTGTCGGATCGAATACCCGGATAGCGGAACAGATCCCAGGTACCGCCGATGCGTTCGCGCCGTTCCACGATGGTGTACGTCAGCCGCGGATTCTGCTCATGGATGCGATAGGCGGCGTTGATCCCGGAGATCCCGGCGCCGATGATCAACACATCCGAATACTCGGTGCCGACCTGCTCCTCGCCCATGGACAACCTCCTTGTGGTCCCGCGCCGTACCACCACCATAGGTGCTCAGGTACGCAGCGCGTCAACGATCTGGGCCAGCGAATCCACCGCGATCGGTCCGGGCTGGTAGATACAGACCCGGTCGGACACGCCGGCGACCCTGTCCTCGATGTGGGCGGCGATGTCGGCCGGGGTCCCGCACGCGGCGATGGTGTGCAGCACCTCGTCGTCGATCAAGGCCCCCATCTCCGCCCATCGTCCCTGTTTGGACAGGGCATTGAGGTCGGGCTGCAGATCACCCCAGCCGTGGGTCTCCAGCACCGGCCGGTACGCCGGTGTCGAACCGTAGAAGGCGAGCAACTGGCGGGTCGCGGCGTGGTCGGGGTTGCTGTCCGACTCGACGGACACGATGATCTCCGGCACCACAGCAAGGTCGGCACGGCTGCGTCCCGACGCCGCCAGCCCGGCGTCGACACCGGCCATCGTCACCTCGTGCAGGAAGCGTTTGGACCCGAACGGCATCACCAGCAACCCGTCGGCATGTTCGGCCACCGCCCGCGTGAGGCGCGGACCCAGCGCCCCGACGTAGATCGGCGGTGGTCCGTAGACATTGTCGCGCGGAGTGAACGTCGGGGTCATCAAGGTGTGGCGGTAGTACTCCCCCCGGAAGTCGAGCCGCTCCCCTGTCGA
>JAHFVC010000117.1 GCA_023264765.1 Mycobacterium sp. | reverse complement strand
AGATCGGACCGCAGGCAATGGAACTCAATCGACGGATCAAAGAGGCCCTGGACCCGGCCGGCATCCTCAACCCGGGCGCGGGGTTCTAGCCATGACCTTCGACGGAGTGGTCGCCACCGACATCCGGGATTCCACCCCGGACTGGGCACCCTATCGCGAGGCCACCGCGCCCGACGGCGCACCGAACGTGCTGTACCTGTTGTGGGACGACACCGGGATCGCCACCTGGGACTGCTACGGCGGGTTGGTGGAGATGCCCAACATCGGCAGGATCGCCGAACGCGGGTTGCGGCTGACCCAATTCCACACCACCGCACTGTGTTCGCCCACCCGTGCCGCGCTGCTGACCGGGCGCAACCCGACCAGCGTCGGGGTGGCGTCGGTGCTCAACCTGGCCGAAGGATTCCCCGGGCACCACGGCCGGATCCCGGCGGAATCGGCACTGTTGTCCGAGGTGCTCTCCGATCGGGGGTGGTCGACCTACGCCGTCGGCAAATGGCATCTGGCGCCGATCGAGGACTGCCAGGCCGCCGGCTCACGCCGGTACTGGCCGCTGCGCCGTGGATTCGACCGTTTCTACGGCTTCCTCGACGGGATGACCGACCAGTGGTATCCCACGCTGGTACGGGACAACGATCCGATCGATCCGCCGGCCAGCCCCGAAGAGGGTTACCACCTGTCGAAAGATCTCGCCGACAACGCCATCGGCTTCCTGCGCGACCACCGCGCGGCCGCACCGGACAAGCCGTGGTTCATGTACCTGTGCCCCGGAGCGGGGCACTCCCCGCATCAGGTGGCGGGCGAGTGGGCCGACCGCTACTCCGGCAAATTCGATATGGGCTACGAGCGCTACCGCGAGATCGCGCTGGCCAATCAGAAGGCGCTCGGGCTGCTCCCCCCGGAAACCGAACTGTCCCCGATGAATCCGTACGCCGACGCCACCAGCCCGGACGGTATTGCCTGGCCGGCCAATGAGAACGTCCGGCCCTGGGACACGTTGTCCGACGACGACAAACGGGTGTCCGCCCGGATGGCCGAGGTGTTCGCCGGATTCCTGTCCTACACCGACGCGCAGATCGGCCGGATCCTGGACCAACTGGAGGACACCGGCCAGCTCGACAACACCATCGTCGTCATCATGTCCGACAACGGCGCCAGCGGCGAAGGCGGCCCGAACGGCACCCTGGACGAATCGGTTCCGATGATGGGTGGATCCAACACCACGCAGGACGGTCTGCGGATGTTCGGTGAACTCGGCGGTCCCGCAACGGCGATGAACTATTCCAACGGCTGGGCCATGGCGTTCAACACGCCTTACAAGCTGTTCAAGCGGTACGCCTCACACGAGGGCGGGATCGCCGACCCGTGCATCGTCTCCTGGCCCGCCGGGTTGTCCTCGCACGGCGCCGTCCGTGAGCAGTACACGCATGTCAGCGATGTGACCCCGACCGTGTACGACCTGCTCGGCATCGACGACATCACGACGGTGAACGGGATCACCCAGACCCCTCTGGAGGGGACGAGTTTCGCTGCGGCACTGCATGATCCGGACGGGACGACAGACAAGCACACGCAGTTCTACTCGATGCTCGGCACCCGCGGCATCTGGCACGACGGCTGGTTCGCCAACACCGTGCATCCGCCGACTGCGACCGGGCCACGCGGCTGGGGAGCCTTCGACCGGGATCGCTGGGAGCTGTTCCACATCGAGTCCGACCGCAGCCAGATCCACGACCTGGCCGCACAGCATCCCGACAAGCTGGCCGAGTTGCAGGCGCTGTGGCATGAGCAGGCCCTCGAATTCACGGCCTATCCACTGGCCGACCTGAGCGTGCAGGAGATCGTCCTGCGTGCGGCGGCAGCGGTCGGCGAGCCGGTGTCGCGTGCGGTGTTCTATCCGGGAGCTCCGGCCGGGCACACGGCATTCCGTGGACTGGTGCGGGGCCGGTCGTTCGCCTTGCGCACGACGGTGTCGATCGAGCGGCCCGACGCCGAGGGTCTGCTGTTCTCCCAGGGCAGCCGCACGGGCGGCCAGGCGCTGTTCGTGGCCGACGGCCGCCTGCACTATGTATGCGCCACCGCCGAACAGGAGCAGCACGTCACCTCCGATGAGCCGATCACGTTCGGATCTCACGCTTTCGAGGTGCGCTACACGCGCACGGGGGCGGTGGACGGCACCATGGACATGGTCGGTACGGTCACACTGCTGATCGATGGGCGCGTGGTCGGCACCACCGATCGGGTGCGGATGACGGGGCTGGACATCATGCAGACCGTCTCCGCCGGCCGCGGCGTGACCTACTCGGTATCTGCCGGGTACACGTCGCCGTTCCCGTTCACCGGTGGTGTACTCGGCGAGATCGTCCTCGATTTCACGGGCATCGACACCCGCGACGACAACGTCGTCGTCGACACCGCATTCCGACGGGACTGAAGAATTCCATGACTTTCCAAGCCCTCATTTCGGGCGCCGGTATCGCCGGTCCTGCACTGGCACATCAACTCAACGGACGCGGCTGGCAGACCACCGTGGTCGAGCGCTACCCACAACGCCGTGACGAGGGGCAGAACGTCGACATCCGCGGCGCCGCACGCGATGTGATCCAGCGGATGGGGATCGACTCCGCTGTGCGCGCGGCCCACACTACCGAGATCGGTACCCGCTTCGTCCGTGCTGACGGCTCGGTGGCCGCGTCGTTCCCCGTCGGCCCGGGTGGCGAAACGACCGGCCCCACAGCGGAACTGGAGATCCTGCGGGGCGAGCTTTCTCGTATCCTCATCGAGCGCACGCAAACGCAGACCGACTACCGGTTCGGCACCCAACTCGCCGATGTGGTCGACCACGGCGATCACGTCACCGCCGAACTCCGGGACGGCACCACGGTGGACGCCGACATCGTCGTCATCGCCGAGGGACTGCACTCCCGCTCCCGCCGGTTTGTCACCGACGCGCAGGTCGAGCCGCTGGGGATGTATGTCTGCTACGCCACGCTGACCCGCAGGGAAGACGACGACCGATGGTGGAAGTGGCAACACGTGAGCAGGTCTCGCAGTGTGCACCTACGCCCGGACAATCTGGGCACCATACGCGCGATGTTGACCTTCGTCTCCGACGTCCGTGGCATCGACGACCTCGATCCTGCCGCCCAGATCGCCATTCTGAGAAGCACTTTCGCTGATGCAGGGGGCGCAGCACCGCGCATCCTCGATGAGCTGGAGGCGGGTGCGCCGATGTACTTCTCGGCCGTCGGCCAGGCCCACCCCCCGACGTGGAGCAAGGGCCGCGTCACGTTGTTGGGCGACGCGGCGTTCTGCAATGCGACGTTCGGCGGTGCAGGCACCAGCCTGGCGATCATCGGCGGCTACATCCTGGCCGGCGAGCTCGCCGGCACCGACGACCACCTCGGAGCCCTGGCGAGTTATCAGCGCCTGATGAAGCCGTTCGTGGGCACCGCACCTACCGTGCGGGCACGGGGCCTGCGGATGATGAATCCGCAGACAGATAACGCGATTCGCGTGATCCACGCTGGCGCACGCATTGCCGCGGGCCCGATCGGCACCGCCATCGGCAAGGTGGTGGGGCGGAATTTCGCCGGCGACCGCCTACCGCTGCCCGATTACCCGGCGGTCTGACCTACGGCGCATACCCCAGCGCGGCCTTGACCTCGAGGTACTCGTCGAAACCGGAATCGCCCCACTCGCGCCCGTTACCACTGCGCTTGTAGCCGCCGAACGGGGCCGTGATGTCGAACGCGTGGTTGATCGCGACCGAGCCGGCGCGGATCCGGCGGGCCACCGCACGGGCCGCGTCGATGTCGGCGGCCGAAACATAGCCCGCCAGACCGTAATCCGTGTCGTTGGCGATCTCGACGGCCTGGTCCAGATCGTCGTAGCCGAGGATGCACAGCACCGGACCGAAGATCTCCTCGCGGGCGATCACCATGTCATTGGTGACGTTGGCGAAGATGGTGGGTTTGACGAAATAGCCGGAGTCCAGTCCCTCGGGCCGGCCGGTGCCACCGACGACGAGCGTGGCGCCCCCGTCGATGCCCTTCTCGATCAAACCCTGGATCTTCTCGTACTGCGCCTTCGACGCGACCGGTCCGATGGCCTTCTTGTTGTCCAGGTCGCCGACGGCGACACCGGACCCGACCTGCTGCGCGACCGCGATGGCCTCATCCATCCGGGAATTCGGAACGAGCATGCGCGAGGGTGCATTACAGCTCTGCCCGCTGTTCACCATCATGACCGAGACGCCCGCCGCCACACTCTTGGCGAAGTCCGCGTCGTCGAGCACGATGTTGGGGCTCTTGCCGCCGAGCTCCTGACTGACGCGCTTGACCGTCGGTGCGGCGTTGCGGGCGATCTCGATTCCCGCGCGGGTGGACCCCGTGAAGGACACCATGTCGATATCGGGGTGTCCGGAGATCGCCGCCCCGACACCCTGGCCGTCACCGAACACCATGTTGAACACGCCCGCCGGAACTCCAGCGGCGGCAATGATTTCCGCGAAGATCTGCGCCGAGTACGGCGCCACCTCGGATGGCTTGAGCACCATGGTGCAGCCGGCGGCCAGTGCCGGGAACACCTTGACCGCGATCTGGTTCAGCGGCCAGTTCCACGGGGTGATCAGCCCGCACACCCCGACCGGCTCCTTGATCAGCAGCGTGGAGCCGCGCTGCTCGTCGAACTCGAACTTGGTGAGCACGTCGATCGCGGTGGCGAGGTGGCCGAGGCCCAGATTCACCTGGGGGCCTGCGGCCAGTCCGGGTGGGGCGCCCATCTCTTCACCGACCGCATCGGCCAGGTCACCGGCGCGGTTCTGGTACTCGGCGAGGATGGCACCGAGCACGGCGAGGCGCTCCTCCTTGGTGGTCTGTGACCAAGACGCGAACGCCCGTCGGGCGGCACCAACCGCGAGGTCGACGTCATCGGCGGAACCGTTGGAGATCCGGCCCGACACTCCTTCGGTCCGCGGGTTGTCGACGTCGAGGGTGCCGGGACGGACCGGGTCGACCCACTGACCGTCGATGTAGAACTTGAGGTATTCGCGCATGGGCACCAGCCTTCCTTAGTCAGCGTCAGTTCGGCGCAGTTTCACCGCAACCGGTAGGCGTACGACTTCTCTTGCCGCACCTTCATTTTCTCGATGCACTGGTGGTGTTTTCGAGCGTGGTAGGCCAGCGGAAAGTAGGTGAGTCTGTCGGGCAGGATGCGGTAGGCGGTGCGGATCACCGTGTAGATCCGCACCAGCTGGCGCTGCTCGCTCGCGCTCCAGCTGACACCGAGTTTCGCGCGTAGCCGTGGGTCGAGCAACCCGACCACGGACAGGTAGTTGAACCGCAAGGCAGGCCGCAGTACCGTGCGGACCAGGGGCCGCAGCGGGGCGGGCACGGTAGGCAGGTCGACATTGCCGGTGCACATCTCGTCGATCAACTGACGAGCCTGCGGCGTGCCTTCCAGCTTGAGGACCTTGGCTTCGAAGTAATCGGTGAACTCGGCGTGGGTCTGCGGGTAGCCACGCATGGGTACGTGCAGCAGCCGAGCCAGCCGGATGTTGTCGCGCAGCAGTTCTTGCTTCTCGGTGTCGGTGAATTCCCGCCCGATCAGCAGCGGCCCGGACTGGGCGTTGACGATGTACGCAGTCGCGATCACCCATTGGTATGCATCGGTGTGCAGCGCGCTGATCTGTTTCCCGGTCCGCTCGCTGTGCATCGTGATGGGCTGGTGCAGCGCGCGCACCCGGTTGCCCTCGGCGATGGCCTCGGCCCCGCCGTAGGTCCAGCGCAGCACGGAGTCCACCGAGCGGACCGCACGGCCGGCAGGATCACCGTTGAAGGCCGCCGAGTAGCGGCCGGTGACCTCGGCGATGACCGGATGCATCGCCTGCATCATGAACGCTGCCCCGTCGAGGATCAGGAATGTCCACCGGCCGACGTGCTCTCCGGTCAGCGAGTCGATGGGCACGAGCTCCGGTTGAGCCGGTTCGGAATGGACCGGGGCGTCGTCCACGGCATTGTGGGTAGTCATGCGGCGACGATAATGTGACCGCAAAGTCGCGTTCAAGTCGCATTAGGAGTACTTCGAGTGGCAGAAACAACCAGGTCAGCCGGACGAAAATCACCCAAGCAACAAAGGTCTCGCGAAATGGTCGCAAAAATCGTCGACGCGACCGCGGCGCTGCTGCACTCCGTCGGACCCGAGCAGGTGTCGACGAACGCGATCGCGGACCGTGCTGATGTCAGCAAGGGCTCGATCTATCAGTACTTCGCCAACAAGGACGAGATCATCGCGGCGGCCATCGAACAGATCGCCGCCAAGCAGGCACCGGCCATCGAGAACATGCTGCGCACCGTCACCCTGGAACAACCCGAAGCCGCGATGGACGCCTCGATCGACATGCTGATCGACTTCACCATCGCCAATCGACGGCTGATCCGCTATATCGCCCAACGACCGGATCACGGCCGCGCCCTCGATGACGCCTCGGGCCTGTCGGCCACCCTGTTGGCGATGTCGACCCTGCACATGAGCGCCTTTCGCGATCAGTACCGTCGCGAGCTCTCCCCACGAGCGCTGGCCTGGCTGTTCTACAACATGGCGGTGGCCACCACCACGCGCTACATCGAGGCGGACGATCCGATTCCCCTTGAAGAGTTGCGCAGCGGCCTGAAGTTCGCTTCGGCGGGGCTTCTGGTGGGCTCCGCTAACTGATCGGGACGAGCGGGCTCAGTACGTCGTGCACGAACTGCACGATGTTGGTCTGTGGTGATCCGTCCGGAAAGCTCACCGTCGCCAGCAGATTGCCTCCCGCGTCGGCGAAGTTGCCGTCGGCCCGGTCCTGGTGGGTGGAAGACGTCACCAGGATGATGCCCGACGTGCCGGCCTGCTTGGCCAACGGCACCGAGAACTGCGCGTTCTGGACGGTGCTGTTGGCCCGGTCCTCTTTGATGATCCGGTCCGCCGGAAGTCCCAACGTCTTGAGGAAGAAGCTCATGGTGCCGGCTTCGGTCTTCCCGTTCTGCGGATTGCCGCCGGTGACGATGACCGGTGACTGCGGAAACATCTGGGCCACCGCCAAACCGGCGAGCACGCGGCGGCGCAGGATCGGGCGCATATCGCCCTGAGGAGTGAGGCCGTAGCCGAGGATGACGATGGCCGGTTTGGAGAAGTCTTTCCCGCCCGGCGCCGGCGCGGCCTGCGCCGCCGGCGCGATGCCGCCCCACAACGCGGCCAGCACCATCACCAGCCTCACGATCCGGCTACGCATCACCGCAGTCCCCCTCCCCACTATTTGACGTTAGCGCCACTAAGGGGTTGGTCGCGGTGGGGACGGCTCTCGTTACAGGCATTTGACCGTGCACCACCCCGAACCGTTATAGTCGGCAGCGTGATCATCCGCGTGCGTCGCTATTGGCGCTTTATCCAGGCTCCGGGTGGAGCCACGGATAGAGCGCGCTGACGCCAGCGCCCGCAACACCACCCGGAGCCCAGCAGTGACCGATCGGTCGCTGCTTTTGTCATTTCAGGGCACCGGTTGCGGCGGATCGCCCTGAGCACAACGCACAGGAGACCCGCACCCATGAGCATTCTCGACGACGGCATCGACACCACCTCCGACCGGCGCGTCACCCGGTTCAGGCCGGTGCCCAGCCCGCTGGAGATCCGGTCCGAACTTCCCCTCTCGCCGCGCTCGGCCACGTCCGTGCAGCGGCACCGGGACGAGATCGCGGACATCCTCCCGGGCCGCGACGACCGCCTGCTGATCATCGTCGGGCCGTGTTCGATCCACGACACCGTCGCCGCACTCGACTACGCGCGCCGGCTCGCACCGCTGGCCGACTCCTACGCGGACTGGTTGAAGATCGTCATGCGGGTGTACTTCGAGAAGCCGCGGACCACCGTCGGCTGGAAGGGCCTCATCAACGACCCGGGGATGGACGGCAGCTTCGACGTCACCCGCGGATTGCGCACCGCGCGTTCACTTCTCATCGAGATCGCCCGGCTGGGACTGGCCATCGGATGCGAATTCCTGGAGCCGACCAGTCCGCAGTACATCGCCGACGTCGTGTCATGGGGAGCCATCGGCGCCCGCACCACGGAATCCCAGATCCACCGCCAGCTGGCCTCCGGGCTCTCGATGCCCATCGGATTCAAGAACGGCACCGACGGCAATATTCAGGTCGCGGTGGACGGGGTGAATGCCGCTGCGGCCCAACATGTCTTCTTCGGCATCGACGATCTGGGCCGCGGCGCGCTGGTGGAGACCGCAGGCAATGCCGACTGTCACGTGATTCTGCGCGGCGGTACGGGCGGCCCGAATCACGACGCCGCATCGGTCGCGGCGGCGACCGGTCAGCTTGCCGCGGCCGGGTTACCGGCCCGGGTCATGGTCGACTGCTCGCACGCGAACTCGGGCAAAGACCATGTGCGCCAAGCCGAGGTGGCCCACGAGATCGCCGATCGCATCGCTGCGGGCGAACGCGGGATCAGTGGATTGATGTTGGAGAGCTTCCTGGTGGCAGGCGCCCAATCACTCGGCGGTGAACTCGTCTACGGCCAATCGGTGACCGACAAGTGCATCGACTTCGCCACCACCGGCGATGCACTGGCGCACCTGCACCGCGCCATGCGGTAGGGCCTCCACCGATCCCAGTGGCGGGACTCGAAGATCTTCGTCAAGAACATCCAGTTCCGGGCGTGGAACGCCAAGTCGCTCGACCACAACTTCTTCGCCCACCTCAGCGAGAACGTCGTGGTGCCTTTGCAGAAGCAGGGCGTTGCCACCGGGATGCCCTATCAGACGCTCGTCGTGACGAAGAACCACATGCCGGACGGCGGCTACATCATCCTCAACAGCGACACCGAGTCCGGACTGAAGAACGGGACCGGCAACATCGAGGTACTCCTCAACAAGAAGTAGTCGAACGCGAGCCGCCCGGATTGGCCACCGCCAGTCCGGGCGGTTCGTGCGTATACCTCAGACACAGTACGACTCTCGGTTCAGCATGCAGTTCACCGGCGGGGAGTAGGTACCGCTCAGCACGCCTCGCAGGCCTCCGGTGGCCGAACCGCCCGGAGGGATGATGCGATTCCAATTGGCTGGCGTCAGAACGACATGCGTGCCGAATTGAGTGAAAGCGCTGCTCCACGTGTGGTAGACGGATTCGCCGACGGGGAGGTCGAATTCCAGCTTCCAGTCGGTCATCGGTGTCGCACCGAGATTGGTGATGGTGAAGCGCGCGATGAAGCCGGTCTGCCACGTCGAGGTCACCGACAGGGAGGCGACACCGGCGGCCGCGTGAGCCATCGGGGCCATGGGGAGACTGATCACCACAGCGATAACTGTCGACGCAATGACGTGAAGCACTGCGCCCCAGCGCCTCCCGCGACGATCCTGGCCGGCCACGGTAGTCCACCCTATGGTCTCGCTGGCGGAATCGACGCTCGCATGACGGTCCCGCTGCCGCACCTTTGCGCAACCGCAACCTCGGTGAGACGTTCGGGGTCCGTCAGACAGGCGTGTGGTGCCCATTCGCTCGTCAGTTTGTTGTCGCGGCGCACTGGCGACCTTGGTCACACTGGACCCGCTGGCACCACTCGGAACTTGACCATCGCAGACAACACCAGCAACTTTGACCCCTTCGTCAATTTCTGGCAAAAATGTCGAATCTTGGGAGTAGCGTTCTAGCTCTAAGCCTCATGTGGGGAGGGGAAATCATGAATCGCATCGTTGCTGCAGCGCCTGCCGCCGCGGCCGCAATTTTCATCAGTTGCGCGCCAGTGGCAAACGCCGACGTCCAACCCGGATGCGAGTCTGTTCCGTGGGGGTTCCTCGGCAGCCAGACCAGGAGCATCTGCGATGGTCCAATGCTGGCCGATGGAAGCTGGGTTCGCTACCGCGTGGTCTGGGTTCCCGCCCATCAAGTCCCGGTCAGCACCTACTGCGGCACCTACAGCTGCACTACGAGCGGCGGCTATTACGTCAACCAACAGATCATCAGCAAGGAGAAGTATCCGGTTCAACCGGACACAGTGCTCCCGAACGAACCGGGCTGGTTGCCACCGAGTTACACCGACGCCGGTGGCTTCACGCCGGTGAACTTCAACTAGGGATTGCCCCGACCCCGACGCTGGACGTTAGCTGCGCCCAACGGGCGGCACGACGTCATGCTCTAGCTCTCGCCGTCAAGGACGTGTACTCGAAGCGGATTTGCCGACTACTCGATCGACTCCCAAGGAAAGTCCTCGCCGACCGCGGTAATCACGCAACGGCCCTGCGCTCACCCTTCGCGACGATCGTCCACCCGGCAGTGGCGGTCAATTTCGGTCACGAGAATTCGCACAAAGACTGATGCACAACGAATTACCCAGATCGACGACCGCATCAGTGCGTGCGGGGGACAACACTGCAATCGACTCGTCTTCGCCCCCTGTGAAACACAACGTGCCCGATGGGCAACTCTGGCACATCTGGGCCGAGCTACGCCCGGCGATCTTGTCGTGCGTATCAAGCCGACCCACCACCGATGCCCCCGCCAAGGCGCCTCGGTAGACTCACACCGATATAGTTCAAACGGCTCGCCCACCAGTCCCAACAGCGGCCCGAAATGCGCACCACCGCAGTTCAACTGAACTCGGCACAGCGCCCCACCTAAGTGCCTTGGACGCGTGCCCCATCCCCAAAGCGCTGACGGGACACGCACACTTCTGACCTCTCAAATACATCGGTCATGATGCAGTTCAGACGCCCCGTAGTTTGTGCCGCGATTCAGCCAGTCCCTCAAACAACCATGCCTGTTCGGCCAGAACGGGCTGTTCCTCCAACTTCGGTGCGAGGGCTTCGATTAGGGAAACAAGTCTCGGGTCTGGCATCGGCACGCGATGGATCTTCCCGCCCACCAGCTCGACCAGGGTACCCCCCGGGCCAAGTGCGTACAGCGGCGTCTGATGGTGGAAGGGTGGCCTGACCGCCATCACACCAACCCGCAGCCGCGCAATCATTCGCCGTAGGTCGAAAGAGACGATCGTCAAGCGCAAGCCACCCGTCTGTCCGAGCAGCTGCGTCGTCGCGTCGAAGGTTTGCCCAGGTTGCCACTCGTTGTTGAAGGAGGCTGGATCTGAAGCCACTACGGTCGAGTTCGGGTCCGCCGGCTCATGGATGAGCACGGCAGGCCTTGGCACCCCAGCATCGAATCCATCGGGAATGCGGAACTCCACCACTAGCCCATTGACGTCGGCGGCCAGGTACCCAGGAGTGTCAGGGTGGCTCAGCGCCACAAGGTCGATCTCGTACACGCCGCTGCTGTTGCTGGAAGGCGGGCGCCACACGCGGTTGGCCGGCATCCATTCCATACGCTGCAGATTGGCCACGTTGAGCAAGGGTCCTCGAGGCGAGAACTGATGCCCGGTATCACCGTGCACGTTCATCGCGCTCATGACGTCGTGTTGGTCGTAATACTCACCTTTCTGAGACCACGACATCAGCTGTCGCGCCGATTGATCGAACGAGTGCTCTAAGCCGATGTTGTGGCCGATCTCGTGACTGAGCCAAGTAACGTTTTCATCACCCGGGGCACAGAGAACGCCGCCGGCCGATCCGCCATCGCCGAGCCCAACATTGAAGATTGCGACGACAACAGCATAGTCAGACACAACCACATCAGGGAACGCCGCGATCGCCCCTTGTATCTTGTCGGACCGTGTCGGATGGTCAGCAATGTAGGCACCGAGGGTCGAGTCGAGCGTCTTCCACCCGAACACCCTGGATCCGTCCAGATTGATCGCGCCCAACGATGCGGTGGCGTAGTAGTCATTGACGCCGCCAGTGCCACGCTTGACGAACAGGTCCTCGTAATAGGAGACAGGTTGTGGCTCAATCCCATTCGTGTCGCTTAGCTTACACAGCAGAACAGCGACTCTCTGCGACCCCGTGATCGTCATTCGAGCTCCTTCGCGCTCGTTGACCGCCTTCTTAGCGGCTCGATGGGAACAGTCCCGCACTAGCGACCCCGCGGCACGCCGGTATCGTGCTGTCGCTTGGGCCGACTACATATCCCAAAACATGGCACCCGATCTGAGTGGTACTGAGTTGCCCTTAGGGGGCATCGCGGCGTTTTGTGTGCGGCCCACCAACGATCCCAGTGCTTCGGTTTCTGCGGCTTTCAGAATGCCTGCACTGCAACCCAAACCAGGGACAGATTGGATAATGCCTGGAGCTCTGGAACAGACAGCGGGCACTTGAGGTCAGTTTCCACGATCAGCAAGTTTCGGAGCCCGTCATCTGTAACCGACCTGAGCTGCTCGTCGGTGCGAAACTCCTTCTCGCGAACGATCACCAGTACTGCGCCAACACCGGCGAGTTCACTATTGTCGAGGGCCTGGTAGTGCGCAACACTATTGGCAGTTCGAGCGTCCAACTCGACGATCAGCGTGTTTCGCTGATCATCGATCGACATCGTGGCGAGATCAGCCGCATTCCGGAATCCACCGACCTCCAGCACGCCTCGGATATCGGCGATCGCTACGAGGGTTTTTGTCATGATTGCCTGCTTTCCGTCGACTGATTGGCGTCCGACTAAGCATCAACGACGACGTCCCGTCCTCATAGAGTATGGGAATACCTGCATTTGGAAGCACAAGGGATCACGAGCCGGAAGCAGGCTAGCCAGTCATCAAGTTCCGCGGTCCCCGCACGTGGCCAATTCCTGACTCGCCCCCCATTGACACCAGCACCCATCTGTCGTAGATATAAGACATGTCACTTGATGTGTCTCACGCGCCTCGATTCGAACTCGCCGGTGCCGACACCTGGGCCGACCCGTTTCCGATGTACGCCGCGTTGCGCGATCACGACCCGGTGCACCATGTCGTTCCCGACAATCCCGACCACGACTACTACGTGCTCTCCCGGCACGCCGACATCTTCACCGCGGCCCGCGATCACGGGACGTTCTCCTCGGCCCAGGGGCTCACCGTCAACTACGGCGAGCTGGAAATGATTGGCCTGCAGGACAACCCGCCGATGGTCATGCAGGATCCTCCGGTACACACCGAGTTCCGCAAGTTGGTGTCCCGCGGCTTCACCCCACGTCAGGTCGAGGCCGTGGAACCCAAGGTCCGCCAGTTCGTCGTCGAGCGCATCGAGGGGTTGCGTTCGAACGGCGGCGGCGACATCGTCACCGAGCTGTTCAAACCGTTGCCGTCGATGGTGGTCGCGCACTACCTCGGCGTCCCAGAATCAGACCGCGACCAGTTCGACCGATGGACCGAGGCCATCGTGGCGGCGAACACCGCCGAGGGAGGGCTCGGCGGCGCACTGGAGACGCTCGGCGAGGCGCTCGGTTCGATGATGGCGTACTTCACCGCCCTCATCGAGCGGCGCCATGCCGAACCCGAAGACGACACGGTCTCGCATCTGGTGGCGGCGGGCATCGGCGCCGACGGCGACATCGCCGGAGTGCTGTCCATCCTGGCCTTCACCTTCACCATGGTCACCGGCGGGAACGACACCACCACCGGAATGCTCGGCGGCTCGGTGCAATTGCTGCACCGACATCCCGATCAACGACGATTGCTGGCCCGGCAACCCGATCTGATCCCCGACGCAGTCGACGAGTTCCTGCGGCTGACTTCCCCTGTCCAGATGCTCGGCAGGACCGTCACCCGCGACGTCACGATCGAGGGCACCATCATTCCCGAGGGGCGCCGGGTGATGTTCCTGTACGGCTCCGGCAACCGCGACGAACGCCAGTACGGGCCGGACGCCGCCGAACTGGACGTCACCCGACGGCCCCGCAACATCCTGACCTTCAGCCACGGCGCACACCACTGCCTCGGTGCCGCTGCGGCGCGCATGCAGTCCCGGGTCGCATTGGAGGAATTGCTCACCCGGATACCGGAATTCACCGTCGCCGAGGACGACATCGTGTGGGCCGGCGGTAGTTACGTGCGACGGCCACTGTCCGTTCCGTTCACAGTAGGCTGACGGACATGCCCGACTGGCTGGCGCAGCAACGCACCGAGGTGGCAGCCGAACGCATCCTGGACGCCGCCGACAAACTGTTCACCCGGCAGGACGCGGCATCGGTGGGGATGAACGACATCGCCACGGCCGCAGGTTGTTCCCGCGCGACGTTGTACCGCTATTTCGAGAACCGCGAGGTGCTCTACACGGCGTACGTCCACCGTGAGACCCACCGGGTGTTCGGTGAGATCTCCGAACAGCTTGCGGGCGTGACCGATCCGGAGGAACGGCTGGTCTCCGGAATGCTCGCCGCCGTGGCGCGGGTTCGGGAAACGCCCGCCCTGGCCTCCTGGTTCGCCAACACCAACCGCGCCATCGGTGGCGACATGGCGGAGCAATCGGAGGTCATCGCCGCCTTGGCCCAGGGCTTCCTGGCAACATTCGGGGACACCTCAGGAGTCGAGGCGAGAGCGCGCTGGGTGATCCGGATCCTGGTGTCGCTCATGCTCTTTCCCGGCCGCGACGCCGCCGACGAACGGGCGATGCTGGAATCCTTCGTGGTACCCGTCGTGGGGGTCAAGCAGCCCAGTAAGCGCGTGCCTTGAGCGAGCGCTTCGGGATCTTGTAGTCCTCACGCAGCACCTTGGCCACCGCGCGGGTGGTGCGGTTGTCGCAGGCGACCCAACCGAAGTGTTCGGAGGCGTCGAACGCCGCCGCGGCCACCGCTTCGACAAGGGCCTCGCCCGCGTTCTTGCGATCCACCCACGTGACGCCGGGACGCCCCACCGGAAGCTCGCGGTCATCGTCGTGCGCCGCTTCCAGGAACACCTGCGCGGGTGCGTCGCCGATGGCTTCCAGCAGCGAATTGATCGCCGGCAGCGACGCGGTGTCACCGACGATCACGTAGCCCTCCGGCGCCGGAGCGGGCAGCACGAAATCGCTACCCAGGACCGTCACCTCCAGGACATCGCCCGGCGCGGCATCCGTCGCCCACCGGGTGGCCAGCCCGTCGTGCAGGGCGAAATCGATGTCGACGGTGCCGGCCGAAGGGTCCGGGTTGACCAGGGTGTAGCCGCGCTGATGCGACTTGGCGCCGTCGGGGAACCAGCCACGGATCCACATGGTCGGGTGGATGGGCCGGTCGGCGAGCAGCTCCCCCGCAGTGAAGTGCAGGCGAAGGAAGTGCGGCGTGATCTCGGTGCGGCCGGTGACCGTGAGTTCGTAATCACCACCGCGCCACAGCTTGACTAGCGCGCCGGACAAACCGCGAGACGGCCTCTGCTCGGACAATGCATCCCCTTCGATCGCTGCCAGTAGTTAGGTAAGGGTACCCTACGTACGGACGCGTGTGGCGCGGTGCAACAGCCACGCCAGCGGGATCGTGAACGCCATCGTGCAGAAGAACAGGCCCCACATGGGGCCGGTATAGACCGGGTAATCCAGGATCTCCACCATCACCAGTTCCATCACGACGAGATGGATGAGGAAGATCTCGTAGGAGATCTCACCGAGGAACACCATCGGCCGGCTGCCCAACAGCCGCGAGTACCAGCCCCGATTGCCCAGCGCCAGCGGCGCGACCATGAGCGTCGCGATGACCGCATAGAACGCCGTCTTGACCAGCGCCTCTGACAACTGCGCCGGTGAGGTGGTGGGCGCACCCGCGATCGGGGTGGCCGCAATCAGATAGCTGACCAGCGCGAGCGGGATACACACCATGGCGTAAGCCCGCAGCTCGATCGCCTGCAACACCGCCAGCAGCATGCCGCCGAGAAACCACATCAGGTAGGTGGGCAGCCAGAGCGGCGCGGCGTCGGGCAGCCAATGCGTGGTGTGCACCAGGGCCAGCCACGCCGGACTGACGGCGGCAAGCACGGCCAAACCTGCGATCAGCAGGCCGGGCCGCCAGCGCCGCCGGCACAGCACCACCAACAGCAGCCAGGCAAGTGCGGGGAGCGCGACGTAGAACGCGGCCTCGACGGCCAGGCTCCACATCTGGGTCAGCCCCTGGTGCAGGTAGGAGAACAGATAGTTGTCGGTGTAGATCTGCGTCAACGTCAGGTTGCGCAGCAGGCCGATCCAGTTGTGGCCGGGGTTCGGGCCGGCCTCCCGAAAGTGGTACACCGCGTACGCGGCCAGCACCGTGACGACGTAGGCAGGCATGATGCGGCGCACCCGGTGCCAGGCGTAGCGCCGCACCGATGGCGCCGGCGAACCGTCGGCTGCCCTGTCGATCCACGGCTTGAACAGCAGATAGCCCGACAGCACAAAGAAGATCGGAACACCGATCTCGGC
>JAHFVC010000116.1 GCA_023264765.1 Mycobacterium sp. | reverse complement strand
GCCGTGGAAGTCCGAAGACGTGGTCGCGCCGGGGGTTCTGGGCATCCGGGACGGCAGCGTTGCCGTCCCGGTCACCCCGGGTCTCGGCGTCGAACTGGACCGGGACGCGCTGGCCGAGCTGCACGAGCAGTACGTGCGCTGCGGTATCCGCGACCGCGACGACACCGGCTACATGCGCAGCATCGACCCGACCTTCGAGGCGGTCAGTCCCCGCTGGTAGCCGTGCGGACGGCGGCGAACAGGGCCACCAGCAGATCGACCAGGTGCGCGCGCTCGACCTCGACGTCGCCGAGTAGCACCGCACCCACCGTGCTGACCATTCCACCGACCAGGAACTGGGCGATCAGCCGGATGTCGGTGGGCAGGCCGTCCGGCTCCAGTCCGGGGTCGCCGCCGCTGGCGGCCGACGACGCGAGCATGCCTGCGAATCGGCGAGATTCGGCGAGACTGCGCCGGCCGAGGGCGGGCGAGGCGGTGGCCTCCAACACCAGGATCCGGCCCTTGCGCGGGTCGCCGAGGATCAGGTCGACCATTTCCTCCATCACCGCGCGGATCCGGGCGTGGTCGTCGTCGGGGGCGTTGATCAGCGCCGCCACCGACCGCTGCGCGCCTTCCTCGATGACCTCGCTGTACACGGCCAGGTGCAAAGCTTCGATGTCCTCGAAACTCTCGTAGAAGTACCGGGGTGCCACACCCGACAGTTCTGTCACGCCGCGCACCGTGGTGCCCGCGGCGCCGCGGGTGCCCATCAGCTCCTGCCCGGCGGCCAGCAGCCGGGCGCGGCGATCGGCCACGCGGTCCACGGCGTCCTGACCGCCATAGCGGCGCGTCACGTTGGGCTTGACCTCTGGCACTGAAACATCTTGACACAGACGCCGATCGGCTGATGTGCTCTATCTGCACACAGGCGTTTCCTGATTGCACGAGGAGGCTCGGATGACCAGCGTGGCAAGGGATGTCGAAAGACCGGACGTGCCGCCGTGGCACCCGAGCCGGCCGCACCACGAATTGGCCGCCGACGTGCGGTGGTGGATGGGTACGCCCCTGGGCGGTTCGAGGCGAACTTCACCGATCGCGGGATCGGCAGTTATCTGTGGAGTGGCCCGCTGGCCTTCGGTGACGAGGCCGACCGGCGCCACACCCAGGAGCGACTGAAGGCCATGCACGGCGCCGTCAAAGGCGTCGGTAAGGGCGACTTCGAGGGGGAGCGGTACAGCGCGCTGGATCCGAAACTCTGGAAATGGGTGGGCGCCACGTCCATCAACGTCTTCTACGGCGGCTATCTGGCGGTCTACGGTGCCGACTTCACCGCCGAGGAACGCGAGGTGGTGTACCGGACCGTCTGCGTCATGGCCGATGTCGGGCTGCCCAGCTCGCAGGCCGATGTGCCGCCCACCGCGGCCGAGTGGGACGCCTACTACGACGAGGTGGCCGCGACCGAGCTCGCCGACAACCCCTTCCTGCAATGGGCCGACAAGCAGTTCTCGCAGTTGCCGGTGCCCACGCTCTTCGGGCCGACGTGGTTGCACCGCCTGATCGGCCCGGCCTGGCGGCTGGCCATGCCCGTGGTGTCCCGGCCGGCGCGCATCTGTGCCGAGGCGGCGACCCACCCGAAGATGATGGAACTGCTGAACAGCTCGTGGAGTCCGGCCAAGCAAGCCGAATTCGTGGTGTACCGCACGGGGATCCGCGCCGTCCGCCGGTGGCTGCCGAATTGGCTGGTGCTCGAGCCGTTGGCATACAACCGGTATCGGTACGAACAGCTGCGTGCCTTCCATGCGAAGTACGACCTCGAGACATTCGCCGTGCCGGCGGGAAGGCACGCATAGACTGCAGCGATGTTCTCGCTGGCCAGGCTGTCCTGCTTCATCGCCGTGGCCGAGGAACTTCATTTCGGCCGGGCCGCTGAACGCCTGCACATGACGCAGCCGCCGCTGAGCCGGCAGATCCAGCAGCTGGAGACGGAACTGGGCGTGCAGCTGATCGACCGCACTACCCGTTCGGTCACGCTCACCCCGGCCGGAATCGCATTCCTGCCCGACGCCCGGCGCATCCTGCAGCTGGCCGAGAGCGCCGCGCTGACCGTCAAGCGGGTACCCGCGGGCGACCTGGGCACGGTCGTCGTCGGATTCACCGCGGCGTCGGCGCACGCGGTGCTGCCGCGCCTGCTGGAACGCAGCAGGGCGAAACTTCCCGACGTGAAACTGGAACTGCGCGAGATGGTTTCGGCCGCCCAGCTGGAGGGGCTGATGACCGGCGAGATCGATCTGGGGATGGCCCGGCCGCCCCTGAAACGGCCCGGTATCGTGTCGCGCCCGCTGCTGCACGAACAGTTGGTCGCGGCGCTGCCCGCCGAGCACCCATTGGTCACCCAGGCGCGTCAGCTGACCCTCAACGACCTGGACGGCCAGGACGTCGTGATGTATTCGCCGATCCAGGCGCGGTATTTCAACGAACTGCTCATCAGCGCCTTCACCATCGCCGGCGCCACGCCCCGCTACGTCCAGTTCGTGACGCAGGTGCACACCATGCTGGTGCTGGTCCGCTCGGGGATCGGCATCGCGCTGGTGCCTGCCTCGGCGGCCACGCTGCACCCGGAAGGGGTCGTGTTCCGGTCCATCGGTGCGTTCCGGGAGCGGCCCGTCGAACTCGATGCGGTCTGGCGGGGTGACAGCACCAATCCGGCGCTGCTGCGCCTGCTGCGCGATGTGCTGCCCGCCCGGGAGTGGACCACCGATGATCTGGTGGACGAATTCGTCGGCAGCTGAGCGCCCTACACCCGCGCGGCGGGCTGCAGCACGGGCGTGACCAACCGCCCGGTGGACAGGAACTCGTCGAGGTTGCGCAGCGTCAGCGCCTCCATCTCGGCGCGGGTCTGCACGGTGCCGCTGCCCACATGCGGCAGCAACACGACGTTCTCCATCCGCAGCAGCTCCACCGGGACGTTCGGCTCGTGGACGAAGACGTCCAGGCCCGCACCCGCCAGCCGGCCGCCGCCGAGCGCGGCGACCAGAGCCGGCTCGTCGACCACGCTGCCGCGGGCGATGTTGATCAGGTAACCCTCGGGTCCCAGTGCGTCCAGGACGTCGGCGTCGATCAGGCCACGGGTGCTGCTGCCCCCGGCCGCGGCGACCACCAGGACGTCGACGTCGCGGGCCAGCTCCACAGGTGACGCAGCGTAGCGGTAGGTCGAATCGGTCACCCGGTTGCGATTGTGGTAACTGATGGTGCAGCCGAATGCGCTGAGCCGCTTGGCGATTGCCCCACCGATGCGGCCCATGCCGATGATGCCGACACGGGTGTTGCTGACCTGGCGGGTCAGCGGATAGTTGCCGTCGATCGGCCACCGGCCGGCGCGCAGGTAGCGGTCGGCGTCGGTGAACCTGCGCAGCACGTCGATCATCAGTCCCACGGCGGTGTCGGCGACGCAGTCGGTGAGCACGTCGGGGGTGTTACTCACCCCGACACCCGCTGCCGCCGCGGCATCGATGTCGGTGGTGTCGTAGCCGACCCCGAAGTTCACCACCGCACCCAGTGCCGGCAGCGCCGACATGAGCGCGGCGTCCACGCCGGTGCGCCCCGAGGTCACCACAGCGGTGACGTCGGCGCCGTGGGCGGCCAGGAACTCGGCCCGCTCGGGCGCGTCGTCGGGCAGGACCAGGGCGTCGTACTTGTTGTGCAGCGTGTCTGCCAACGACGGTTTGAGGGGGCCGACCTGCAGGACGCGGGGCGTGGCGGGGGCGGAACTGGGCATGGCTGGACCTCTCTAGTCCGGTGCGCTTTCACTCACCACGCTAAGGATGCCCAGGAATACCTGTCCAACACGGAAATAGCATGGGTTGATGCCGAACCGGCATAACAAGGCAAACCCCTGTGCCGTGCAGGTATCAAAGTTCGATCGATGACCACGAACTACCAGTTCAGACGGCATAAATAGGCCGCAGCGGCGACGCCCCGAGCCGTTCGAAAACGTCCAATTTGCCCTTTTGGCCGGGGTTGACGGGCCTCGAGAGCCGCTCCTACGGTGTGTCTACCGTCACAGATTCCGTCCACATACATGGACATCACATGCGGAACAGCCCTTTCCGAACCGGAGGATCAGATGGCACTAACAGCCCGAGCGGCGCATACCGCGCTCGCCTTGACGGGCGCGGTCCTGCTGACCGGCGGGTGCACCGTCGCCAACTCAGGCCACGGCGGATATGACGCGAACACCCTGCGCCTCGTCATCTCCCAGGAACCGCCCACGCTGGAACCCTGCGAGAGCTCGCTGACGTCGACGGGCATCGTCGTGCGGTCCAACATCACCGAACCGCTCATCGAGCGCGAGCCCGACACCGGCGAACTGCAGCCCCTGCTGTCCACGGGCTGGCGCCAGAGCTCGCCCACCGAGTGGACCTTCGACATCCGGCACGGGGTCACCTTCTCCAATGGTGCACCGTTCACCGCGGCCGACGCGGCCTTCGCGATCGACCGGGCCGTCAACTCCGACCTGCAGTGCAACGTCGACGGATACGTGTTCGGCGACGAGAAGCTGAAGCTCGCCACCCCCAACGACGACACCCTGACCGTCTCCACCGAGAAGCCGGATCCGATTCTGCCGCTGCGCATCTCGTTCGTGGAGATCGTCCCGCGCGGAACCAGCATGACAGAGAAGGTGCGCGAACCCATCGGCACCGGTCCCTACGCCATCGCCGACTGGGAGTACGGCCAGAAGCTGACCCTGGCCCGCAACGACCGCTACTGGGGCGCCAAGCCGGCCTTCGAGCGAGCCGAATATCAGTGGCGCAGCGAGGGCAGTGTGCGGGCCGCGATGATCACCAACGACGAGGCCGACATCGCAACATCGCTCGGACCCGAGGACGGCGCCGGCGACCTGGGCGTCCCGTTCCAGAACAACGAGACCACCGCCCTGCGCATGCAGGCCGGCGAGGCGCCGCTGTCCGACATCCGGGTGCGCCAAGCCATCAATTACGCCGTGAACCGGACCGGCATCGTCAAGGCACTGTTCCGCGGACTCGGCGAACCGGCCTCGCAGCTGATCCCGAAGGGCGTGGTCGGCTACAACGACCAATTGCAGCTGTGGCCGCACGACACCGACAAGGCCAAGGCGCTGGCCGCCGAGGCCAAGGCCGACGGGGTTCCGGTGGACCGGCAGATCCGGTTGATCGGGCGCACCGCCCAGTTCCCGAAGATCGCCGAGACCATCGAGGTGCTGCAGAGCGAGTTCGCCGAGATCGGGCTCAACGTCAAGATCGAGATGATGGACACCGCCGGCCAGCTGCAGTACCAGCTGCGGCCGTTCCCCGCGAACACCGGGCCCTACCTGTTGATGATCCAGCACGGCAACCAGGCCGGTGACGCCGCGTTCACGATGGATCAGTACATGCTGGCCGAGGGTCCGCAGAGCGCTTATGGCACAGCAGAATTCGACGCACAGATCAAAGCCGCGGAGGCCCTCACCGGTCAGGCCCGCCAGGACGCGTTCGCCAAGCTGTTCGCCGAGGAGCCCCAGCAGATCATGCAATTCGCCTACATCGCCCACATGAAGGGGATTCTCGGCAAGTCCCCCCGCGTGGACTACACCCCGAACTCCGCCACCGGTGACGAGATGCGCCTGGCCGAGATGACCGCGGCCGGCAACGGCTCCGACCAGTCCGACAGGAGCTGAGCCCGATGTTCTCCTTCGTCCGGCGCCGGATGTACACCAGCACCATCCCGCTCGTCATCGTGTTGCTCGGGGTGTTCCTGCTGGCCCGGCTCACCGGTGACCCCACCAACCTCTACCTGCCGGAATCGGCCACCGCGGCCCAGCGCGAGGCGTTCGCGCAGTCGCACGGGTTCGACCGGCCCATGATCGCGCAGCTGCTGGACTACTTCAAAGGTGTTGTGCACCTTGACTTCGGCACCTCGCTACGCACCGGAGAATCAGCCTCGGAGATGGCACTGCGGGCCTTCCCGGCCACTCTTCAGCTCGCGGTGACCACCATGGCGCTCGCGATCGTCGGCGCGGTGATCATCGGATGCTGGGCCGCATACCGGCCCAACTCGCTGGCCGACCGGTTCTCCAGCCTGCTGTCCATGACCGCGGCCAGCATCCCGGATTTCTGGTTCGCCATCACCGGGGTGTGGTTGTTCGCCGTTCTGCTCGGCGTGCTGCCGACCTCGGGTACCGACGCCGGCCTGCTGTCCTGGATCCTGCCGATCGCCACCTTGATGATCCGGCCGCTCGGCGTGCTCACCCAGGTGGTCCGCGGCGCCATGGTTTCGGCACTGTCGGCGCCCTACGTCCGGTTGGCACGCAGCAAGGGCGCCGGCGACTTTCGCGTGGTCACCCATCACGCGCTGCGCAACGCCGCCGCACCCGCCCTCACCGTCGCCGGCGATCTGGCCGTCGGCCTCATCAACGGTGCGGTGGTGGTCGAGACCGTCTTCGGCTGGCCGGGCATCGGCAAGCTGATGATCGACGCGATCCTGCAACGCGACTTTGCGGTGCTGCAGGCCGCGGTACTTCTCACCGCGGTCAGCATCTTCGCACTCAACATCCTCATCGACGCCTGTTACGCGCTGCTCGACGCGCGCGTCCGCGAACCCGCAAAGGTCTGACCATGACTCAAATCGACCTGGTACCGGTCAAACCCACCACCGCCATCGTCGGTGAACCGGAGGTGAAGCCCACCTCCGCCCGCTCGCTGTGGTTCCGCCTGCTGGTCAACGACCGAGTTGCCGCGGCCGCCGCCGTGGTCCTCGGACTGGTGATCCTGACCGCCGTCTTCGGTCCGATGCTGATGGGTGGCCTGGCCACCCACATCGACCTGGACAACTCGAATCAGCCACCGTTCACCCTGGCCCACGGCTGGGCCAACATCCTGGGCACCGACCCGTTGGGTCGCAGCATGCTCGGCCGCCTCGTGGTCGCCTGCCGGACAACCCTTTCGGTGGCGATTCCCGCTGTCGTGATCTCGGCCGTGGTCGGCTCGGCGATCGGTATGGCGGCCGGCTACTACCGCGGTTGGCGGGAAACCCTGGCCATGCGGGTGGCCGATGTCATCATGAGCTTCCCGTCGCTGCTACTCGCTGTCGTCGTGCTTTACGTGTTCTCCCCGAGCGCGGCCAACATCGTTCTGGTGCTGGCGATCACGCGCATCCCGGTGTACCTGCGCACCGCACGGGCCGAGTCCGCCGAGTTGTCCAGCAGGGTGTTCGTGGACGCCGCAAGGACATTCGGCGCCAGCGGGTCGTCGATCATCACCCGGCACGTCTTCCCGATCGTGCTGCCGACCCTGCTCACCGTTGCCACCCTGGACTTCTGCTACGTCATGCTTGCGGAAAGCTCCCTGAGTTTCCTGGGCATCGGCATCCAGCCCCCGGACGTCAGCTGGGGCCTGATGGTCGCCCAGGGCCGCACCTACCTGCACACGGCCTGGTGGTTGTCCTTCTTCCCCGGGCTGGCCATCGTCATCACCACCGTCTCGGCGACCATCCTGGCCGCCTGGGCCCGCATCGCCACCGACCCCGCTCAGCGGTGGCGGCTCACCGTTCCGAAGCGTTTCCCGTCGCTTCGCTCGCCCAGGGGAAAACGCCTGTCTCGCTTCGCCAAGACCGGAAAGGTCCTGTAAATGACTGCTGTCGCCGAACACCCCACCGCCGACCGCCTCGATGCCGACCCCGCCCTGCGGGTCGACGGGCTGACCGTCGACATCCGCACCATCACCGGCACCGTGCGTGCCGTCGACCATGTGTCCTTCGCCGCCCGCAGCGGCGAAACCCTGGCACTGCTCGGCGAATCGGGGTGCGGCAAGTCGATGACGGCCACTGCGCTGGTCGGCCTGCTCGAACCGGTCGCCGAGGTGGTCGACGGCTCGGCGACCCTGGCGGGTGTGGACCTGCTGGCCGCCGACCGCAAGACGCGGCGCAAACTGGCGGGACCGGAACTGGCCATCGTCTTCCAGGATGCGCTCACGGCGCTCAACCCGCTCTACACCGTCGGCACCCAGCTGGCCGAGCCGTTCCGTATCCATCACGGGATGAAGGCCAAAGAGGCCAAGCGCAAAGCCATCGAACTGATGACCCGGGTGGGCATCCCGCAGCCGGAGGAGCGGGTCGATTCCTACCCGCACCAGTTCTCCGGCGGCATGCGCCAGCGGCTGCTCATCGCCATGGCCGTGGCGCTCAACCCCCGGGTGCTGATCGCCGACGAACCCACGACGGCACTCGATGTGACGGTACAGGCGCAGATCATGGCGCTGCTGAAGAGCCTGCGGGCCGAAAACGACATGGCCGTCGTGCTGATCACCCACGACCTGGCGCTGGTCGCCGAGGAAGCCGACCGCGTCGCGGTGATGTACGCCGGCAACGTCGTCGAGACGGGCCGGGTGTCCGAGGTGTTCGCCGACCCCAAACATCCCTACACCAAGGGCCTGCTGGATTCCGTCCCGGTGAGCGCCGAACGAGGTGCCGAGCTGAAGTCCATCGGCGGTGCGCCGCCGGACCTACACTCCGTCCCCAAAGGCTGTGTTTACCAAGATCGTTGCCCGCTGGCACGCGATCTGTGCCGCGAGACCAGGCCGACGCTCGCCTCGGTCGGGTCGGGCCGCACATCCGCATGTCACTTCCCGCAGGAGGTCAACAATGCCTGAAGAACTGCTGTCCGTGCGCGGGCTGTCCAAGAGTTTCCGGGTGGGCGGCGGAAAGTCGCTGCGTGCCCTCGATGGGATCGACCTGACCCTCGGCCGCGGCGAAACACTGGGCCTGGTGGGCGAATCCGGCTGTGGTAAGTCCACCCTGGCACGCACCCTGATGATGCTGGAACGGCCCGACGCCGGCGCGGTCAGCTTCGACGGCATCGACCCGTACGCGCTGCGCGGCAAGGACCTGCTCAAGTTTCGGCGGCGGGTGCAGATGGTCTTCCAGGATCCGTACGCCTCGTTGAACGCGCGGATGACGGCGGCCGAGATCATCGCCGAACCCTGGCGCACCCACAAGACGCTGTACGCGTCCCGCAAGGACCGCGACATGCGGGTGCGGGGGCTGCTCGACATGGTCGGGTTGGGCCCCAAGGCGTTCGGAAAGTATCCGCAGGAATTCTCCGGTGGCCAGCGCCAGCGGATCGGCATCGCGCGCGCACTCGCGCTCAACCCCGACGTCATCATCTGCGACGAACCCGTCTCCGCGCTGGATCTCTCGGTGCAGGCCCAGGTGCTCAATCTGCTCAACGATCTGCAGCAGGAACTGAAGATCTCCTACGTGTTCATCTCGCATGACCTCTCGGTGGTACGCCACGTCGCCGACCGGGTGACCGTGATGTACCTCGGCCGGATCATCGAGACCGGCCCCACCGAAGCGGTGTTCGATCATCCCGAACATCCCTACACCGCCGCGCTGATGTCGGCTGCGCCGAAACTACATGCGGCACAACGTGGTGAGCGCATCCTGCTCAAGGGTGAGGTGCCCTCGCCGCTGAACCCGCCGTCGGGCTGCCGGTTCCGAACCCGGTGCGCCCACGCCACCGAGATCTGCGCGCAGCAGAGCCCGCCGCGGGCGCTGGACCTGAGGGTGTCCGGGCATTCCGCCGAATGCCATCACCCGTTGGGCGCCGCCACGGCACTGTCGCACAGCGCATGAGTGGCTGGGGCTACGCGATCATCGCGATCGCAGTGCTCATCGCGTCCTGTTTGCAGGCCTCGATCGGTTTCGGACTGGGCATGCTGGCCGCCCCCGTCGTCGCGCTGGTCGACCCGGGCCTCATCCCGGGCACCCTGATCATGCTCGCCGCGGTGGTCACGCTGATGGTGGTGCTACGTGAGCGCACCGCGATCGATGTCAGCGGCACCGGCTGGGCGTTGCTCGGCCGGGTACCCGGTACGGTCGCCGGAGCCCTGATCCTGACCGCGATACCCCAACGGGCGCTGGCGATGTTGATCGCCGCGGTGGTGCTCGGCGGGGTGGCCGTGACCAGCTTCGGCTGGATCCCCGCACCGCGGCGGCGAAATCTGGTGTTGGCCGGCGCGACCTCGGGGGTACTCGGCACCGCGACGTCCATCGGCGGCCCGCCGATGGCGCTGGTGTGGCAGCGCAGCAGCGGCCCCCGGTTGCGCGGCACGATGGCCGGCTTCTTCCTGATCGGATCGTTGATGTCACTGACGATGCTGACCGTCACCGGCGCCGTGGACCGGCACACCCTGGTCGCGTGCGCGCTGCTGGTACCGGCCACCGTCGGTGGATATGTGTTGTCGCGGTATGCGAACCGGCTTCTGAACCCGCAACGGCAGAGGTGGACGGCCATCACCGCCTCGGCCATCGGCGCGGTCGTCCTCGTCGTCCAGCAGATGGGATTGATATGAGCGAACCCACCGTACGCAGGATCTCGTCGGGCGTGAAGTCCGCGGCGCGCACCGTCGAGCTGCTGGAGTATCTGGCCGACCGGCAGGACCAGCCCGCCCGCATCCGCGATGTCAGTGCCGCACTGGACATGCCGCGCAGCAGTGCGCACGCCCTGCTGCGCACCCTCATCGCACAGGGCTGGGTGCGCTGTGACGACTCGGGCACCCTGTACAGCATCGGAATTCGTGCCCTGCTGGTCGGGACCAGCTACCTGGACACCGACCCTTACCTGCCGAGCATCACCCCGTTCCTGGACGAGCTGCGCGGCATCTGGGACGAGACCTTCCATCTCGGCCGGCTGGACGGCTGCGACATCGTCTACCTCGCCACCCGCGAGTCCCGCCAATACCAGCGCACCACCAACCGGGTCGGCCGCCGGCTGCCCGCCCATGCGACGGCCCTGGGCAAGGTGCTGCTGGCCGAACGCGTCGGCGCCGAACGGGAAAGCCACCTCCCGGTCGAACTGGGGGCACTGACGCCGCGAACGGTGACCGACCGCGCGGAGCTGGAGGAGGCCCTGGAGCTCGCGCGGGTCCGCGGATACGCCACCGACGACGAGGAGAACACCTCGGGGGTGCGGTGTTTCGCGGTGCCGTTGCGCTATAGCAGGCCGGCTCAGGACGCGATCAGCGTGTCGGTCCCGATCGCGCGGTCGACCCCGGAGCGCGAGTCCGACCTCATCGAGGCGTTGTGCGCGGTCGGGGACAAGGTGAGCCGTGTGCTGCGGCCGGTAGCAGAGAGAGTGAATTCATGAGTACACAGGCAACCCCGGTCATCGCCGAGATGCGGGTCGTCCCGATCGCCGGGCACGACAGCATGCTGCTCAACCTGAGCGGTGCGCACGGACCCTACTTCACCCGGAACCTGCTGATCGTCAAGGACTCCGAGGGCAACACCGGTGTCGGCGAGGTGCCCGGCGGAGCGGCGATCCAACGCACCCTGGAAGACGCGCGCCCGCTCGTGGAGGGCCGCAGCATCGGCGACTACCACGCCGTACTCGCGGATATCCGGCGTGAGTTCGCCGGCCGCGACGCGGGCGGGCGTGGCGCCCAGACCTTCGACCTGCGGGTGACCGTGCACGCCGTCACCGCTGTCGAATCCGCCCTGCTCGACGTCCTGGGTCAGTACCTCGGGGTGCCGGTGGCGGCGCTGCTGGGCGACGGCCGGCAGCGCACCCGGGTGCAGGCGCTGGGTTACCTGTTCTTCGTCGGCGACCGCACCCGCACCGATCTCCCATACCGGGCACCGTCGGACGAGGATGCCGGCACCCAGGACTGGCTGCGCATCCGGCACGAGGAGGCGATGACCCCGGAAGCCGTCGTCCGGCTGGCCGAAGCCGCCCGCGAGCGGTACGGATTCCGTGACTTCAAGCTCAAGGGCGGGGTGCTGCCCGCAGCCGACGAGGCCAAGGCCGTGATCGCGCTGGCCGACCGGTTCCCGGACGCGCGGATCACCTTGGACCCCAACGGTGGCTGGCTGCTGGCCGACGCCATCACCACCTGCCGGGAACTGACCGGCGTGCTCGCCTACGCCGAGGACCCGGTGGGACCCGAGGGTGGATTCTCCGGCCGCGAGGTGATGGCCGAATTCAAGCGCGCCACCGGGTTACCGACCGCGACCAACATGATCGCCACGGATTGGCGTGAGATGGGCCATGCCATCCGCGCCGGCGCGGTCGACATCCCGCTCGCGGACCCACACTTCTGGACGATGAACGGATCGGTGCGCGTCGCGCAGCTCTGCAATGCCTGGGGGCTGACCTGGGGTTCGCACTCCAACAACCATTTCGACGTCTCGCTGGCGATGTTCACCCACGTCGCCGCGGCGGCTCCCGGCGACATCACCGCCATCGACACGCACTGGATCTGGCAGGACGGGCAGCGCATCACCAAGGCGCCGTACGAGATCGTCGACGGCTACCTCGACGTCCCCGACAAACCCGGCCTGGGTGTCGAACTCGACGAGGACCGTGTCGCCGCCGCGCACGAGCTGTACCTCGCCGAGGGGCTCGGTGCCCGCGATGACGCGGTGGCCATGCAGTACCTGATTCCCGGCTGGACGTTCGACAGCAAACGCCCTGCACTGCAACGGAGTCTGTGACCATGCAGATTCTGGTCGCCGACCGCAACCTGGTGCCGCACCGACGTCGTCTCGAGGCCGCGCTGCCACCCGATGTGAGGGTGGTGTGGGGGGACGACGCCGCGTTGCGCACGGCCGAGGCCTTCGTCGGCGGCCGGTTCACCGCCGAGATGGCCGAGGTGGCCGAGAAGCTGCGGCTCATCCACGTCGCGGGCGCCGGCACCGACCGGGTCAATTTCGCGGCGCTGGGCCCAGACGTACTGGTGGCCAACACCTTTCATCACGAGCGTTCGATCGCCGAGTACGTGCTCAGCGCCGCCATCGTCCTGCGCCGGGACTTCCTGGCCCAGGATCGTGCACTGCGGCGCCAGGTGTGGGCCACCTCGGTCTACGACGATGCCATCGCCCAGTTGCCCAGCCTCGGTGGCGCCCGGGTCGGCTTCGTCGGTTTCGGGCACATCGGTCAACGGTCCTGGGAGCTGTTGCGCGCATTGGGATGCACCGGTGCTGCGGTCACCGGATCGGGTCGGGTCGACCCCGCGCACGGACTGGACTGGGCAGCGCCGACCGCGTCACTGGACCGCCTGATGGGTGAATCCGACGTCGTCGTCGTGTCCGCCCCGCTCACCGCCCGGACGGCCGGCATGATCGGTGCCGCGCAACTGAGGGCGCTGGGTCCCGAAGGGGTACTGATCAATGTGGGCCGCGGGCCGCTGGTCGACGAGCGGGCGCTCTACGAGGCGCTGCTGCACCGGCACATCCGTGCCGCGGCCGTCGACGTCTGGTACCGCTATCCGACCCCGGGAGGCGGTGGCGCGCCCGGCGATCTCCCGTTCCACGAGCTGGCCAACATCCTGATGACCCCGCACTCCTCGGGGGTCACCTCGGACACGTTCGCGGGCCGCGTCGATGACATCGCCGCCAACATCGGCAGGCTGCACCGCGGCGAACCGCTGCGCAATGTGGTGTCAGGAGCTGGCTGACCAGATCTGCTCAACCCGTTGCAGCCCTTGTGAAGTCAGTCGCCCGAACAGTCGAACCCGAGCCATCCCGCCATCGGGGTAGATGTCCAGGCGCGCCTCGGTCACCGGCCGGTCGTCGCTGATCAGGAACCGGTGCCGGGTATCGGGCTGGAGTTCGGTGCGTGGCAGCACCTCGAACCAGTCGCCGTCACCGTCGCGCCCCGACAGCCGCGCCCACCCCGGGGCGTTGCCGACGAAGTAGGAGGTGTCCAGTTCGGCAGCCGCCAGCACGCCCTGGCTGGCCAGATGCACCTGCACCCAGTCGTTCCCGGCGTCGCGCCGGCGCGAGGTCTCCCAGCCTTCGCCCATGTGCCGCGGGGTGCCGGGCAGCAGCAGGTTGTTCGGCGAGCTGTAGAACATGTTGGAGCAGGCCGTGATCCGGCCGCCGTTCTCCAGTGCCGCCAGATCCAGCGGCAGCCCCTCGGCGAATCGGGGGTCGAGCAGACCCTCGCCGTGCACCCGGAACCGGGCGATGCCGCCGTCGGGGTACATCGACAGCCGCACATGCGTCCAGCGTCGGGTCGACTTGACGGGGAACGGATTTCGGGTGTCGCCGTTGGCCGCGCTACGCTCCACGATGGGCGTCCACTCGGTCTTGTGCACCAATTCCTCGACCGAGGGATGGCCCGCCACATTGGCGGCCTCGACCGAGATGTGTGGCGGGTAGTTGCCGGTGAACCAGGCCGTGTCGACGACCACGCCGCGCACCACACCGGGTACCCCGAGCCGCACGATCGCCGCATCGGAGGAGTCGGGGGTGGCGCCGCGCCGACGGCGCGTCTCCCACCCGTCGTAGATCTGCCCCTTGTGCCCGAACGTCGCGGGCCGGAACTCGGCCGCGGCGGGGGTGATCAGGTTCTCCTTCTCGGCGAACACATCGTCATTGGCCCAGACGACCGCGCCGCCTGCGGCACGAGAGGCCAGATCGGGAAATGCCAGGAAGTGGGGAGGGGTACTACTGCTCACCAGGTGAGCCTAGTTACCAGTTGTAGAAGCCGCCCTCCGGGCCGAGCATCCGCTCCAACCGGGTCCGGTTGATCTTGGCCAATTCGTTGCACACCACTTTGCGCTCGGTCTCGACGTCGTGGTGCATACGGTCGGCGATGGTGGTGAGCACGTCCGGTGCGCACAGGCCCGCGACGTACATCACATAGTCGAAGCCGAACCTGTCGCGGTAGCTCTGCTCAGCGATCCGCAACGCGTCCCGCTCGCTGTCGTCGCAGGGCTTCACCGCGCAGGGGTAGGCCTGCAGGATCGCGTCGATGGACTGCTCGGACAGGGCGAAGAGCAACGCGTCGGCCCGCCGGAACAGGGCGTCGTGGTTGCCGTAGGCACGTCCCTTGGCCAGATCCCCGGCCATGGTGACGCTGTGACAGCACTCGTAGAGCGCGTGTACCGCCTTGCGTTCGGGTAACACGTTGAACGCGTCCAGGCCGATCCCTTGATGCATCAGCACAAGGCCAATGATCGAAGGCCGAAAGCACGGCAGCGTTACCGCGTGTTACGGCAGTGCTAAATCACTTTCGCGGGCGAAAGATCAGTGCGCGCCCGAGCTCTTGAAACGTTCGACCGAACGCACGAGTTCGGCCTCGGCGGCCTCGCGTCCGGCCCAGTCGGCGGCCTTGACGAACTTGCCCGGCTCCAGGTCCTTGTAGTGCACGAAGAAGTGCTTGATGGCGTCCAGCTCGAAGGACGACACATCACCGAGATCCTGGATGTGGTCCCAGCGCGGGTCGCCCGCGGGCACGCACAGCACCTTGTCGTCGCCGCCGGCTTCGTCGGTCATCTGGAACATCGCGACGGGCCGGGCCTCGACGATCGCGCCGGGGAACACCGACTCCGGCAGCAGCACCAGTGCGTCCAGCGGATCGCCGTCCTCGCCCAGGGTGTTCTCGAAGAACCCGTAGTCGGTGGGGTAGCCCATGGGGGTGTAGAGGTAGCGGTCCAGCTTGACGCGACCGGTCTCGTGGTCCACCTCGTACTTGTTGCGCGATCCCTTGGGGATCTCGATGACGACGTCGAACTGCACGCTCAAGGCTCCTCCAAGGGACTGGGTGTCTGTGGGTCGCCACCTGACGACGCGGGTCCACCCTAGAGGTACCGATACCCTGCTCTATATGCGGCCCGCTCGGTGGCGCCGATCCACCCACCTGGTGATCGGCTTGGTGGTACTGGTGCTCGTCGCTGCCGTCGTCGGGGTCGCCGCGCTGATGACCTCGGGCGACACCTCGGCCCGCAACGACGACGCGATCCGGCCGCAACCGGCGGCCGCGACCGCTGCCCCGGGCGTGCAGGCCCTGGGCGCCGACACCGCCGAACCGTCGGCGTCGGGCCTGGCCGCTGCCCTGGCCGGGCCCCTGGCCGACCCCAATCTGGGTGCGCTGACCGGCCGGGTGACCGATGCCGGCACCGGGGCCGAACTCTGGACCCAGGGCGCCACCATCCCGATGCTGCCCGCGTCGACCAACAAGGTGCTCACCACCGTGGCCGCGTTGGCCACGCTGGACCGCGACGCGACGTTGACCACCACCGTGCTCGCGGGCCCCACCCCCGGCGTGGTGGTGCTGCACGGCGGCGGCGACCAGACGCTGTCGGCGGCTCCCGCGGGCAAGCCCACCTGGTACAAAGGCGCGGCCCGGATCAGCGACCTGGCCGATCAGGTCAAGCGCAGCGGCACCGCCGTGACCGCGGTGCAGGTCGACCTGTCCGCGTACAGCGGACCCACCATGGCGCCGGGCTGGGATCCCGCCGACATCGACGGCGGCGATATCGCCCCCATGGAATCGGTGATGCTCGACGGGGGCCGCACCCAGCCGGTATCCGTCGAATCGCGGCGCTCCACCAC
>JAHFVC010000002.1 GCA_023264765.1 Mycobacterium sp. | reverse complement strand
TGGGGTTGTCGCCGGTGGGCGTGACCATCAGCGTCACATGCCGGCCGTCCCGGACCACCTCGATGGGCGCTTCCTGCCCGATCTTGAGCTGGCGGGTGGCGACGACGAACTCATCGGCGTCGGCGACCGAACGGTTACCGACCTTGACCACCACGTCGTTCTCCAGGATGCCTGCCTTCTCAGCGGGGCCGCCGGCCTTGACGTTGGCGATCTGCGCGCCCTTGGCGACATCGTTGCTCACCGACCGGGCACTCAGGCCCAGGGTCGGATGTGAGATCTTGCCGCTCTCGATCAGCGCCGCGACGGTGCCCTTGACCTCGTTGACCGGGATGGCGAAGCCGAGACCACTGGCGCTGTCCGACAGCGACTTGCCCGCCGTGTTGATGCCGATGACCTCGGAGTCCATGTTGATCAGCGGGCCACCGGAGTTGCCGTGGTTGATCGAGGCGTCGGTCTGCACACCGTCGATGACGGTGTCGGTATCGGAGCCCTCCCCGGACAGTGGGACCGGGCGGTGCAGCGCGCTGATGATGCCCTGGGTGACCGTGCTGCGCAGGCCCAGCGGCGCGCCCGCGGCGATCACTTCTTCACCGACGGTCAGCTTGTCCGAGTCGCCCATCCGCGCGACCACCAGGTTGTCGACGTTGTCGACCTTGAGCACGGCCAGGTCGGTTTTGGGGTCGCGGCCGACGAGGTTGGCGGGCACCTCTTTGCCGTCGTTGAAGACGACGGAGATCTTGAACTTGCTGGGATTGGTCGCCGCTTCGGAGATGACGTGGTTGTTGGTCACGATGTAACCCCGCCCGTCGACGACGACGCCGGAACCCTGCGAGCCTTCCTGGTCGCTGACCGCCTCGATCGTGACTACCGAATCAGCCACCGCTGCAGCAACTTTGGCGAACCGCCCGGGCGGGCTCTGCTGGTTGTCGTTGGTCTCCAACGTCACCTTGGACGTCGTGAACGCCTCGACGACCTCGGCGGTCTTGCGACCCACCCAGCCACCGGCGAAACCGATCACCAGCGCCACGATCGCGAGGATGGCCAGGGCGACGAACGACACCCGTCCACCGAACAGCACGTCGCGCACGCCGAGCTTGCCCTGCGGAGCCGCCACGACGACCGGGGCGGTGTGGGTCACCGCCGGAGCGCCGAGCGCGGCGCCGGCAGCCGGATCACGCCAGGGATCGGGCGCCCCGGCGCCATCCGCACCCTCGCGTTCGGCGTCCAGCGCTCCGGCGTCGGCGGGATGGCGCTGCAGCGAGTCGCCGCCCGCGTAGGGCCGGCCGAACGCCTCGGCCAGCACCTTGTCGGGTGCCTGATCGTGGGGGGTGTACTCGCCCTGGTCCCGGTATTTGTCCGTGGCCAGGAAGGAGCCGTCGAAGCCGGCGGGACGGCCGAAGGCGCGCTGCGCCGCCGGATCGACCGGGGGACGCGAGACCGGGCGCGGTGCCAGCCGGGGCCGGTCGCCGGAGGGGTCCTGATTGGTCACGCGTGCATCACTTTCCGCTCCAGCGCGCCGGCGGCGCACGTAGCTGTTTGTCGCTGCATTGAATCTACCGGCGCTTGCGGCGGGTCCGAGCCGACTCCTCGGCCAACTGCCGAGACGCCTCCTCGGCTGCCGCGTCCACAGGGTTCTCCTGCGGGATCTGGGACAACAAGCCCAGAAGCGCACTGGGAATGGAGATCTGACAAGAGTCCCGCAAAGCACTGCGCGCCTGCCGCTGGGCGTCGACCTCGGCTGCGCACTGCGGGCACAACGACAGGTGATGGCCCGCGCGCAGGTGTGCCGTCATCCGCAGCTCACCGTCGACGAAAGCCGCGATGGCCTCGGTGGAGAGGTGTTCGGTGGACCCGAAGCGGCGCGGTCCGACCGGCTCGTTGCTCTGCGAAGCGAACTGGGTGGGTAACCAGGAGAACGCGCGACGGAAAACGTCCCCGGGGTCGCCCATCACCCAGCTCCTCTCTGGCCATCGCGTCAGACGCGCACACTGTTCTTTTGAATGTAGCGCGGGAAGCTGTACCCCACACGTACGACGCTCAGGCGGACGTCGTCAGCGTCTCGGGGTGCTTCGCCAGATATTCGCGTAACGCCTGGCGTCCGCGGTGGATGCGGCTGCGCACGGTGCCCAGCTTGACGCCCAAGGTTGCGCCGATCTCCTCGTAGGACAACCCTTCGATGTCGCACAGGACGACGGCGGCGCGGAACTCCGGCGGCAGCGAGTCCAGGGCGGCCTGCAGGTCCGGACCCAAGCGCGAATCATGGAAGATCTGCTCGGGGTTGGGATCCTCGGCGGGCACCCGGTCGTAGTCCTCTGGCAGCGCCTCCATGCGGATGCGGGCGCGGCGGCGGACCATGTCCAGGAACAGGTTCGTGGTGATGCGGTGCAGCCAGCCCTCGAAGGTGCCGGCCTGGTAGTTGTGCACCGAGCGGAACACCCGGATGAAGGTTTCCTGCGTCAGGTCCTCGGCGTCCTGCTGGTTACCCGACAAGCGGTAGGCCAGCCGGTACACCCGGTCGGCATGCTGGCGTACGAGCTCGTCCCACGAAGGCATGGCGGCTTTGTCGCCGGTGGCGTCGAAGACAGCCGTTCCGGACAGCTCGTCGGAAGGTTCAACCCAATCGTCCGCGTACTGCTCCAGATGGGGCATCGAGACCGGGGTGGCCAGGCGCGTTGTGGTGTTCGTCAGATCCTCCGTATCGGTGGAACAGCCGGCCGTTTCCGCCGACTGCTCGGTGCCATGGGGAACGCGACCGTCGATGTCGCTATTCCCCGAGTGCCAGCTTCCGCCGATGTTCATGCCAGTACGTTCGCCCACCGCGATAAGCCAGACATAGAAGAAAACTGAACTCTTCCTGAGAAAGCTTGTTACCCGATACTCGACCAGGCAAAACCTCGCGGAAATCGATGTGATCCTGAACTCCGAGGCGGGCGTGTCGCTGCGCAGCCGGGTCCGGGTTCGCTCTACGCTGCGGGCATGGCCAGCACCGACGACGCGCACCGTGCCCAGGCGATCGTCTCGCACGCCGAGGGGTCGATCACCGAGGACAACGTCACCGCCGCGGCGCGCGAACGCGCCGTCGACTCCGGCGCGGGTGCCGTCACCCCCGCCGTTGGAGCCCTGCTGAGTGTGTTGGCCCGCCTGACCGGCGCGAAAGCCGTCGTGGAAGTGGGGACCGGGGCCGGCGTGAGCGGGCTGTGGCTCCTCGCCGGGATGCGCGAGGACGGCGTGCTCACCACGATCGACATCGAGCCCGAGCATCAGCGCCTGGCCAAGCAGGCCTTCACCGAAGCCGGCGTGGGACCCTCGCGCACCCGGTTGATCGGCGGACGGGCTCAGGAAGTGCTGACCCGGCTGGCCGATGAGTCCTATGACCTGGTGTTCATCGATGCCGCGCCGACGGATCAGCCGCTATATGTGGCCGAGGCTGTCCGGCTGCTGCGTCCCGGCGGGGCGGTGATCGTGCACCGCGCCGCACTGGGCGGGCGCGCCGGCGACGCCACCGCCAATGACCCCGAGGTGAGTGCCGTGCGCGAAGCGGCCCGCCTGATCGCCGAGGACGAGCGCTTCACCCCCGTGCTGGTGCCGCTGGGCGACGGACTGCTCGCCGCGGCGCGGGACTAAACCTCCTTCGACGAAGTCAGCCCGTCAGGTTGTTCCCGGCGGGCTGGCTTCGAGCGTGGCGGCTTAGTTGAAAACGTCCTTGACCTTCTCGACGGCATCCTTGATGCCGGCCTTCGCCTGGTCCACCTTGCCTTCGTTCTCGGTGCCTTGATCATTGGTCGCGCGACCGACCGCTTCTTTAGCCTTACCGCCCAGATCTTCGATCTTGTTGCTGGCCTTGTCTGCGACGCCCATGATTCCTCCGGTTCGAACTTGAGTTCTGCGTAATCGGCTCCACGCTGAGCCTGTCCCGGAGTACCACCGGACCGCGCATTCCAAACCCACCCTTGACGGCGAGCTGAACACGCGTTTAATCTACTGAACATGCGTTCAGTCGATGATCTGACCGCCGCCGCACGAATCCGCGACGCCGCGATCGAACAGTTCGGCCAGCACGGCTTCGGCACCAGCGTGCGGGCCATCGCCACCGCGGCGGGTGTGAGCCCCGGTCTGGTGATCCACCACTTCGGTTCCAAGGACAAGCTGCGCCAGGCGTGTGACGACTTCATCGCCGAATCGATCCTGGAAGCCAAGACGGAATCCATCCAGAGCACCGATCCGGCCAGCTGGTTCGCCCAGATGGCCGAGATCGAGGCGTTCGCACCCGCGATGGCCTACCTGGTGCGGTCCATGCAGACCGGCGGCGAGCTGTCGAACAAGTTGTGGCGCAGGATGCTCGACAACGTGGAGCAGTACATCGAGGAGGGCGTTCGCGCCGGCACCGTCAAGCCGAGCCGAAACCCCAAGGCGCGCGCCAGATTCCTGGCCATGGCCGGCGGCGGCGCCTTCCTGATGTACGTGCAGCTGCACGAGAATCCCACCGACGTCAAGGCCGTGCTGCACGACTACGCGCAGGAAATGGTGCTGCCGGCCCTCGAGGTCTACACCCAGGGGCTGCTCACCGACTCCACGATGTACGACGCCTTCGTCGCCCGAGACGAACAAGGACTGCCGGTCGTCACCTCTTCGGAAGGAAACCCATGATGACGCAGAACGCCATCGAAATCCGCGGCCTGGTCAAGAAATTCGGCTCGGCGCGAGCCCTGGACGGACTCGATCTCACCGTCGCCGCCGGCGAGGTGCACGGATTCCTCGGCCCCAACGGGGCCGGCAAGTCCACCACCATCCGCACGCTTCTGGGCCTGGTCCGCGCCGACGCGGGCACCGTGCGCCTGCTCGGTGGTGACCCGTGGTCGGACGCCGTCGAGCTGCATCGCGACATCGCCTATGTGCCAGGTGATGTCACGCTGTGGCCGTCACTCACCGGCGGCGAGACCATCGACCTGCTGGCCCGGATGCGCGGTGATATCGATGCCGGACGGCGCGCCGAACTCATCGAACGCTTCGCCCTGGATCCGACGAAGAAGGCCCGCACCTACTCGAAGGGCAACCGGCAGAAAGTATCCCTGATCTCCGCCTTCGCTTCGCATGCCCGGCTGCTATTGCTCGACGAACCGAGCAGCGGCCTGGACCCGTTGATGGAGAACATCTTTCAGCAGTGCGTGCGCGAGGCCAACGACCGCGGCACGACGGTCCTGTTGTCCAGCCACATCCTCGCCGAGACCGAGGCCCTCTGCGACCGGCTGACCATCATCCGCGCCGGGCGCACCGTCGAGACGGGCACCCTGGATTCGATGCGGCACCTGTCCCGCACCTCGATCACCGCCGAGATGATCGGCAACCCGGGCGATCTCAGCCTCATCCCCGGCGTCGAGGACATCAGCCTCGACGGAGCGACCCTGCGCGCACAGGTCGACAGCGAGAGCCTCGGCCGGGTGATCAAGGTGCTCGGCGATGCGGGCGTGCGCAGCCTGGTCAGTCAGCCCCCCACCCTGGAGGACCTGTTCCTGCAGCACTACGACGTGGTGCACTCATGACCACCGCCGTCATGGATCGCCGCCCCGTCCGGTCGTCCAACTTCACCGGAACCGTTGGACTGCTTCGCCTTTACCTGCGCCGTGACCGGGTGACGCTGCCGTTGTGGGTGCTGCTGTTGTCGGTCCCGGTGGCCACCGTCTACGTCGGCAGCACCGAGGCCGTCTACCCCACCGCCGCCGACCGCGCGTCGTTCGCCGCCACGATCATGGCCAGCCCAGCGCAACGCGCCCTCTACGGCAACATCTACAACGAATCCGTCGGAGCGGTGGGTGTGTGGAAAGCCGGGATGTTCCACCTGCTGATCGCGGTGGCCGTCATCCTGACCGTCATCCGGCACACCCGGGGCGACGAGGAATCCGGGCGCACCGAACTGCTCGACTCCACCGCCATCGGCCGTTACGCCGCCCTCACCGCGGCACTGGTCCTCACCGGCTCGGCGGCGCTGCTCACCGGCGTCCTGGCCACCGCCGGCCTGCTGACGCTGGACATCCCGCCGGCCGGATCCCTCGCCTTCGGTGCCGCACTGGCCGCCTCCGGCCTGGTGTTCACCGCCGCCGCGGCCGTCACCGCGCAGCTGTCCTCGAGTGCCCGATTCGCCCGTGGCGCAGCCTTTTCCGCCCTCGCGGTCGCATTCACCCTGCGCGCGGTCGGCGACGCGTCCGGCATCGCGGGCGGCCCGCTGAGTTGGCTCTCCCCGCTGGGCTGGTCGCTGCAGGTCCGCCCATTCGCCGGTGACCGCTGGTGGGTGCTGCTGCTGCATCTGGTGCTCTGCGTCGCGCTGACCGCCTTGGCCTACCGACTGCTGGCTCGCCGCGACATCGGCGCAGGGCTGTTCGCCGAGCGGCCCGGACCGCCCGCGGCCGGTGCCGGTCTGAGCGGCCCGGTGGGCTTGGCGCTGCGACTGGACCGCGGCGCACTGCTGCTGTGGACCGTCGGGCTGTGTCTCTACGGGTTGCTGATCGGCAGTGTGGTGCACGGCATCGCCGACGAGGTCGGCAACAGCGAGGTGGCCCGTGATGTCGTCGTGCGACTCGGCGGCAGTACCGCAATGGAAGAGGCGTTCGTGGCGGTGGCATTCAGCATGCTCGCGATGATCACGTCGGCGTTCGCGATATCCCTGACGCTGCGCCTGCACCAGGAGGAGTCCGGCCAGCACGCCGAGGCGGTGCTGGCCGGCGCGGTGAGCCGAACACGTTGGATGGCAAGCCATCTCCTGCCGGCTGTCGTCGGATCGGCGGGTGCCTTGCTGATCGCCGGTGTGGTGGCGGGGCTGTCCTACGGCGCCGCGGCCGGCGATGTCGGCGGCAAGCTGGCGGTCGTGCTGGCCGCCGCGGCGGTGCAACTGCCCGCGGTGTGGCTGCTGGTGGCCGTGACCGTCGCCTTGTTCGGTCTGGCACCACGTTTCGCGCCGCTGGCATGGGGTGTGCTGATCGGATTCATCGCGCTGTTCCTGTTGGGGTCGCTGTCCGGCTTTCCGCAGTTGCTGCTGGATCTGGAACCGTTCACCCACATCCCGCGACCCGGCGCCTTCACCGTGACCCCGCTGGTGTGGTTGTCGGCGATCGACGCGGCGCTGATCGCACTGGGGCTCTTCGCCTTCCGGCGCAGGGACGTCCGATGAAGCTCATGGCCCAGGCAGTCGTCTCCGGATTCTTCGGACTGGTGTTCTTCGGCGTGCTGTTGTTCCTGCCCGCGGGCACAGTGAACTATTGGCAGGCGTGGGTTTTCATCGCGGTGTTCATGGCCACCACCCTGGTGCCCAACGTCTACCTCGCGGTGAAGAACCCGGCCACCCTGGCCCGGCGGATGCACGGCGGCCCCACTGCCGAGACGCGACCGCTGCAGAAGATCATCATCACGGCGACGTTCGCTTCCGTGGTGGTGCTGACGGTGGTGAGCGCGCTGGATCACCGCTTCGGGTGGTCCCACGTGCCCACGGCGATGATCATCCTGGGCAACGTCCTGGTGGTGATCGGTCTGGTTCTCGCCCAGGTGGTGGTGCTGCAGAACAACTTCGCCGGCGCCAGCATCCGCGTCGAGGGCGAGCAACCGCTGGTCTCGACGGGCCTGTACGGCGTGGTACGCCATCCCATGTACGCGGGGGCGCTGATCATGATGTTCGGCACCCCGCTTGCGCTGGACTCGTACTGGGGTCTGCTCGTCACCGCGCTGGCCGTGCCGATCCTGGTGCTGCGCATCCTCGACGAGGAGTCCTTATTGCGCACCGAACTGACCGGATACGCCGACTACATCCACGCGGTGCCGTACCGCGTGGTGCCCTATGTCTGGTGAGCGCGGCGCCGACTTAGGATCAGGAGATGCCCAGTCCCCGCGCAACGCCATGTCCCGGTGCCGGCAAGGCCTGGGCCGTGGACAAGAACGGGAATCCGGTGTGCCCGCGCTGCCGCCGCGCACTCAGCACCATCGCGGGCAAGGGCCGCGGTCCTCGCGATACGCCCAAAGTTCCCGCACACGACCGGCCGCATAGCGACGACCACAAGCAGCGGCGCACCGCATACTGACGACGTGGAGTTGCTGACCGGATTCGGGCTGGCCACCGCGGCGGGGCTGAACGCCTACATCCCCCTCCTGGCGCTGGGGCTGCTGTCCCGGTTCACCGACCTGGTGAGCCTGCCGTCCGGGTGGGCATGGCTGGAGAACGGCTGGGTGCTGCTCATCGTCGCGGTGCTGTTGGTGGTCGAGGTGATCGCCGACAAGGTGCCCGCCCTGGATTCCGTCAACGACACCATCCAGACCTTCGTGCGGCCCACCGCCGGCGGCATCGTGTTCGGCTCGGGCACCGCGGCGCAGACCGCGGCCGTGACAGACCCGGGCGCATTCGCCAGTTCCGGTCAGTGGGTGGCGGTGGCGATCGGGGTGGTCACCGCGCTGGTGGTGTCACTGACCAAATCGGCGGTGCGGCCCGTCGCCAACATCGGCACCGCCGGGATGGCCGCGCCGGTGCTCAGTACCGCCGAAGACGTCGTCAGCGTCGGGTTGGTTTTCAGCGCCATCCTGGTGCCCGCGCTGGTCCTGGTGGCGCTGGTGGTGCTGGCCGCGGTGATCGTCCAGGTGTGGCGGTGGCGACGCCGGGTCAGATCCAGACGCCCTTCCCCACAGCCACCACTCCCCCGGAACTGATCGAGAACCGTTCACGGTCCTTGTCCAGGTCCACGCCCACCATCTCGCCGGGTCCGACGACGACGTTCTTGTCCAGAATCGCCCTGCGCACCACCGCGCCACGACCGATACGCACACCGGGCATCAGCACGCTGCCCTCGACGATGGCACCGTCGTCGATGGCGACGTTGGAGGACAGCACCGAATTGCGCACGGAGGCCGCGGAAATGATGCTGCCCGCCCCGACGACGGATTCCTGGGCGGATCCGCCGTTGACGAACTTGGCCGGTGCCAGGTTCTCCGAGCCGCCGCGGATGGGCCAGCGCTTGTTGTAGAGGTTGAAGATCGGGTGCACCGACACCAGGTCCATGTGCGCGTCGTAGAACGCGTCGAGGGTGCCGACGTCACGCCAGTAGCCGTGGTCGCGCTCGGTGGCACCGGGCACTTCGTTGTCGTTGAAGTCGTAGACAGCGGCCATGCCGTCGGACACCAAGCGCGGGATGATGTCGCCGCCCATGTCATGGTCGGAGTGGTCGTCCTCGGCGTCGGCGCGGATGGCGTCGATGAGGACCTTAGTGGTGAAGATGTAGTTGCCCATCGAGACGAACGTCTGCTCCGGGTCGTCGGGGGTGCCCGGCGGGTCGGCCGGCTTCTCCACCCAACCTCGGATCCGGCCCGATTCGTCGGCGTCGATGCAGCCGAAGGCCGATGCCTCGGCGCGCGGCACCCGGATGCCGGCGACGGTGGCGCCCGCACCGCTCTCGATGTGGAACCGCAGCATCTGCTCGGGATCCATCCGATAGATGTGGTCGGCACCGAACACGACGACGTAGTCGGGATCCTCGTCATAGATGAGATTCAGCGATTGCAGGATCGCGTCACCCGAGCCGGTGTACCAGCGCGGGCCCAGCCGCTGCTGGGCGGGCACGGGGGTGATGTATTCGCCGGCCAGACCGGACAACCGCCAGTTCTGCGAGATGTGTCGATCGAGCGAATGCGATTTGTATTGCGTGAGAACACAAATCCGCAGGAATCGGGCATTGACCAGGTTGGAGAGCACGAAATCGATGAGGCGATAGGAACCGCCGAAGGGCACCGCGGGTTTGGCACGGTCGGCTGTCAACGGGTAGAGGCGTTTCCCTTCTCCGCCGGCCAGGACGATGCCCAGCACGTGTGGCGCTTCCCTCATGCTTGCCAACCTATCGGCGATACCGCAACAGAGCCAGTCAATCGCCCCTATTGGCGCATGCTGGTCAAGACATTTCGCTCTCGCGCGCAAAAGGTTGACCGCAACGGTGCGCCACGAACCGCCGCCCACTACCGTGCACACCATGCGGGTGGCGATGATGACGCGGGAGTATCCACCTGAGGTGTACGGCGGTGCCGGCGTACACGTCACCGAACTCGTCACCCAACTCAGACATCTGTGTGAGGTCGACGTGCACTGCATGGGCGCGCCCCGCGACACCGCCATCGTCGCCCAGCCCGACCCGGCACTCGCGTCGGCCAATGCCGCGCTGTCCACACTGTCGGCGGACCTGGTGATGGTCAACAACGCCGCGACCGCCACCGTGGTGCATTCGCACACCTGGTACACCGGGATGGCCGGACACCTGGCCGCGCAGCTGTACGGCGTCCCGCACGTGCTGACGGCACATTCGCTGGAACCGTTGCGACCGTGGAAGGCTGAGCAACTCGGCGGTGGCTACCGGGTCTCGTCGTGGGTGGAGAAGACGGCGATCGAGGCCGCCGACGCGGTCGTCGCGGTCAGCTCAGGGATGCGCAACGACGTGCTGAGCACCTACCCGGCGCTGGATCCCGAGAAGGTGCACGTGGTGCGCAACGGCATCGACACCACGGTCTGGTATCCGGCCCCACCGGTCCCCGGCGAGTCCGTGCTGGCGGAACTGGGTGTCGACCTGGACAAGCCGATCGTCGCGTTCGTCGGGCGTATCACCCGGCAGAAGGGCGTCGCGCATCTGGTCGCCGCGGCCCACAAGTTCGATCCGGATGTGCAGCTGGTGCTGTGCGCGGGAGCGCCGGATACCCCGGAGATCGCCGCGGAGATCGGTGCCGCCGTTGCTGAGCTGGCGCGCAGCCGTACCGGTGTGTTCTGGGTGCGCGAGATGCTGCCGATCGGCAAGATCCGCGAAATTCTGTCCGCAGCATCGGTTTTCGTATGCCCCTCGGTGTACGAACCGCTGGGCATCGTCAACCTGGAGGCGATGGCGTGCGGGACGGCCGTGGTCGCGTCCGATGTCGGGGGCATTCCCGAGGTGGTAGCCGACCACAGCACGGGCCTGCTGGTGCACTACGACGCGAAGGACACCGCGTTCTTCGAGCAGCGTCTCGCGGATGCGGTCAACGCGCTGGTGGCCGAACCCGAGCGCGCGCGCAGCTACGGAGTGGCCGGGCGGCAACGCTGTATCGAGGAGTTCTCGTGGGCGCATATCGCCGAGCAGACCCTGGAGATCTACCGCAAGGTACAGCGCTGACCCTGGGGGTCAGCGCTGTGTCCTGATGGGGTCTAGCTGGTCACGCCTTTGAGTTCGTCGCCGAGTGCGGCGGCCTCATCCGGGGTGAGTTCGACGACCAGTCGCCCCCCACCCTCCAGTGGTACTCGCATCACGATGCCGCGCCCCTCTTTGGTCGCTTCCAGTGGACCGTCACCGGTCCGGGGCTTCATCGCCGCCATCGTGTGCTCCCTCCGCGTGAGCCGGCCCGCTGTGGGCGGACCCGTTCATGGCCGGCGTCGCCGGCTCGAGATTGGTACTGAACTCACCCTATTGTTCCCTATCCAACCGCTTAGGTGTGAAAAGACCCGGCGATGGCACCGGACCGTGATCGGTTCAGGTCGCTGCCGGCACCCAACAGGAGGCGATGTGGTCGTCCACCATGCCGGTCGCCTGCATCAGGGCGTAGGCCGTCGTCGGCCCGACAAAACGGAACCCGCGGCGCTTGAGTTCTTTGGCCATTGCCGTGGACTCGGGCGTGACGGCGGGCACCGAGGCCATGTCGGCGGGGCGTATGCGCGACTCCGGCGCAAACGACCACAACAGGTCGGCCAGCTCGATATCGAGGTCCGCGACGGCCTTGGCATTGGCGATGGTGGCCTCGATCTTGGCGCGGTTGCGCACGATGCCCTCGTCGGTCAGCAGGCGCTCCACGTCGCGTTCGGTGAAGCGGGCCACCTTCGCCACGTCGAACTTCTTGAACGCCCGACGGAAGTTGTCCCGCTTACGCAGGATGACCAACCAGGACAGCCCACTCTGGAAGGCCTCCAGGCTGACCCGTTCGAAGAGCGCGGCCGAATCGCGTACCGGCTGTCCCCATTCGGTGTCGTGGTAGTTGCGGTAGAGCACCGAGTCCGGTTTGGAATCTGTTGGCGCCCAGCCACACCGGACCAGGTTGTCCTCAGCCGGCAACTCGCTCACGATTCGTCGGCGCGGGCATGCGCCGCCTCATGCTCGATCGGTTCAGACTCCTCGGGGATTCCGTGCGCCGCCCGCACCGCGGCCAATTCGCCGCGCACCAGATCCAGCTCGGCACCCAACCGGTCGAGTACCCAGTCGACCTCGCTGGTCTTGTAGCCGCGGAAGGTCTGCGTCAGCTTGACCGAGTCGACATCGGCGCCGGTCACCCCGGAGGCCGGCAGCACCGTGGCAGTAGTGCCGCGCGGAAGAGGCGGCAGAGACTCGCCGCGACCGAACAGCACACTGCCCAGGGCAAACAAGACCACGCCGACCAGAACGAGCACGACCAGGTAGAGCAGGATCAGGGTCACGCCTCGATTTTGCCCTACCCCACCGACAAGGTCAGGGGCGCAGCGTGTTCATCGGCGGTCGGTCCTCCAGGCTGACCGAGGAGGTGCGGGCGGTGTAGTCGTCGCCGTCGGCGAAGAACTGGGTCAACCCGACGCCGGAGTCCGGGATGCCGCACCGCGACAGCAGGGTGGCGATCACCTGCCGGCTCATGGCCGCGAGCTCGGTCAGCGGGCGGTTGCGGTGCGTCCGCACCCCGAGATTGACCTGGGCGATCGCGTCCAGCCCCAGCTTGTCGTAGGTGTCGATCAGCAGGCCGATCTCGACCCCGTAGCCCGGCGCGAACGGTACCGAGGTGAGCAGTTCTCGGGTGCCTGCGTACTCGCCACCCAAGGGCTGTAGCAGGCACGTCAGCTCTGGGCGCAACGCGGCGAGCAGCGGCCGGGCCACCAATTCGGTGACGCGGCCGCCACCGTTGGCATCCTCGGCGCCGCTGACCTTGAGCGGGCGCCGGTAGAAGCCCTTGACCAGGTGCACGCCATCCGTGGTGAGCAGCGGGCCCAGCAGATTGGGTACGAACATCGGGTCGGGATCGATCAGGTCGGAGTCGACGAAGGCGATGATGTCGCCGGTGGCGGCGGCCAGCGAGCGCCACAACACTTCACCTTTGCCGGGTTGCGGTTCGACCTCCGGCAGCGCGGTCTCGCGGCTGATCACCCGGGCGCCCGCGGCGACGGCCCGGATCTCGGTGTCATCGGTGGACCCGGAGTCCAGCACGATCAGCTCGTCGACCAGCCCGCCGAGCAGCGGCGCGATGGTTTCCACCACCGAGCCGACGGTGTCCTCCTCGTTCAGTGCCGGTAGCACCACCGAGACCGTGCGGCCGGCTTTGGCGGCTTCCAGTTCGGCGATCGTCCACATGGGTCGACTCCAGCTGTGATCGGTGAGCCACGGGTGGCCGTTGATTCCGGTGGCCATCTCAGGCGTTAGCGTCATGCCAGTCCCCTCACGGTCCGCGTCGGTGGACGCTCCCCTTGGATCGACGCGACCATTTCCAGCACGCGCCGAGTGGGTCCCACCTCATGTACCCGGAACATCGCGGCACCGTCGGCGGCCGCCAGGGCGGTCGCCGCCAGTGTCCCCTCCAGACGTTCGGTGAGGCCCACACCCAGAGTCTCCCCGACGAAATCCTTGTTACTGAGGGCCATCAGGACCGGCCATCCCGTATTTACAAGATCTTTTACATGGCGCAACAAACTAAGGCCGTGGTAAGTGTTTTTGCCGAAATCGTGGGTCGGATCGATCAGGATGGCGTCTTTGCCGACGCCGACCGCCACCGCATGCTCGGCGGCCGCGGTCACCTCGGCGATGACCGCGTCCACGACACCGTGTTCGGTGATCCCGTAGTTGACCCGGAACGGGCGGGTGCGCGGGACGGCGCCGCCGGTGTGTGAACACACCAGCCCCGCCCCGAACTCGGCGGCCACCTCGGGCAGGCCCGGGTCGGCCCCGGCCCAGGTGTCGTTGATCAGGTCCGCACCGGCAGCACAGGCCTGCTTGGCGACGCTGGCCCGCCAGGTGTCGACGCTGATGAGCTGATCCGGATACGCGCCGCGCAGCCACTCGATGAACGGAACGACACGGGCGATCTCCTCGTCGGCATCGACGGTGCTGCCGGGGCCCGCTTTCACCCCGCCGACGTCGATGACGTCGGCACCGTCGGCGATGACGCGATGTGCGGCGTCTTTTGCGTCCTGGTCATCGAAGGTGGCGCCGCGGTCGTAGAAGGAGTCCGGGGTGCGGTTGACGATGGCCATGATCATGGCCCGGTCGCCGGCGACCGGGCGGCCCAGGAAAGTCGACTGCACGCCCCCAGGCTAGCGTCGTGGCGATTTGTGCACGTTCAGCGGCGCCAACCGCCGGTGCACGTGCACAAGTCGCTACGACTTGGGGCGCTTGCCGTCCTTCACCTCGTCGGTGTAGCCGTCGTAGAACGGCACGTAGCCTTCCTCACGGCCGGCGAGCACGAAGATCGGGTCGTCGATGTCGGATCCGAAGCCCTGCTTGCGCAGCTCGACCTTCTGGCTCTTGAACGTCGAGGTGTGTGCGAGTTCCTTGACCACGCGCACGAACAGCGGCACCGCGTAGGTCGGCAGGCTCGCGTAGGCGGCTTTGGCCAGGGCGGCGCCGTCGAACTCGATGCCCTCTTTCATCTGCACGGCAACCATGCCGGCGCGACCGCCGCAGCCGGGCACCTCGACGCCGAAGACTGTCGCCTCCTCGATCTGCTTGTCGGCGGAGATCGCGGCTTCCACCTGGGTGGTGGCGACGTTCTCGCCCTTCCAGCGGAAGGTGTCGCCGAGCCGGTCGGCGAACGCGGCGTGGCCGAAGCCCTGCGAGCGCATCAAGTCGCCGGTGTTGAACCAGACGTCACCGTCCTTGAAGGCGTTGCGCACGAGCTTCTTCTCGCTGGCGGATTTGTCGGTGTAGCCGTCGAAGGGCTGGAAACTGGACACCTTGCTCAGCAACAGGCCCGGCTGTCCGCGCTTGACCTTGCGCAGCTTGCCGTCGTTGCCGCGGGCCGGTTCGCCGGTGTCCAGGTCGTATTCGACGAAGGCGACGGGGCTGGGGCAGATGCCGGTGGTCTTGTCCAGGTTGAAGACGTTGAGGAAGGCGGTGTTGCCCTCGCTGGCGGCGTAGAACTCGCAGACCCGCGGGATGCCGAATCGCTTGGTGAACTCGTCCCAGATGGCAGGGCGCAACCCGTTGCCGCCGATGACGCGGATCTTGTGCTGCCGATCGGTCGGCTTGGGCGGCTGGTTGAGCAGATAGCCGCAGATCTCGCCGATGTAGACGAACGAGGTCGCTTCGTAGCGGATGACGTCATCCCAGAACCGCGATGCCGAGAACGACTTGCCCAGGGCCAGTGCGGCGCCCGCATTGATGGCCGATCCGGTGGCCACCGTCAACGCATTGTTGTGATAGAGCGGCAGGCAGCAGTACAGGGTGTCGCTGCTGTTCAGACGCAGTCCGAGGCCCCCGAAGCCGGCCAGTGCGCGCAGCCACCGGTAGTGGGTCATGACGCTGGCCTTGGGCAGCCCGGTGGTGCCCGAGGTGAAGATGTAGAAGGCCTTGTCCTTGGCCAGTACCGCCGAGGTGACCGCCGGGTTGGTGGTCGGCGCGGTGAGCGACAGCTGCCGCAGATCGTCGACGGTCAGCAGGCCTTCGGGTTCGGCGCCGCTCTCGCCGATCGGGTCGATCAGGTCGTTCTCGGCGATCACGGCCTTCGCCTTGAGCAGGCCGAAGCTGTGCGCCAGCACGTCGCCGCGCTGGTGGTAGTTGAGCATGCCCGCGACGGCACCGCACTTGACGGTGGCCAGCATGAGCAGCACGGCGTCCGGCGAGTTGCGCAGCATGATGCCGACGACGTCGCCGTGGCCCACGCCCTTGGCGGCCAGCACCGCGGCGTACCGGTTGACGGTCTCGTTGGCTTGCCGATAGGTGAACTGCTGGTCCTCGAACTTGAGGAACACCTTGTCCGCGTGCTGGGCGGCTCGGTCCTGGAAGACCTTGCCGATCGAGGTCTTGGCCGTCGGCCGCGCTCCGAACCCGGTGACGAGCCCACGCACGATGGCGGGGGCGTCAGCCAGAACCCCTGGCAGTTGGGTGGCGATGTCAAGCAGTCCGACGCTGGCGCGGGATGTGTCGTCACTCATGAGCGTCAACCCTAGTGAGGGATCTCACCGGGGGCACATGCGGCCATCGCCTCGTCGACGTTGTTAACCACGACCAACCGATCCAGGGCGGTGTCTCCGACGTATCCGGTGTCGACGAGACTGCGCAGCCAGGTGAGCAGGCCGTCGTAATGTCCGAACGGGTCGAGCATGACGATCGGCTTGTGGTGCATGCCGAGGTAGCCGGCGGTCCACGCCTCGAAAAATTCTTCGAGCGTGCCAATGCCGCCGGGCAGGGCGATGAACGCGTCGGCGCGGTCCTCCATGACCTGCTTACGCTCCCGCATGGTGTCGGTGACGATCAGTTCGTCGGCCTCGACGTCGGCGAGTTCGCGGTGCACCAGCGCTTTCGGGATGACGCCGATGGTGCGGCCGCTGTGCTGGCGCGCGCCGTCGGCGACCGCCCCCATCGCCGAGACGTTGCCGCCGCCGGACACCAGCGTCCAACCGCGGTCGGCGATCGCATGACCCACGTCGGTGGCGAGCTTGAGCAGTTCCGGGTGCTTAGGGCCGGAGGCGCAGTACACGCACACCGCCCAGGAAGGGGTTTCGGCCACGGTGGAAAACGTAACCGACGGAAGGGTGCCGGCCATACACTGCGGCGGTGGCTGAGTCGTTGTCGTCGCTGTTGGCGCGGGCACAGGACCTGGCGTGGCAGGGCCGCGGTCGCGATGCAGACGAGGTGCTCGCCGCGGTGGACCCGGCCTCTTTGGACGAAGCGGACCTGATGGCGTGGGCGTTGCCGCGCGCGGCCAACCAGTTCTGGATGCTCGACGAGCCCGAGCGGGCGACGGCGTTCCTGCGGGCACTGCGCGGCCGGGTCTCCTCCGACGCCACGGTGGACGCGTTGCTGGGCACGTTCGCGATGAACGCCGGCGACCTGCACCGTGCGCGCGAGTTGTCGGATTCGGTGCTGACTTCTGTCGAGGCCACTGATCAAGCGGTCGGCTGGGCGGCGTCTGCGGCAGCGCTGGCGCACGCGCGGATGGGCGAGTTCGAACCGGTCGACTCATTGGCGTCACGTGCCGTCTCGGCCGGGCACCCGGGATTGCTGCGCTACACCTCCGGTTACGGACAGGTGCTCGCAGCGGTGTTTGGAGGCGATCTGGACCAAGCCGAGTCGGTGGCCCGAGAGCTGACAGCCGACGATGGCCCCGGGCATTCGATCGGGCAGTTGTTGATCGCCGAGGTGCTGACGTTTCGCGGCGAACTGGACGACGCCGTGGGCCTGTTGCGTTCGGCCGCAGACAGTTTGGCACCCACCGGATATTCGTGGACGCCGCTGGCATGGATGCTGTTGGCGCAGACGCTCGGGCAGCAAGGGTCGACGGTCGCGGCGGCAAAGGCTTTGGGGCGGGCGGAGTCCCGCCATGGGTTGAAGTCGATGCTGTTCGCACCTGAGCTCGCCCTGGCACGAGCATGGACCTGCTGGGCGCGTAAGGATTCCATCGGCGCGGTCGGGGCGGCGCGGGAGTCCTTTCGCGCGGCCGACCGCGGTGGGCAATCGGCGGTGGCGTTGCGCGCGGCACACGACGGGGTGCGGCTGGGCGATGTTCGGGCGGCGGTTTCACTCGAAGGCCTGCCGATTCGGTGCGTCTTCGCGCGGGTGACGGCATCGCATGCCCGTGCGCTGGCTGGGCGCGACGCCATCGGCCTGGCGGCGGTCTCCGAGGAGTGGTCCGGTTTGGGTTTCGGTGCAGCCGCGGCCGACGCGGCGCGCCAGGTCGAGGAATTGGTGCCCGACGGCGGTGAAGCGCAGCAATAGGATTGGCTTCGATTCGAATGGGGGCCGATGACCACCGATCCGCTCGACGTACAGACCGACGGTTTGCGGAGGTTCGCGCAGACACACGCGGATGTCGCCGCGAACCTGTCCGGTCTCCTCGGTGAGGACGGAGCTGGTGTCGATACGAGTCACGGACCCATCGCCTCAGCGGTCAGCATGGCACTTTCTGGTGTCCTGAACAACCGACGGGATTCACTCGGGGCCACGTCGACGACGGCAAGCACTATCTCGGACCTCCTGCAGAAGGCCGCCGACGCGTATGCCCGTGGCGACGAGCAGGACGCCCAGCGGTTCACCGCCGCGGCGGAGGTGTTGGAGGGCAAAGACTCCCCCGGTGGTTCCGCGATGCCATCGGGCGGCGCGGCGGCCGGAGATACCTCCGGACAGCTGGGGCAGATCCTGGGCCAGGTCGGTCAGCAGGTGGGCCAGATGGCGCAGTCGATCGCCCAGCCGTTGCAGGGCCTCGCTCAAGGGTTGCAGCAGATTCCGCAGCAGATCATGCAGGGTGTGCAGCAGGCGTCCCAAGCACGGGTGGGCGACCTTCCCGACGCGGAGGACGAGAAGAAGGACCGTCGTCCTGAAGCGAAATCGAAGGATGATCGCGACAAGGAGCGCGACAAGCCTGACGAGCGCGGGGCCGGGGCCGGTTCGGCGGTGCCGTCCGAGCGAGCGCCGGTGGAGACACCCGCGCCCAAACAACGGCCTGCAGCCACTCGTCCGCAGGCGGATTGAGCCGTTCCAATGCTGTTCTGGCAGAGCAGATGAGCTCGGTGCCGTGCCGTTCACCTTCTGCGTCTTACTGGTAGGCGTATTCGCAGCAAACAGATGAGGCCCCAGTGGAGCCATTGTTGAGCTGCGAAGACGCCGGAATGTTGTGCAGTGAAGCCCCTCCTAGGTTGGGTACTGTCTTAGCTGAGGCATGCGGAGGGGAATATCGATGCTATTTGAGGCCGTGGCGCCGTGCCGAGTCGTGGGGATCTCGGGGGTTCGGGTGATGTCCGACGGAATGCACGGTCATGGCGCCTGAGAATCTGAAGGTCGACACGACCGCGTTGGCGCGTGCCGGGGAGAACTTTCTGACGGCCTCCAACGCCATCCCACAGGCACCGGCGGGCTACACACCGAGCGGATCCGACCCCCTGTCGACGGTGATCGCCAGCTTGGCACCGCAGTTTCTGGCGCCGATCGTGTCCGGCTTGCCGCTACTGAAGGCCGAGACCAATCAGTTCGCACAGAACATCAAGACCGTTGCCGAGCGCTACGCGGCGACAGACGCCCAGTTGCACAGCAAGTTGTCTGCTCAGGTCGGCGGCTCCGGTAGTGGCGGTGGTGCAGGCGGGGGCGGCGCCGCGAGTGCCGCGTCCGGCGTGGCTGCCGGGGTCGGCGGATCGGGATCCGGTGCGGCCGGCGCAGCGTCTCAAGGAGCCGGTCAGCTCGGGCAGATGATGCAAGTGCCGATGCAGATCGCGAGCCAAGCCGCGCAGCTTCCGCAACAGGTGATGGGCATGGCGGGACAGCTGCCGCAGACCGCGATGCAAGGAGTGCAGCAGATCGCCGAGCAGGTCAGCCAGGTTGCCGGCAAGGCTGGCGGCGGCGAGAAGCCAGAAGACAAGTCGGAGGACGAGAAGCACCACGAGGGTAAGCACCGCCGCGAGGATTCTCCCGACGAGGCGGAGCCGGCCGGTGCTGCGCCGGGAACGACACCGTCCGAACGAGCGCCCGAAGATCCACACCGTCATGCGTCGCCCAGCCCGTCGCCGGAGAGTGTGTTGTGACTCAGCCGCCCCCACCGCCGGGCCCTGGATGGCCACCAGGCTATCCGGGCGGACAGCCTGGCCCACAGTGGAATCCGCAACAGGGGTGGCCGCAGACGCCTCCGCCCCCGCCGAAGCGCAGCTTTGCGAAGTGGATCATCGGAGCGGTCGCGCTGATAGCAGTCATCGCCGTCACGGCTGTCATTGCGGTGTCATGCACGAAAAGCAGCGGCGGGACTGAAAAACCAACTGCCGCACCGACAACGAGCGGTGCGCCTGCGTCAGATTTCGCCAGTGCGAATGACACCGGACCGGTATCGGTGATCACCGAGGATCCGTCGTGTGCGCCGTGGATGCCGATTCTTACCACTTACGCGAATAGCCAACCAAGCGGCTGGTTGCAGCGCGACTCATCCTTGCCAGCTGACGTTTGGGGGCCAGAATTGCGCTCGCAGTATGAGGCCGTGGGGAAGGCCATGCGGGCTGCAGCAGACCAAACGGTACCCCTTGTGAAGCTGACAACTCATAGGGTGATGCGCGAACTCTACGAACAGTTCATTGCTTACGCACGGGCATACGCGGATCGGATCCCGCTGTACACGGCACCCGACGATCAATTGGCACTGACTGCGATCGGAGCCAGCCAAGTCTTAAGCCACATTTGCCAAGCCATCACGTACGGGTCCGCCGCAGCCCGCGCCCCGTTGACCGCGATGGCTCAACCACCGACATCTGTTGCGCCACTCGGCAGCCCAAACAAGCCAGCTAGATTCCTTTCGCAGCCGAATCCCGTCTGTTCGGACTGGAAGGCGGCCCTCGACAGAAACGACACGAACCCCGCGATCGTGGCTTGGGTCGCCACCGATTCCAATCCACCAGCGAGCCAATGGTCCCCCGAGCAGAAGGCTGCCAACGACGCCGTACTGCCGCTTCTGACATCTCTCGCGGACGAGCTAGACAAGCTTGGCAGGACTAGTGGCAACGCGATTTTCGAAGACCTCGCAACGCTCTCAGCCCAATATCAACGCGCCTTCGTAAATGCAATCCCGACTTATACGCAACCGGACCTCCACCTCTACAAGGTTGCACTACTGACTCCGGGCATTGTGTTGGGCGCGTGCAACACTGCAGGAAGCTAGCCGATGGGCATAGGCCGGCCGGGCGGCCCATACGCGGACCGACTACTTTCTCCAGGCGCGTGGCCTGATGTCGACGAAGACTCCCTTTACGACTGCGCAACTGCGTGTACCCGAGCACTGCAAGAACTCACTTTCAGATCTGCAGAGCCTTGGGCGCGCGAGCGCAATCAGACATTTGACGGCGGGGTGTGGATCGGGAGTGCAGCTGGCGCCGCGAGCGGCAAGGCTGGAACGTATGCCGTTGCGTTCTCCCAACTGCAGAATTACCTCGTGGCGGCCGCAACATGGAACAGCCACGCCGCCGGCATGGTGGTGAACGCGAAGACGCTCATAACCAACAACGTGCGAGAAGCTCAAGAGTTGATCGCAGAGATAGAAGCCTCGAACGAGCCAAACGACACTGCCGACAGCAGGAAGCAAGCGATCGACAATGTGGTCAACACATACCACGCACTTAACCTAGGCGTCATAGCAAGCACGAGTGCGCAGGTTCCGTCGACTAACACGTGGAAACCACCTGCTAACGCAGTGGATCAACTGCTTCGTCAGCATCTTCCCGCTGCCGGGGACCAGCCAGCCCCGGCGACGCCAACACCTGGCCAACCGCCTATTCCCCCGACTGGGCTTAGTGGGCTTCGCCAAGTGCCTTCGGCTGCGCCGCCGCGATCAGTGGAGACACCACAGAATCCGACTTTGCCGGGCCAGACAGAAACGACATCAATCGGTGGCGGGAGGCAAGACACCGTAGCCGAAGCACCAAAACCAAAGCCAGTCGTCAACCCTCCAGCTCCGGGTGATCCACCTCCGGCGGCGCCGCTAGGTGGGGGACGCCAAGACGTCAGCGCCGCGCCACCAGCACCATCTGCCCCTCTCTCACCTCCAAACTCACACCCCACCGCTCCGACGGGACCTGCGCCCGCAGGACCAGTTGCACCCGGTCCGAGCGGACAGCCCGGCCTACCCGCTACCCCTGGCGGCCCCAGCGGCACACCCGCCTCACCCATGTCGTCCCCCGGCGGAGGCGGCACTCCGGGCAGCCCCACATCCCCGCAGACCGGCCAGTCAGCTCAGGGGCCACAAACCCCACAGGCCGCGCAAGTTGCCAAACCTGAATCTGCAACCGGCGCAACAGGTCCCAAGCCCACGGGCATGCAGGCACCAGTCCAGCCTCCGTCCGCACCACTGAGCAATGCGACACCCGCGACACCACTCACTGCGCCGGCCGCTCCCATCGAGCAAGCCGCCAGTTCACCGACAGCACCCGCGGCGACACATCCTGCTGTCCCGACCGGCAATGTCGCGCCACCGTCCGCGCCCGCGGCACCACCCGCGTCACCGACACCCCCGATGCCACTCGGTGCCCCGGCCACCCCGCCACCGGCCGCGCCCGTGGCTCCAGCGGCAGGACCACCCGTCCTACCCGCGGCCACGAACAACGCCCAACCCGGAGGGGCTGCGGCAGCACCGATTCCGGTCTCCACAGCTCGCGCCGAACGCGACCTGATTGCCTCGTCGGCCGCAGCGGGCGCCTTGAAGCGCAAGATGGGCGGCAATGATCCATTGAGCGTGGCTCGCCGGATCGCTGCCGCACTGAACGCACCTGACATGTCGCGCCTCAACGACATCGGCTTCTTCTGGCTGGTCGGACTCACCGCCGACGACACGATCGTCGTCGCCAACAGCTACGGCATCGCTTACATTCCCGACGGGGTGAACCTGCCCGAGCAGGTGAAGATGGCCAGCGCCGATACGTCGATTCCTCCCACCGAGCGGGCTCGCTGGGCGACCTACCCCGTTGCCGCGCTGACAGCTTGGGCTCAGGCGCATGAAAAGACGCTGCGCGCAGTGATCGGCGCGAAGACCCATCTCGAAGGCATCGACCCCGGGGCGCACAAGGTGCTGCTTGAGGACGACGACATCCCGCCGAGCGGCAAGATGACCGGCCGTACCCGTCTGGAGATCCTGTCCCCCGACGCCGCAACCAAATTGGCCGCGGTCAGAGATGCCGACCTCATCGCCCAACTGCCGCCCGCCCAAGCGGACAACACTCCGCCGGCCAACGAGACGTTCACGCTGTGGTTCGACGTGATGAAGCCCTTGATGAGTATCGCCAGCGGACGAGAAATCGCCCACCTCAATGCCTTTGTTCTGTACGCCGCACACTCCGCCGACCTCGCGCTCTACCGCGCCCACAGCGCCACCGAAACCGCCGACCAACGCGCCGCCATCGCCGACTGGCTCTACTGGCTACACCAGTACGACCTACTCACCGAAGCCCAAGCCGACGTCACGGCGAAGGCATGAGCACGCCCTGATCCAAGACCAACCGTCGCTGCACTCCGATGTTGTCCAGGAACCGCTCATCGTGGCTGACGACGACGAACGCACCACGATAAGCATTCAACGCGGACTCCAACTGCCCGATGCTGACCAGGTCGAGATTGTTGGTCGGCTCATCGAGCAAGAGCAACTGCGGTGCCGGTTCGGCGAACAACACGCACGCCAGCGTCGCCCGCAACCGTTCGCCACCGGACAGCGCACTCACCGGAAGATCCACCATGTCACCATGAAAGAGGAACTGCGCCAACACATGCCGCCGGCGAGTCACCGACAGAGCCGGGGAGAATGTCGTCAGAGCCTCGAGCACTGTCGACGACGAATCCAACAAGTCCAGCCGCTGCGACAAGTACGCCACCGGAACCTGCGCACCCGCCACCACCAGCCGAAGCAATGTCGACTTCCCGGACCCGTTCGGCCCCGTCAGCGCGATCCGCTCCGGGCCGCGGATATCCAGGTCCACACCGTCGAACGCTAGCGACCGTAAACCAGCCGCAGAGAACAACACCCGCCCCGCAGGAACCTCCGAAGAAGGCAGATCCAGCGCCAGCACGTCGTCGTCGCGCAACGCCCGCTCGGCCTCATCCAGACGCGACCGCGCATCGCCCACTCGACGACCGTGCACATCGTCGGCCCTGGCCGCGGACTCCTGGGCATTCCTTTTCAGTTTCCCCGCAATGATTTTCGGGAGACCGGCGTCCTTGACGTTACGCGCGGCATTCGATGCCCGTTTGTCAGCACGCTCACGCGCCTCCTGCATCTGCCGCTTCTGTCGCTTCAACTGCTGTTCGGCATTGCGGACGTTTCCTTCCGCGACTTGTTGTGCCGCAGCGACGGCCGACTCGTAAGCCGTGAACCCGCCACCGAACAACGACACCTCACCGGCGCGCAACTCCGCGATGGCATCCATCCGGTCCAACAGTTCCCGGTCGTGGCTCACCACCACCAACGTGCCACCGAAGCCATCCAGTGACGAGTAGAGCCGTTGTCGGGCAGCCGAATCCAGATTGTTGGTCGGTTCGTCGAGCAGGAGCACGTCCGGCCGCTTCAACAGCTGCGCCGTCAGTCCCAGCGACACCACCTGCCCACCGGAGAGCGAGCCGAGAGCGCGGTCCAGCGAGAGATCACCCACCTGCGCGCGCAGTCGCTCCTCGATATCCCAATCATCCCCGATCGCGGCGAACACGGCCTCGCTCGCATCGCCGGCCGCCAGCGCGTCCAGCGCCGCCAAAGTCGCAGTGACACCGAGAACATCGGCCACTGTCTGTTCAGCCAGGAACGGCAAGTCCTGCGGCAGATAGCCCACCACACCGTCGACCGACACGCTGCCCGACGTAGGCGATAGGACCCCGGCGATCAGCCGCAGCAGGGTGCTCTTACCGGAGCCGTTGGGCGCGACCAGACCAGTACGCCCCGCCCCGACAGCGAAGGACAGGTCGGTGAACACCGGGGTGTTGTCGGGCCAGGAGAATGAGAGATGGGAACAGACAATAGACATGCGCGAACTCCAAAAGATGACGGCAAGGGGCTACCTGGGTGTCATCGATTCACAGCACGAAGATCACTGTACCGAAATGGTCAAGCGGTTAAATATGCCCGCAGCGTCTCGGTCGTCGCGGTGATGGCCGCGACGTCGACGTGCTCGTCGACCTTGTGCGCCAGATTCGGATCACCCGGCCCGTAGTTGACCGCCGCGATACCTAGCGCGGCGAACCGCGATACATCCGTCCAGCCATATTTGGCCCGTACCTGCCCGCCGGAGGCCGCCACCAGCGACGCCGCTGCTGGGTTGGCCAGGCCTGGCAGAGCCCCGGCGGCCGCATCGGTGACCTCCAGCGACACATCGAGTCCGTCGAACACCTCGCGTACGTGGTCGACGGCCTGCGCCACTGAACGATCCGGCGCGAACCGGAAGTTCACCGTCACCGACGCCGCATCGGGAATCACGTTGCCCGCGACGCCGCCATCGATTCGCACCGCCGAGAGCCCCTCCCGGTACACGCAGCCGTCGATGTCCACGTTGCGAGGCCGATACGCCGACAGCCGATCCAGAACAGCACCGAGTTTGTGAATGGCGTTGTCCCCCAACCAGGATCGCGCGGAATGCGCGCGGGTTCCAGCGGCGCTGACGACAACCCGAATGGTGCCCTGACAGCCGGCCTCGATGAACCCACCGGACGGTTCACCCAGGATCGCGACGTCGGCGCTCAGCCAATCGGGCAGTTCCCGTTCGATACGACCCAGCCCGTTGGCGCTGGACTCGATCTCCTCGCAGTCGTACATCACCAAAGTGATGTCGTGGCTGGGCTCGGCGAGGGTGGCGGCCAGATGCAGGAATACCGCATCCCCGGACTTCATGTCCGAAGTGCCGCAGCCGTACATCACGCCGTCGACGACGCGGCTGGGCAGGTTGTCCGCAGCCGGCACGGTGTCGGTGTGCCCAGCCAGCAGCACCCGCGACGACCGCCCCAGGTGGGTGCGGGCCAACACGGCGTCGCCGTTTCTGATCACTTCGAACCACGGCGCCTGGGTGCGGAGCGCGGCTTCGATCTCGTCGGCGATGCGCTGTTCGTGACGCGACTCGCTGGGAATGTCCACCAATGCGGCGGTCAGTGCGATCGGATCGGAACGCAGGTCTAGCCCCATGACCACCGAGGCTAGTCCAGTAACCTAGGCCAACGTGACTGCTGCATCTGGCTTCGGCCTGGCCACCATCGCCGCCGACGGAACCGTCCTGGACACCTGGTTTCCCGCACCCGAGCTGACCGGCGACGGGGCATCCGGAACAACCCGCCTGTCGGTAGCCGAGATTCCCGACACCTTCGCCGCCCTGACCGGCCCGGATACCGACCGTGACGTCGAGGTGGTGGCGGTGCGGACCACCATCGCCGACCTGGACGACGCACCAGCAGACACCTACGACGCCTACCTGCGGCTGCACCTGCTGTCGCATCGGCTCACCAAGCCGCATCAGGCCAACCTCGACGGCATCTTCGGTCTGCTGACCAATGTCGTGTGGACGAACTTCGGTCCCGCCGCGGTCGACGGTTTCGAGCTGGTCCGCGCCAAGCTGCGTCGCCGCGGCGCCGTCACCGTCTACGGCGTGGACAAGTTCCCGCGGATGGTCGACTACGTCCTGCCCAAGGGTGTCCGGGTCGCCGACGCCGACCGGGTCCGGCTCGGCGCCCACCTGGCCGAGGGCACCACCGTGATGCACGAAGGATTCGTGAACTTCAACGCCGGCACGTTGGGCACCTCCATGGTCGAGGGTCGCATCTCCGCGGGCGTAGTCGTGGGTGACGGCTCCGACGTCGGTGGCGGCGCGTCAATCATGGGCACCCTGTCCGGCGGCGGCAAGGAAGTCATCTCGGTGGGCAAGCGGTGCCTGCTCGGCGCGAACGCCGGCCTGGGCATCTCGTTGGGCGACGACAGCGTCATCGAGGCGGGGCTGTACATCACCGCCGGTACCAAGGTCACGACGGCCGACGGCCAGACGGTGAAGGCGAAGGAACTCTCCGGCGGCAGCAACCTGTTGTTCCGCCGCAATTCGATCTCCGGCGCTGTCGAGGTGGTCAAGCGCGACGGCACCGGCATCACGCTGAACGACGCGCTACACGCCAACTAGGCACCGCGAACGTGAGCTTGTGCGCGGCCGCGCGCCATAAGCTCACGTTCGGCAGGGTGTGACCCGCAACAGCGCCACCCCATGCCGGGGCACGGACGCCTCGACAGACCCGGCGGTGGTGGAGTCGTTGTGCTGCCACAGATCTCGGACGGTATGACACGTTCCGTCTTCCAGCCCGATGGCCCTCAGTGAGGTGCTCAAGCGCACGGTGTCGTCAGCCTGATTGAACAGCCCGACGGCCACTGATCCGTCGGCCATCGGCTTGACCAGCACCCGAGGATCGCTCGACAGTGCATGGGCTTGTTTCACCAACGGATCCTGGTCGACGGCGATCACTTCGCGGTTGGTCAGCAACGCCCGCGTTTGATCAGACATGTGCCGAATATCGTTGCCCGCCAACAGTGGTGCAGCCAGCAGCGCCCACAGCGAGAAGTGCGTCTGCTGTTCATCGGCGGTGAGGTCGGGGCGGGATGCGCCCATCGCCATGGTCGGATGCCCGACCACGAACTCCTGCCAGCCCAGTCCGATCACCATCATGTCGGGATCGTTGATGTGCGACGGCCCGCTGTGTGATGCGGCCGCCCCGGCTTCGGTGAACGCCTGGCTCACCCCGGCCAGCCCCTCCGACCACAGTGCTGAATCACCCCACGCCGGCACCAGATCGACTGCGTTTCGGGTGATGTCGGACGTGTGAGACCAGTCGTACTCCATGCCGGCACCCGGGTCACCCGAACTGTTGGGGTTGATGCTGTAGATGATGTGCCGGCCGGTGGACCGTAGCGCGTCACGCATCGCCGTGAAGTACTTGACCTGGTCATCGTGCGTGGCCGCCAGACGGCACCAGTCGTACTTCAGGTAGTCGACGCCCCAGTCCGCGAACGTCTGAGCGTCGGCTTGTTCGTGGCCCGCGCCGCCGATCCGCGGATCCTGGCCGCAGCCCTGGTTGAACGGGCTGTGATAGATCCCGAGCAGCATGCCGCGGTCGTGGGCGTAACGCGCCAGCGCCGCGATCCCGTGCGGGAATCGGTCCGGGTCGGCCTGCAGGTGACCGTCGGCATCGCGGGTAGGTGCCGCCCAGCCGGCATCGAGATTGACGTAGTGGTAGCCGGCGTCGCGCATACCCGAGGACACCATCGCGTCGACGATCTGCTGCACGCTCTGCTCGGTCAGTGCGATCCCGGAATTCCAGGAATTCCAGCCCATCGGCGGTGTGAGCGCCTGCGGCGGGGAACCCGACGTGCATCCGGCGAGCACCAGGACACACGCCACAAGGCAGGCCAGTGCACGCATCCGGCCATGGTGGCAGCACAGTCTGGGAGCAGCATGTGGACGCACCTTTTCGTGGAAATCGGAGGTCGCAACTGCAACAATTGCACCGGTGATCGTCCTGACAGACACCGTGCAAACCTGGGGCTATTCGGCCACCGTGCATTATTCGCACCCCTCGCGCGCTGTCGTCGCCCAATCGGCGCTGGCGCTGCACATGGAATTCAACTCGAACCTCGGTCCGAACCCGATGTTCCGCAGCTACGGGCTGATTCGCACCGCAGTTGTCGGCGGGGCGACGATCACGGTGAACGGACCCACGCTCGTGGCCTCCGATCTGACCGAGCTGCATTTCGAACTCATCACCGACAACGGCGCTTCGGTGGCGGTGGTCAACCAGTTCGATACGACGGGAACCTTCACCGGCCCACCACAGACAGCGACCAGTGTTCGACGCGTGGCGTTTCTCCGCCGCTCAAACGGCACCACTGCCTATGCGCATACCACCAAAGTCTTTGCCGGAGGCCGGGATATCAGTGAACGTGAGGCCGTCGATACCGCGACGTCGACGCTGGCGACCCTTGGCCTGAACCCGGCCGAGTTGGACATGCAGATCACCACCGACGCGGACAGTGGGAAACACTTGGCAGACGAACCAACCGATCGTCGATCCGAGTAGCCGCCTATTTGGCGGCAAGGATGCAGAATTCGTTGCCCTCCGGGTCGGCGAGCACCACCCAACTCTGCTCGCCCTGCCCGATATCGATGTGCCGCGCGCCCAGCCCCACCACGCGCTGGACCTCGGCGCCCTGGTCGTCCGGTGTGAAGTCGAAATGCAGGCGGTTCTTCACCACCTTGTCATCCGGCACGGCCAGGAACAGCCAGTCGGGCCCGGCGCCGGGAGGCGCGGTGAGCACCACGTCGCCGTCGGCGTCGACCTGGTGCGGCCAACCCAGGACTCGCGACCACCACGCTCCCAACGCCTGCGGGTCTCGCGCGTCGATGCAGATCTCCGAGTAGGTAAGAGTCACATCAGCTCCTTCTTCAGTACCTTGCCCATCGCGTTTCGTGGCAGGGCCTCGACCAGTCGCACCTCTCGGGGCCGTTTGTGCACCGAAAGCTGCTGTGCGACAAAATCGATCACCTCATCCGGAGCAACGGTTCCGACCACGAACGCGACGATGCGTTGCCCTAGATCGTCGTCGGGCACACCGACCACGGCCACTTCTTCCACCCCGGGATACCCGAGCAGTACCGTTTCAATCTCGCCGGCGCCCACCCGAAATCCACCCGTCTTGATCAGGTCGACCGATTCGCGCCCGACGATGCGATGCATCCCGCCGGCGTCGATCACCGCGACGTCCCCCGTGCGGTACCAGCCATCGGCGTCAAAAGCCTCTGCCGTGGCTTCCGGGCGGTTGAGATAGCCGCTGAACACGGTGGGGCTCTTGATCTGCAGGCGTCCGATGGTTTCGCCGTCGTGCGGCACCGGGGCACCGTCGTCGTCGACGAGACGGGTCTGCACGCCCGGCAGCGCCACGCCGACCCAGCCGGGGCGCCGTTCGCCGTCAACCAGTGTGCTGATGGTGATCAGGGACTCGGTGCTGCCATACCGTTCGATGGGCGCGTGTCCGGTGAGCCGGACCAGGCCCTCGAACACCGGTACCGGCAACGGCGCGCTGCCCGACACGAGCAGTCGGGCCGATGCCAGCGCACGAGCAGATGCCTCGTCGGCAACCACCCGCGACCAGACGGTGGGCACCCCGAAGTACAGCGACCCGGCTGCCTCGGCGTACGCCTCGGGAGTCGGTTTTCCGGTGTGCACAAACCGATTTCCGATACGCAACGAACCGAGCAGCCCCAGCACCAGGCCGTGCACATGGAACAACGGCAGGCCGTGCACCAGGGTGTCCTCGGATGTCCACTGCCATGCGTCGGCCAGGGCATCGATATCGGCGGCGACGGCGCGGCGGCTGACCACGACACCCTTGGGCAAGCCGGTGGTCCCCGACGTGTAGATGATCATCGCCGGTGAATCGGGTGACGGTTCGGCGTAGCGATGCCACGACCGGGCATGCATCCGCACCGGAATATGCGGCAGCCCTTCGGTTTCGGTGGGCAGTTCACCCAGCCACGCCTGGGCGCCGGAATCGGTGAGGATGTGCGCGCGTTCGGCTTTACCGACATCGGCGGGCACCGGCACGAACGGCACGCCGGCGATCAGGCATCCGGTGATGGCCAGCACGGTGGTGGCCGAGGGCGTGGCCAGAATCGCGACACGGCGCGCCACCGACACCCGTTCGGCGACGGAGGTGCCCGCGCCCACCAGGTCACTGCGGCTCAGGGTCACACCGTCGATGCGTACCGCCTCGGCGAGATCATGTCCGGCGGCCACGGCTGCGGGGTCGAGCGAAGTCAACAACACGCTGGTGAGGCTACTCTGGGCGGGTGGACCCGATCGAAAGACTGGCCAGTCGTGAGGTGTACCGCAACAACTGGATGGTGGTCCGAGAGGACGATATCCGCCGCCCCGACGGCTCCCTCGGGATCTACGGGGTCGTCGTCAAACCGTCGTATGCCCTGGTGATCGCCCAGGACGGCGACCGGTACCGCATGGTGGAGCAATACCGCTACCCAATCGGCCTGCGGCGCTGGGAATTTGTCCAGGGCACCGCGCCCGGCAGCCTCGGCGGCGACGAACCGGAGCCTGCGGCCCTGGCCGAGCAGGAACTCCGGGAGGAGACCGGCCTGCGTGCCGCGTCGTGGCACGTCCTGGGGCGCCTCGATGTCGCGCCGGGAATGAGCAGCCAGCGCGGTTGGGCCTTCCTGGCCACCGGCATCACCGAAGGCGAACACGAACGCGAACACGAAGAGCAGGACATGCACAGCGAGTGGTTCACCGGTGCGCAGATCGACCAGATGATCCGTGACGGCGTGATCACCGATGCGCAGACGCTGGCGGCGTGGATGCTGCTCCGCCTGCACCGGGAAAACGGGTAGCCGAATACTCGCGCCGAGCGCCCGCGCCGCCCCGACAGTTGGCGTCAAGGAGGTGCCACATGCCGGCAGCGGATATCGACTCGGTACTGACCGCTCTGGCGGCGATCATCGCCGACACGAAGCGGCGACGCGATCCGCTGGGTTACTTCGCCGCCCTCTACCGCCAGGTCACGCTGCGGGTGAAGCAGGGCATCTCCGACGGGGCGTTCGACGATGGATCGCGGATGTCTCGGTTCGACGCCCGGTTCGCCAATGCCTACCTCACGGCCTACGAGCAGTATCGGGCCCACCAAACTCCCAGCCGCGCATGGAAGCTGGCGTTCGACCTCACCCGGTCGGACGACACCATCATCCTGCAGGACCTGCTGCTGGCCATCAACGCCCACATCAATCTGGACCTCGGCGTGGTCACCGGCACCGCGTTCGCCCCGTCCAAGCTGAACGACTTCCACGACGACTTCAACCGGATCAACGACATCCTTGCGTCCCTGATCCCACTGGCCCGCAACACGGTTGAGAGGTTTTCGCCCCGCCTGTCCGAGCTCATCGCGCTCGGTGGGCCCGAGGTGGAACTGACCCTGCAGTTCAGTGTCGGAGCGGCCCGCGATGAAGCGTGGCGAGCCGGGACACTGGTTGCCAACACCCCGGGCAGCATCCGCCCCCTGCTGGTGGACACGCTCGACGCCCGGACCAAGCTGCTGGGGCGGGTGATCGCCACGCCCGCCGAGCCGATCAGGTCGGTGGTCCGTCATATCCAGGCAGCCGAGAGCACCGATGTCCCGGCGATCATCGAGGCGCTGGATTCTCTCGCGTAGTCACGACCGCCGGCACTCGGCCATCACCGGGTGGCCCGGCCCACGGCCAGCGGATAGACGATCGTGGGCATCCCGCTCCACACCGCATCCTTGGCTTCGACGGTGAAGCCGGCAGCGCGCATCAACTCCAGCGTCGGACGGTTGCAGACGCAGCCGCCGGCGAAGCTGCGCCAGGGCCGCTCAAAGATGTTCTGGTACCACGCCAGCGGCCGCCAACTCGACCGGATGTGTTCGATGAACAGGAGGTGACCGCCGGGCCGCAGCACCCGTGCGATCTCGGCCAGTGCTCGCTCGGGGTCGTCGACGGTGCACAGCACCAGCGTCGCGACGACGGTGTCGATCGACTCGTTGGCGAACGGGAGGCGTTCGGCAGAGGCACCGGAAACGGTAGCCGCGCCACCGTTGCGGTCAAGGCGCCGAACAAGTTTGCGGCGCATACCTGGTTCGGGTTCGGTGAGCACCAACTCGTCGAGGCCCTCCGGATAGTGCGCGATGTTGAGCCCGGTTCCCGCGCCGATCTCGACGACCCGACCGCGCGCGTTCGCCAGCAGCTTTCGCCTGCGTCGCCGCATCCCGACGATTTCGCCGGTCCAGAGGAACGGGTCGTACAGCACGGCCATGATGCGCAGCCACAACGACTGCGCCGGGCGCGATTCGACACAGGTGAGCTCGGTCATGCCGCGAAACTACGAGCCGACCGCCGGTGTCCGCATCGCTCGATCCGGCCATCTTCGGGCAATGGCCCGATCCGGCCAGCTACAGCAGACCGAGCCGGGACGCCTCTGCGACCGCCGCAGTGCGCGACGGACTTCCCAACTTGCGGCGGATGTTCGCGACGTGGCGGTGGACGGTGTGGGCACTGAGCCGCAACTGCTCGGCGATCTCGCGATCGCTCAAACCGCGGGCCACACAGCGCAGCACTTCCCGCTCGCGTTCGGACAGCGGAATCGGCCCGCTCGGCTCCTCTTGCGGCGATTGAGGCGCCAGCGCGTGCCGACAGGCGCGCACCACCGAATCGATGTCACCGTGCCATGGAAAATGTGAACTACCTTGCAGCGGAACGAATGTCGCGCCGGGGATGGCAGCAGCGACCTCGCGCCCGCACTCGTAGGGCACGGCGCGATCATCCCGACGATGCACGACGGTCGTCGGCACCCGAACGCCGGGCAGATAGTCACGGACATCGAGTCGATAGACCAGCCGCAGCAACGATGCGGCGACCTCCGCATCGGCCGACTCCCGTTGCAGCCGACCGAAATGCTCGTGCTCGGCGGCGTCGGCGCCACTGAGGAAGATGTCGCTGAGCACACGTGAACCCAAGCCCCAATGCGCCCCGACCGCCGCGACGATGGCCTCCGCGACACCGGGTGGGGTCAGCGCAGCGCCGTCAGGGTAGGAGCCATAGAGCACCAGTTGTTCCACCCGCTGCGGATACGCCGCGGCGAAGGCGACGGCGGTGCAGCTGCCCGAGGATCCACCGACCAATGACACCCGGTCGAGCTGGAGTTCGTCGAGCAGCGCCCGCAGCACCGCGACCTCACCGTCGAGGGTCAGATCGGTATCGCGCACGGTCCGATCCGACATGCCCGCGCCGAGCCGGTCGTAGCGGATCAGCGTGTGCCCGCGCGCGACGCCCTCCCAGAACTGCCGCACACCCGGGTTCTGCCAGTCGAGTTCGAGGTGGCTGACCCACCACGCCGGAGCGACGAGGGCAGGCCCGTCGCCGCGCAGCTCGTATGCCACGCGCCGGGAGCCCAGCGGCAGGAAACGAATCTCAGGCATCGCGTTGAGCGTACGACGGCTCACCTCACGGGGCGCTTCGCTTTCGCGACGAATCGGACGACCAGCGCGGCCAGCACGATGAGCAGGAACGGTCCGTAGAACTCCGTATAGGTCACGCCGCGGCGCCAGTAGGCGATGAAGAACGCGAACCAGATGACATAGCTTCCGGTCAGGTGCAGGCGGTGCCAGACCTCGTAGCGCATGCGGTGGGCGATCCGGTCGAACGACGTGATCGTCATCGCAATGACAAAGCCGTACGCGATGAAGTCGATGACATAGACCCCGTGCGGCGTGTGTTCGACGCCGGTGTCGAACCGCGGCTTGTTGAGCACGATGGTGGCGACGATGAAAAAGGCATGCACCACATGGGATCCGGCGAAGGCGACGCCGAGGTAACGCCTGTTCCGGCGAATCCATCGGGTGGTGGTCGTAGGCCACAACTGATAGAGCGACGACGCGGTGAAGGCCAGCAGGAACAGGATCGCCGAGGTGCGTGCGGTGATGCGGATGCCGAGATTGGCGCCGGCGGCACCGCCCACCCACGAGGCCGCGACGGTCGAGATGATCGCCACAGCGGCAACCAGTAGCCAGGTCACCTTCCAGCCCGACAGGGCCGTCGATCGGGTTAGCGTCGTCATAGCTCCATTCGAGCAGCCAAAGACCATCTCGTCCAACGAACGTTTGTCATCATTTCCATCTCGCTGATAGATGACCCAGATACCGTCGCGTCACGATGTGATCACTAATTGACGCCGGCGTGCTGTGGGGTCGCTGGGTTGTCGGTGCTCGCCCCTACCGTGGGCTCGTCGAAGCTTTAGAGAAGTAGGAAGAGAGATGCTTGTCCGTCGCGTGTGCGTCGCGGTACCGCTCGCCCTGGTTGCCTGTCTGGGTGTCACGCCGCAGGCGGCTGCCGCAGGCCAACCACTCAATGGCCGCTACCAGGTGATCAGCTACGCCTCGCAGAAGAACGGCACCAGCATCGCGGCGCGACAGGCCGAACCGGACTTCGGTGCCGTCTACACCTTCTCTACGGCCTGCGGCAGCAGCTGCGTGGCGACAGTCATCGACGGGCCGGCCCCGTCGAATCCGACCATCCCACAACCCCAGCGCTACACCTGGGACGGCGCCAAGTGGTCGTTCAGCTACGACTGGCAGTGGGAGTGCTTCCGCGGCGAGGAGTACCCACGGGTGTACAGCCCGGCCACGTCTTGGGTGACCTACGCGCCGCAACCCGACGGTTCCTTGCGCGGCAGTTGGTACACCGACATCCTCAGCGACGCCTGCCGCGGCAATGTCCTGATGCCGGTGGCCGCGTTCCCTGCCCCCTAGCCCTGAAACAGGCCCTCGGCCAGCGGGGTCGGCGACCCGAACCGATGCGCGGTCACCGCGACCGCCTGCTCCCGCAGGAAGGTCAGCAGCTCCACCCGGCCCGCTTCGACAACGGGTTGCGCGTACAGGGCGATGTCCGCCCGGCCGTTGCTCGCGTGGGCGAACCCCGCCCGGCTACCGCCGAGCAGGCGGACCCGAGCAGGAGCGTTGCCGCGCAAGACTTTTTGCCACGCCGTCGGATCCTGGACCAGATATGTCACGTGTGCCGCCCGCAGCGCGTCGACGATCGCGGGGTCCAACGGCTCCGGGCTGGATATGGTCACCGGCCCACCGGCGAGAACGCCTGCCCCCACTATTCGCAGCAAGGCCGCGGTGTCGCCGTCCTCGGAACGCACCGTGACGGGCAGCGGCAGATACCGGAACACGTTCTTCTCCGCCATCAAACCGCACACGTCGCGGGCGACACCGAATTCCTCCGCCCAGGCCAGCGCATCCGAGGCGAACGACCGATCGAGGAAGGCGACCTCCTCGCCGGCCAGGCCGAAATGCGTTGCAGCATCGACCAATCGACGGACATCAGGAGCAATCCGGGCACCCCTGGTCGCCGTCGAGGGCCGCCAGTCGCTGAGCCCCACGAGGTAGTTCGGGCCGCCCGCCTTACCCCCGGCCCCGACCGCGGATTTCTTCCAGCCGCCGAAGGGTTGGCGCCGCACGATCGCCCCGACGGTAGTCCGGTTCACGTAGGCATTTCCAGCCTCGACGCGGGCGACCCAGCGTTCGATCTCGTCGCGGTCCAGACTGTGCAGTCCGGCGGTCAGTCCGTAGTCGACCTGATTCTGGATCTCGATTGCCTGGTCCAGGTCGTCGGCCGCGATGAGTCCGAGCACCGGACCGAAATACTCGGTGAGGTGGAACTCCGAGCCGCGCCGGACGCCGGTCTTCACACCGGGCGACCACAGCCGACCGGTGTCGTCGAGCCGGCGGGGCTCCACCAGCCAGGCCTCCCCCGGCGCCAGCTGTGTCAGGGCGCGCAGCAGCTTTCCGGCAGCGGGCTCGACGATCGGCCCCATCTGTACCGTCGGGTCCGTCGGATAGCCGACGTTCATAGAAGTGACGGCGTCGACGAGTTGATCCCGGAACCGCGCGGACCGGGCGACCGAACCGACGAGGATGCCCAATGAAGCCGCCGAACATTTCTGGCCGGCATGCCCGAAGGCCGAATACACCAGGTCTTTCACCGCCAGGTCGATATCCGCGTGTGGCGTGATCACGATGGCGTTCTTCCCGCTGGTCTCCGCCAGCAGCGGCAGGTCGGGCCGCAAGCCGCGGAACAGTTCGGCCGTCTCGAACGCCCCGGTGAGAATCAGTCGCCCGACACGGTCATCGGAGACCAGTTGCGAACCGAGGTCACGCTCGTCGAGGTGCACCAGTTGCAGGACATCGCGCGGCACGCCGGCATCCCAGAGCGCCTGCACCATCACCGATCCGCACCGGCGGGCCTGGGTGGCCGGTTTGATGATGACCGGATTGCCCGCGGCCAGCGCGGCCAGGACCGAACCGGCCGGAATCGCGACCGGGAAGTTCCACGGCGGGGTGACCACCGTCAGTCCCGCCGGGACGGCGACGGCACCGTCGACGGCATCCAGGTTTTCGGCCAGCGTCGCGTAGTAGTTCGCGAAGTCGATCGCCTCGGAGACTTCGGGGTCACCTTGGTCGAGGGTCTTCCCGCATTCGGCGGCCATCACCTCCAGCAGGACGGCGCGGGCGGATGCCAGTGTCCCGGCGGCGCGTCTCAGGATGCCGGCCCGCTGGGCGCCGGAGAGCCCCGACCACGCGGCGCCCGCCGCGACACCACAGGCGATCACGTGCTCCAGCGATGTTGCGTCGTGGACGGTGTATTCGGCGACGAGAGAACATCCCGCCGTGGACTGCGCAATTCGTTCGGTGATCGCCCTGCCCCACCGTCGATTCCCGGACAACGACGGGTCGGTGTCGGCCACGTTGGCGAACGTTCCGGCCGAACACATCGCACCACCCGGATCGTCGACACGTCGGTCCTGGCGGCGGTTCGGCGCGGGCACGGAGTCGTCGAGGTCCACCACAGATGCGAGAAACCGGTCCCGTTCGCGCTCGAACAGCGCACTGTCGCTGTGCAACTCGAAGACCGCCGACATGAAGTTCTGCTTACTGGCACCCTCTTCCAGGCGTCGGACCAGATAGGCAATCGCCACGTCGAAGTCCTTCGGGTGCACCACCGGCACGTACAGCAGCAGGCCGCCCACCGTGCGCCGCACCACCTCGGCCTGCGCTTCCGCCATGCCCAGGAGCATCTCGAACTCGACGCGATCGCGGACTCCGCGATGTCCTGCGAGCGTCCACGCGTAGGCGATGTCGAACAGGTTGTGACCGGCGACCCCGAGTCGCACGTTCGCCGTGTGTTCGGGCCGCAGCGCGTAGTTGAGCACCCGTTTGTAGTTGGTGTCGGTGTCCTGCTTGGTCGGCCACGTCGCCAATGGCCAGTCGTGCAGCGACGCTTCCACCTGCTCCATCGGCAGGTTGGCACCCTTGACCAGCCGGACTTTGATCCCGGCGCCGCCGCGTTCGCGACGCGTCCGCGCCCAATCCTGAAGGCGCATCATCGCATTCAGCGCATCCGGCAGGTAGGCCTGCAACACGATGCCGGCTTCGAGGCCGAGCAGTTCGGGCCGGTCGAGCAGCCGGGTGAACACCGCGATGGTCAAGTCCAGATCGCGGTACTCCTCCATGTCCAGGTTGATGAACTTCCTGGCCGGTGAGCTCGCCGCAAAACTGAACAGCGGCAACAGATTCTGCTCGATATGGTCGACCGCCTCCTCGAACGCCCATGGCGAATGGGGCGGTACGGTGGCCGACACCTTGATCGATACGTAGTCGACATCCGGGCGTGCGACCAACCGCTCGGTGCCGGTCAGCCGGCGGGCCGCCTCGCGCCGACCCATGACGGCCTCGCCGAGCAGGTTGATGTTCAGTCCGACGCCGCGGTCCCGGATGCGGGCAATGGCACGGCCCAGCCGCGCGTCGCTCGCGTCGACGAGGAGATGGCCGACCATCCGGCGCAGCGCCCGCTGCGCGATCGGGATGACGAGGCCCGGCGCGATCACCGAGACCAGGGCACCCAGTTTGACCAGCAGGCGCAGGTGCCAAGGTAGGAAGCCGGGAGCGTTGCGGGCGAGATCGCGCAAGTTGGCCGCCGCGACGCGGTCGTCCTCGGGCCGGATCACACGGTCGACGAATCCGACGGTGAAGTCCAACCCCCTCGGGTCGCGCAACACGTCGGCCAGCCGTCGCGCCGCGGGTGCGACCGGTTGCCCTGCGGCCTCGTCGAGCCAGGTCCGGACCAGAGCCACCACATCCGTCAGGAGATTCTTCTCGCTGCTCACCTGGGTCATCTACCCATGATGAGTGCCGCAGACCCTTAAAATAAAGTGATGTTTTCTGATATAAAAACTTAAGTAGATATGAAACATCAGCGGCCGGATCTCCTGGACACCCGTCGTCTGCGCCTGCTCTACGAGCTGAGCCTGCGCGGGACGCTGTCCGACGTCGCCGACGCCCTGCATCAGAGCCCGTCGTCGGTGTCCCAGGCGCTCAACCAGCTAGAGCGAGAAGTCGGGGTACCCCTTCTGGAGAAGGTCGGCCGACGCCTGCGACTCACCCCTGCCGCCGAGGTGCTCGTCGAACACACCGCCGCCATCCTGGCGCGGCTCGAGCTGGCTGCCTCCGACGTCGCGGTGCAGAGCGACCAGGCCTCGGGCACCGTCCGCCTGGCCGTTTTTCAGTCGGCCGCGTCGGCCTTCATGCCGCAGATGCTCACCGAGCTGGCGACGCGGCATCCCCGGCTACGGGTCACGATGTCGCAGCGCGAACCGGAACAAGCGCTCTACGAGACGTGGATGCGCGAATTCGACCTGGTGATCGCCGAGGAGTATCCGGGACACGCCGCCCGCGCGTATCCCGATCTGCATCGCGAGCCGCTGACCACCGACCTGCTCCGCCTCGCCGTGCCGCCCACCGGCGACCCCTGGCGTCACATCACGTCGGTGAAGGATGCCGCCGGCCTCCCGTGGACCATGGAACCGGTCGGCACCGCCTCGCGGCACTGGGCCGAACAGCTGTGCAGGCAAGCCGGATTCGAACCCGACATCCGATTCGAGACCGACGATCTCGAAGCCCAGATCGCATTGATCGAGAACGGGAACGCGGTGGCGATCCTGCCGGACCTCATGCGGGTGCGCCGCCGGCCGCGCGTGCGGGTCGTAGACGTGGATTCGCGACGCCGTTCTGTCTTCACCGCGACGAGGGCCGCCATCAGCAGCACCCCGGCAATCGTGGCCTGTCGCAAGGCATTGTCTTCGGTGGTGCCCGAGCACCTCGACGTGAGCTGAGCCGTCAGCTCAATCGCTGCACCGCTGCGTCTATACGTTCATCCGTGGCGGTCAGCGCGATTCGAACGTGCTGCGCGCCGGCGGGGCCGTAGAACTCGCCGGGTGCGGCCAGGATGCCGAGTTCGGCCAGCCAGGCGACGGTGGCCCGGCACGGTTCCCCTCGGGTCGCCCAGAGGTACAGGCCGGCCTCGGAGTGGTCGATGGTGAAACCCGCCTTACGGACAGCAGCCGACAACACCTCGCGGCGACGGGCGTAGCGCTCGCGCTGCTCGGCCTCGTGCGCGTCGTCGTCCAGCGCTGCGACCATGGCCGCCTGCACCGGCGTCGGGACGATCATCCCGGCATGTTTGCGGACCTCGAGCAGTTCGGCCACCAGGGCCGGATCGCCCGCGACGAATCCCGCGCGATAACCCGCCAGTGACGACGTCTTCGACAACGAATGCACCGCCAGCAGACCAGTGTGGTCACCATCGGACACCGAGGGATGCAACACGGACAGCGGTTCGGCCTCCCAGGCCAGCCCGAGGTAGCACTCGTCGGAGGCGACGATCGCGCCGCGCTCGCGCGCCCAGCCGACCACCTTGCGCAAGTGGTCGACGCCGAGCACCCGCCCGGTGGGGTTGCTCGGTGAGTTCAGGTACACCAGGGCGGGGTTCAGCGGTCCCAGCTGCGTCAGCGAATCGGCGGCCAGCACCTGGGCACCTGCCAGCCGCGCGCCGACGTCGTAGGTGGGATACGCCAACTCGGGGATCACCACCGTGTCGGCGGCGCCGAGCCCCAGCAGCGTCGGCAGCCAGGCGATCAGCTCCTTGGTGCCGATCACCGGCAGCACGGCCGATTCAGCCAGCCCCGTGATGCCGTAGCGGCGCAGCAGAGCCTCGCGAGCGGAGGCCCGCACCGCAGCGGTACCCGCGGTGGCGGGGTAGCCGGGTGACGCGCTGGCAGCGGCCAACGCATCCCGGATCACCGGTGCGACGTCGTCGACGGGGGTGCCGACCGAGAGGTCGACGATGCCGTCAGGGTGTGCGCGGGCGGTCGCCGCGGCCTCCGACAAGGTGTCCCATGGGAATACCGGCAGCGCCGCGGACTTCGGGGTGCGGACCGTGCTCACTCGCCCTTGGGCTCGAGATCCTTGACGGCCTGCGGGTCGTTGTCGGTCTGGCCGACCTTCGACGCGCCGCCGGGCGAACCGAGTTCGGAGAAGAAGTCCGCATTGCTCTGTGTGTAGCTACTCCACTGATCCGGAACGTCGTCTTCGTAGTAGATCGCCTCGACCGGGCAGACCGGTTCGCAGGCGCCACAGTCGACGCACTCATCGGGGTGGATGTACAGCATGCGTGCGCCCTCGTAGATGCAGTCGACAGGGCATTCTTCGATGCACGCCTTGTCTTTGACGTCAACGCAGGGTTCGGCAATGGTGTACGTCACTGATGTCTCTCCTGTCGTCCAGTGGGCTGCTGGTCGGGATTTGTCTGTTGGGACTCTTCGAGTCTGCGGCAAGTATGCGATGCCGCAACCTGCGCGCGCCTCTAAGTGTGTCCTAACTTGCCGCCGGCTCGCGGTGGTTACTGATACTAGCCGTTGCAGATACACCCGACTAGACACCACGCGGCCCGAGTGTCACGTCAGTGCAACTTGTTGCATAGAACCATCGGTACCGCATACGCTGCCGCCATGGCTCTGCAGCACGCGATCCTCGTTGCGCTGTGCGAACAGGCCGGTTCCGGATACGAATTGGCGCGCCGCTTCGACCGCTCCATCGGCTACTTCTGGTCGGCCTCCCATCAGCAGATCTACCGCACCCTGCGGGATATGGAGGGTGACCGCTGGGTGTCCGTGCGGGTGGTCGAGCAGCGCAGCAGGCCGGACAAGAAGGTGTATTCGGTATCGGCCGGCGGCCGAGCCGAACTTGCGCGCTGGATCTCCGAACCGCTGGCCGGCCGGGGCGGCACGGTTGCCGACCATCGCACCCGTGACCTTGCGGTCAAGATCCGCGCCGCCGCTTACGGGGATATCGACGCCGTCCGTGCGCAGGCCGCAGACCTGCGCGCCGAACGCGCCGCCCTGCTGGACACCTATCGCGGATATCAGAAACGTCAGTTCCCAGACCCCGCCGCCCTCACCGGGACAGCCCTGCACCAGTACCTGGTGTTGCGCGGCGGAATGCGCGCCGAAGAGGGCGCGATCGAATGGCTCTGCGAAGTTCTGGAGGCTTTGTGAACTACCCAAATCTGTTGTCGCCATTGGACCTTGGCTTCACCACGCTACGCAACCGGGTGGTGATGGGGTCGATGCACACCGGCCTGGAGGACAGGGCCCGTGACACGGACAAGCTCGCCGCGTACTTCGCCGAACGCGCCCGCGGCGGGGTCGGGCTGATCATCACCGGCGGTTACGCACCCAATCGCACCGGCTGGCTGCTGCCGTTCGCCGCCGAGATGCTCTCGGCCGCCGACGCGCGCAGGCATCGGACCATCACCAGAGCCGTGCACGATGAGGGCGGCAAGATCGCGCTGCAGCTCCTGCACGCGGGACGCTATGCCTACCATCCACTTTCGGTCAGCGCGTCGTCGATCAAGGCTCCCATCAATCCGTTCCGCCCGCGCGCCCTGCGTGATGTCTCCGGGACGATCTCCGATTTCGTGCGCGCGGCTTTGCTTGCCCGCGATGCCGGGTACGACGGCGTCGAGATCATGGGTAGCGAGGGATACCTGCTCAATCAGTTCCTCGCCCCGCGCACCAACAAGCGCAAGGACGGCTGGGGCGGCACCCCGGAGAAGCGGCGACGTTTCCCGGTCGAGATCGTCCGCCGGGTGCGGGAGGCGGTCGGCCCCGATTTCATCATCGTGTACCGGATCTCAGTCGCCGACTATGTCGAGGACGGCCAGACCTGGGACGAGATCGTCGCGCTGGCAGGCGAAATCGAAGCAGCCGGTGCGACAATCCTGAACACCGGCATCGGCTGGCACGAGGCCCGGGTTCCCACCATCGTCACCTCGGTGCCCAGCGGCGCCTTCGTGGGGACCAGTAGCGCACTGGCCGAGCACGTGCGGATCCCGGTGGTGGCATCCAACCGGATCAACATGCCGCAGGCCGCCGAGCAGATCCTCACCGACACTCATGTGCAGCTCATCTCGATGGCCCGGCCCCTGCTCGCCGATCCGGACTGGGTACGCAAGGCCGCCGAAGACTCCGCCGACCAGATCAACACCTGCATCGCCTGCAACCAGGCCTGCTTGGACCACGCCTTCGTGCACAAGACGGTGTCCTGCCTGTTGAATCCACGCGCCGGGCACGAGACCGTCCTGAATCTGGGCCCGACCCGGCGGGCACGGTCGGTGGCGGTGGTGGGCGCCGGCCCCGCCGGACTGTCCGCCGCGGTGAGTGCCGCGCAGCGAGGCCATCGGGTGACGCTGTTCGAGGCGTCGTCGTCGATCGGCGGCCAATTCGACTTGGCGCGAAGGGTTCCCGGCAAGGAGGAGTTCAACGAGACGTTGCGCTACTACACCCGCATGCTCGAGGTGACGGGCGTCGCGGTTCAGCTGGGCGTGCGGGCCTCGGTGGACACGCTGGCAGGCTTCGACGACGTAGTGCTGGCCACCGGGGTGACGCCCCGGCTACCCGAGATCCCGGGGATCGATCACCCGATGGTGCTGTCCTACGCCGAAGCACTCGCCGGCGCGCCCGTCGGCAAGTCGGTGGCCGTGATCGGCGCCGGTGGAATCGGTTTCGACGTCAGCGAATTCCTGGTGACAGAACAGTCCCCGACCTTGAACGTGAAGGAATGGAAGACCGAATGGGGCGCACTGGACCCTTTCGAGGCGCCGTCGGTGCGGGGTGCATTGACCGCGCCGATCGTGCTGCCCGCCGCCCGTGAGGTGTATCTGCTGCAGCGCAGTCCCGGCGCCCAGGGCCGGGGGCTGGGAAAGACGTCGGGGTGGGTGCACCGCGCCGCGCTGAAAGCCAAAGGTGTGCAGCAACTCTCCGGGGTCAACTACGAGCGGATCGACGACGCCGGGCTGCACATCAGCTTCGGCAAGGACCATTCGGGGGCTCGTGTCCTGGCCGTGGACAACGTCGTGGTGTGCGCCGGCCAGGAGTCGGTCCGCGACCTGGACGAGCTGCTGCGCGCCTGCGGAGTGCAGCCACATGTGATCGGCGGTGCGGCCGTCGCCGCCGAGCTGGACGCCAAACGGGCGATCCGGCAGGGCACCGAGTTGGCCGCCCGACTGTAGGGGTCCTTTTCCTTTGGCGAGCGGCCGTGTTTGCACAGCAACACGCCGCATCTGGTGGCATTTTGCGGACGCTCGCGGGGCGCGAGGAGAGAGCTTCGGCCCGCCTGACAGATACTTCCGAGCCGAATTTGTCCCCCGAACGGCGTATTGCCCGAAAAACCGCAAGGTGATGTGAGTTCAGCAATCAAAATTGACGTCGGATTTGGGCCCATACGCACATACTTTCTCTGCTAATGTTCGGCGCGTTACCAGGTGATACCCAAGCCATTCGCAGCCGGTGCCACCTACTTGTGGACGATGACTGTGAAGTTGGGCGCCGGCTGCGTGCGTGTTGTTCCCTCGGGACTCAGCATGCTTCTTTGCGTCCAGCAAAGGAGTGCAGCAATGGGATCAGCTAGGTACGTGGGCCGCGTCGGAGCGTTGGCAGTAGCGCTCGGAATCGGATCCGCAGTCGCCGCAGTTCCAGCGTGGGCGCAACCGACCGACACTGACTCCTCGACGTCATCGACGACATCGGGGGGCTCGAGCTCCTCTGCCGGCGCAGAGGCTCCGTCGACAGCGGACAGGGCAAGCGATCCCACATCGACGACACCGGCCGCGTCAGACGCTGCCGCCGCTGAGCCTGGAGTATCGACCTCGTCGTCGCCCTCGCGTCCGAGTAAGACCACGAGATCCACGATCCATGTGCCGAAACGCAAGACCACCCGGAAGGAGGCGTCCACCGCATCAGCAGCGAATACCAGCTCGACACCAAAGGCCTCCAAGCCCGCCACCGACGAGACGCCGTCAGTGCCGGAACCGAAGCCGGCCCACACCGTGAGCCCGAGTGTGGCTTCCCCCGTCAGTACGGTCTCCAACCAGACGGTCGCACCCGATCCGGTCCCCGAAGTCAAGGCCTCGGCCGCCACCGGCACCGGGGCGGCGGTGCTCGAGACGTTGACCTCGCCGCTGGTGGCACCGGGCACGGATGTGCCGGTGCAGTCCCCCGCCGAATGGGTCTTGTTGGCTGCGGCTCGGCGCCAGATCGGGTCGGACGCCGGAACGGAGTCGGTGCCGGCGGCGCAGAGGTTGACGTCACAGCCTCTGGTGACGGCGGCGGCGGCGAACCTGGCCCCCGTGGTAACCACCACGATGGGATCGCCCAACCCTGACACCGGGGTGGTGACGGGCAAGCTCACCGCAATCGACCCCGAGAAGAAGAAGTTGACCTACGCGGTGGTCGGTTCGGCGCCGCCCGGACTGGTGTTCAACACCAAATCCGCGGCTTTCACCTACACCCCCACCGCCGTGCAGCGGATCCTTTCCGCAGTGGGCACCGGAGCGCAGGTCGCCACCCTCACCGTTAGGGTCTCCGACGGGGTCAACACCGTCGAGCAGTCCGTGGACGTACCCATCTCGCCCCTGTCACTCAGCGATGCCGGGACCGTCGAGTTCGGTAGCGCCGGATCCGGGGTAGTGGTGTCCAATACCCGTGCCTACGTGCGGAATTCCGGTGACAACACCATCACGGTCATCGACACCGTTCAACGCGCCGTCATCGGCACCATCACACTGGACAGTCCGGCCGTGGGTTCCGCGCTGACGCCGGACGGCAAGAAGCTCTACGTCACCACCGCGAGTTCGAGCGCGATTACGGTGGTGAACACCGCGACCAACGGGATCACCTCGTATATCCAATTGCAGGATCGCGATCTTGGTGGACTTACCGTCAGCGCCGACGGCAAGACGTTGTACGCATTGACCGGCGGGGCTGCAGGCGCAACGGTCACCAAGATCTCGACGTCGACCAACAAGGTCACCGGCACCGTGGCGCTGACCGGCGCGGACAGCGACGTGACGTCGTTGCGCGGTCTGGTGGTCAGCCCCGACAGCAAGAAGGTCTACGTCGTTGCCACGCTGGCTACGACGCCGGGCGGTCCGCCCGCGGGTACCGGCTTGTTCACTTTCACCTCGACGGCCAAGTCCGCAACCCTGGTCGCTCAGGGGGAGAACTTCGTCGAGTCGGCGATCAGCCCAGACGGAAAGCGCCTGTACGTCAACGACGCGGGTGCCGGGAAGATCGTGGCGTTCGATACCACGACCAACGCCGTGGCTGGTGATTTCACCAACTTCGGCGGTGGCCTGGGCGGTATCACGATCAGTGGCGACGGGTCGGTGCTCGTGGCGGTCTACACCGACATCAACGCCGTGGTGGCGTTCGACCTGACGAGCGGCGGGAACTACGGCGGCGCGATCAAGGTGGTCTCCACCGGAGTGCGCACCGACGGGTACCACCCCGTCGGTGTGATGTCCCCCGACGGTAGGGAATACAGCTACGTCGCCGACAACGGCACGCTGCAGGTCGTCTCGCTGGCGGCCGCGGGCACTACCCGCGCCATACCTGCGCCTGTCGTCGGCACCCCCAACCCAGTCACCGGCTCGGTCAGCGGAACCGTCACCGACGCCACCGGCAAAAAACTCACGTACACGCTGATCAGTGGCCCGGCCGGTGGCACCTTCACCTTCAACAAAACGACGGGAGCGTTCACCTACACCCCCACCGCGGCTCAACGGGTGCTGGCCGGACTGAACCCGGCGGCGACTACCGCGGTATTCAGTGTCACCGTCTCCGACGGGAAAACCACTGCCCCGGTGCAGGTTACCGTTCCGATCAGCGCGGTCTCGGTGTCCGCGACGGGTGTTATTCCCACCGGTACGGGCGGCGGATTCGATGTGGCCGTCACCAATACCCGCGCCTACGTGACTAATTGGAGCGACGGCACGATTTCCGTCATCGACACCATTCGGGGTGTTCTGCTCGACCCGATCACCATCGGGGGCAAGCCGACCGGTATCGCCGCGAGCCCAGACGGCGCGAAGCTCTACGTCGCGAACTTCACCGGCCACAGTGTCGTCGTCGTCGACACGGTAACCGGTGCGATCACCAAAACCATTGCATTGGACGACAAGACGCCTACAGCTCTGGTCTTGAGCCCGGATGGAAAGACCATCTACGTCGGCACCGCCTATCTGGACTCCAACGGCCAACCGGCCAAGGACGCGAAGGGCAACTATGTCGCGGGCACGGTCACCAAGATCTCGACGAGCAGCCTCAAAGCCAGCGGAACCGTATCCAACGTGGGGACCTTGCCGCTGAGCATCATGGTCAGCCCCGACGGGAAGAAGATCTACGTCGCTTCCCCGCAAGTGGATCCGGTCACCGGCGAGACCCTGACCGGCCACGTCTTCGCTTTCGCTTCCAGTTCTTCCAAGGCCACGCAGATCAACGGGGTCGGCAGCTTGCCCCTGGCGATCGCAGTCAGCTCGGACGGTACGCGACTCTACGTCAGCGGCAGTGACGCCACGATCTACTCGGTAGAGACCGCCAAGTACACCGTGGTCGGCTTTACCACCCTCGATCAAACGCCGTCGGCTTTGACTGTCAACAAAGACGGCACCCTGTTGCTGGTCAGCGGCAACGAAGGCATCTCTGTCGTGGACGCCAAGACACTGGCCACTTATGCCGGGTTCGATTCCAGCGCAGGCGTTCTCGGTGGGTTCGCGATTTCACCCGACGGGCAGCAGGCCTACACACTGACCGCCGACGGGCTGCAATTCATTGCACTTGCCCCGCTGAACCAGTTCCCCATTGTGGTCAGCCAGACGGTTAACGCTCCGACCAGTGCCGGCGTGGTCACCGGAAGTGTCACAGTCCACGACAATGACGGCGACAAGCTCAGTATCACCGCCACCAAACCCGCCAACGGCACCGTCGTCCTCAACGCCGATGGCACGTTCACCTATACGCCTACTGCGGCGGCACGCCACAATGCTGCCGCGTCCGGCGCAACCAGCGACGCCTTCACCGTCACCATCGACGACGGTCGGCGCGGCATCATCTACCGCAGCATCACTGTCGACATCCTGCCTTCGAATGTCGACCCCACCGAGAAACACACTGTCGGCAAACCGAATTCGACCACCGGCGTCGTCACCGGCAGCGTGACAGCTACCGACAAGGACAAAGACACCCTCACCTACACCGTCAGCGCCGCGACTCTCGGAGCCGTCACCATCACCACCAAGGGCGCCTACACCTACACCCCCACACCCGCGGCACGACATGACGCCGCCGGCGGGGCGGCGTCGGACAGCTTCACCGTCACCGTCGACGACGGGCACGGCGGGGTACTCGACGTACCGATCACAGTGACCATCAGCCCCAAGAACACCAAGCCGACCGTGACGGCTGTTGTCGCCCAACCCGATACCAACTCCGGGACTGTTGTCGTCACACTCAAGGCCGCAGACATCGACGGTGACACCGTGATATTCGGCAACGGGTCCACCACCAAGGGCAACTACACCGTCACCGGCAATGTGCTGACCTACACACCTACCCAAACGGCCAGGGACAACGCCGCCAAAGCCGGAGCCAGCGCTGCCACCAAAGCCGACACCCTGACTGTCACCTACACCGACAGCCACGGCGGAACGGGCACCATCAGCGTCAAGGTGGCCGTCTCCCCCACTCCCACCAATCACGCGCCGGTGGTGAATGCGACGGTCGGCAACCCAGATTCATCAACCGGAACGGTCTCCGGACACGTCGACGCTACCGATGTCGACGGCGACCCGTTGACCTTCACCATCACCCAAATGCCCTCCCGGGCCGATAGTTTCACCTTCGACCCGGCCACCCGCCAGTTCACGTATACACCGTCAGTCGCGGCGCGACAGGCTGCCGCGGCGGGTGGACCGACCACCGACGGCTTCACCGTCACCGTCAGCGACAGTAAAGGCGGAACGACGGTTCGCGCAGTGTCGTTGACCATCTCCCCCACCGTGGCCAACCCTGACGATCACAGCATCGATCTCGGCGACAAGCTGCCCACCACCATCGCAGTCAGTTCCGACGGAAAGCGGATCTATGCCGGCAGCGGGTTCGGTGATGCTCCAGCGGTGTTCGTCATCGATGCGAAGACCAACGCGACCATCACTACCATCGCAATCGGCCCGGATTCTCCCTACAACGGCGTCATCGGTGTTGCGGTGAGTCCGGATGGCACCCGTGTCTATGCCACCAGCTACTTCAACGGCACCCAGGTGCAGCCGACCGTCCACGTTATCGACACCGCCACCAATACCGAACTCGCGGCAATTGCCATAGGTGCTGCGTACCAGCCGAACTCGGCACAGTCGGACTATCCGGTTGGCCTGTCCTATCTCGCGGTCAGCCCCGACGGTAAGCGCGTGTACGCCACCACGACCGTCGACAGCGGCACGCATACGCAGACGGCGATCAAGGTGATCAGCACCACCACGAATACGGTGATCGGGACCATTCCCGTCGGGAATGCCGACCAAGAAGTCATCACGGCGATTGCCGTCAGTTCGGACAGCCTGCACATCTTCGCGAGCGCGTACCTCGCGACCGATGGCACCGACGGAAACGCGAACGTTCGGGGGGCTGTCTACGTTATCGACGCCACGACGAACGCCGTTGTGGCCACTGTTGATATCGACAGTCCCGATCAGCAGGAAGTACTCACCGGAATCGCGGTCAGCCAGGACGGCAATCACGTCTACGCCAGCGCATATGTGGCTGAATCCAACTCACAGGTCAAGGGCGCTGTTTACGTCATCGACGGTCACACCTACGTCGTGACGAAGAAGCTAAGCACCGCCGAGCTGCCCACCGGTCTCGTGGTCAGTGCCGACGGCCAGCACCTCTTCGTCAGTGCGGTCAATCTGCCCGGCGACGACGTCTACACCGTCGGTGACACCCTTCTCGATGCCATCAATGACAGTGCCGCGATAGGTGTTGTGCACGTGATCAATACGGCAACGAACACCATCTCGAAGTCCATCGCCGTCGATACGTTCCAGACACCCGGACCGCTTTCGAATATCGGCGTCAGCGCGGACGGTAGTCGGATCTATGTCAACGGGCTGGCACTGGATGGCGGCGACGCCCACGGCGTGGTGACGGTCATCGACGCCGCTACCGGGACCGTTTTCGCCGATCACACATTCGCTGCGGCATCCGGGCAAGGCACCATCAACGATGCCCTCAGCAGCCGCATCGACGACTACGACGGCGTCGGGGCTTCGGTCGGACACGCCGGTGTACTGATCGCCAACGGCACTGCCGGACATGCCAACGCGGGGCTGTTGTTCGGCGACGGATTCAGCTATACGGCTGCATCGTGCTCTGCGGCCGCCGCATGTAATGGCGGCGGGAGCGCACTGATCGGCGACGGCGGTGACGGTTTCAACGGCGGGCGGGGTGGTGACGCCGAGCTGATCGGTGACGGCGGCGATGGTGGCGCCGGGCTCGCAGGCCAAGCGGGCGGCGCCGGCGGGCATGGCGGCCAACTCCGCGGCGACGGTGGAGCGGGCGGTATAGGTGGCGTTGGTCTTTCAGGTCAGGCCGGTGGTTCCGGGGGCCGCGGCGGCGATGCGGGGGCGATCGGCGACGGTGGGGCTGGCGGTGCGGGTGGCACCGGAGGGCTCGGTGTGGCCGGTGCTACGGCGACAGTTTCGGGTGGCGCCGGCGGTACGGGTGGCACCGGTGGAGCTGGAGGCGTCGGCGGTCAAGGCGGACTTGGTGGTTCAGTGTCGGGTAACGGCGGTGCCGGTGGGCTGGGCGGCAGAGGCGGTTCCGGCGGCGTTGGTGGCACCGGAGCGGCCGGAGCTACCGGCATCGCGGGCACCAGCAACGGAGCCGGCGGTACAGGTGGCAGCGGCGGCAACGGCGGTACCGGTGGAAGTGGTGGAGCTGGCGGTAATGCTGGCGGTGTCGCGGCGGGCGGGTCGGGCCATCTGGGCGTGAATGGCGCCGGTGGCGCCGGCGGCAAAGGCGGAACTGCCGGGTCTGCTGGCAATGGCGGCGCCGGTACGGCAGGCGTGTGGGGCAAGACCGGATCCGGCGGCCGTGACGGTGCCGGCGGCGATGGCGGTTTCAGCGGCGTTGCAGGCACTGCCGGAGCCGGAGGCGGCGGGGGCAGAGCCGGTACCGGTGGCACCGGTGGCGTGGCTGGGGTCGCAGGTGCCAGCGGTGCGCTGTCGACGGGTGATGTTCGTGGTGGCGACGGCGGCGCCGGTGCAGCCGGAAACTCATCGCATCCGACCGGGGGCTCCGGCGGCACCGGTGGAGACGCAGTCAGCACCGGCCCTGGTAGCGCCTACGGAGGCGCCGGGGGAAGCGCTGGAACTTCGGGCGGTGTGGGCGGTTCCGGTGGGGCCGCCTATACCTTGGGCACCGGCAACGCCGTCGGTGGCGCCGGTGCGGCTGGCGCCACCAACACCGCTGGGGTTGGCGGAGCAGGTGGTTCGGGAGGTGCCGCCCAAATCGGAGGTACCGCGTACATCCCTGGTCGCGGAACGCTCAACGTGGGCGTCGTTACCTCGACCGGGAAAGCGACCGCCGGAGCCGGTGGGCGTGGCGGTGACGGCACCACCGGTGGCGGCGACGGAGGCAACGGCGGCACCGCCAACACCTACGGACTAGGCCAACTCACCGCAGGCACCGGCGGAACCGGCGGCAACGCCACCACCAACACCACCAACGCCTACGGCGGCCGCGGCGGAGACGGCGGGGCCGCCAACATCAACAACACCACCTCCACCCAAACCGCCACCGGCGGAACCGGCGGCAACGGCGGCAACGGCAGCTCCACCATCACCAGCAGCGCCTACTCCGGTGGCGGCGGCGGCACCGGCGGCTCGGCCACCAACTACGGCAGCGGAAACGCCGTCGGCGCATTGGGTGGGGTCGGAGGCACCGGCGCCGCAGGCGGATACGGAGGATCCGGCGGTAACGCCATCAACTACGGAACCGGCAACGCCACCGGCGCTTACGGCCGAGACGGCACCGCAGCCTCCAACACCGGCAGCCGCTACGGCTACGGCGGAGCAGGCGGATCCGGCGGCTACGCCCGAATCGAAAACAATGCCTCCACCGCCACAGCCACCGGCGGAGCCGGCGGCGCCGGGGCCACCGGCGCTTACGGCGGCAGCGGCGGCTACGGCGGCTACGCCTCGACCACCGGAACCGGACAAGTCAACGCCGGAACCGGCGGCGACGGCGGGGACGGGCTCACCTTCGCCGGTGGGCGCGGCGGCAACGGCGGCTACGCCCAAATCAACAACGCCATCAACACCAACACCGCCCGAGGCGCCCGAGGTGGTGACGGCGGCGACGGCACCACCGGCGGCTACGACCCCAACTACGGCACCGCCACCAGCGGTGGCGGCAACGGCGGCACCGGCGGGGCCGCCTACATCGACAACACCACTGCCACCGCCGACGCCATCGGCGGAACCGGCGGCACCGGCGGAACCACCACCGTAGGCACCCGCACCGGCTACGGCAGCGGCACCGGCGGCACCGGCGGAGACGCCTCCAACCGCGGATCCGGCACCGCCACCGGCGGCACCGCCGGAGTGGCTGGAGTGGGAGGTGTCAGCGGATTCGGCGGCACTGGTGGTGGCGGCGGAGACGCCTTCAACTCCGGCACCGGCAACGCCACCGCCGCCAACGGAGCAGCCGGCGGCACCAACACCGCCGGCGGCTACGGCGGCTCCGGCGGAACCGGCGGCAACGCCTACATCGGCTACTACCAACAGACCAACGGCGGCACCTACGGCAACTACACCAACACCACCTCGACCGGGAAAGCGACCGCCGGAGCCGGTGGGCGTGGCGGTGACGGCACCACCGGTGGCGGCGACGGAGGCAACGGCGGCACCGCCAACACCTACGGACTAGGCCAACTCACCGCAGGCACCGGCGGAACCGGCGGCAACGCCACCACCAACACCACCAACGCCTACGGCGGCCGCGGCGGAGACGGCGGGGCCGCCAACATCAACAACACCACCTCCACCCAAACCGCCACCGGCGGAACCGGCGGCAACGGCGGCAACGGCGCCAACGGCGGGGACGGAGGCGCAGGGGGATCGTCCGCCAACAGCGGCCTAGGCAATCTCGCCGCCGGCACAGGCGGTAACGGAGGCTCGGCTTCTACCGGTACCGGCGGTACCGGCGGTACCGGCGGCAATACCACCATCAACAACGTCAACTCCACCGTCGATGCCGTCGGCGGGCGTGGGGGCATGGGCGGCTCGGGAACGAATGGTGGCGCCGGTGGAGCCGGAGGCAATGCCAATAACTACGGGAAGGGAGCCGCATACGCGGGCAGCGGTGGAGCAGGAACCAGCGGTACGCTCCGCGGAGGCGGCGGTGGTAACGGAGGAAGCGCTTTCACTGCCAGTGGCATAGCAATTGCTGGCAACGGAGGCACCGGCGGTTCCGGCGTCTACGGCGGCGCAGGGGGTCGCGGCGGAGACGTCAAGACACAAGGAACTACCAATCCGACCGCCGGACGCGGCGGAACGGGCGGTTACGGCAGCACCTCGGGCGGGGCCGGAGGACGCGGCGGAGACACCCGCATCGACAACGCTAACTCCACGGTAACGGCCATCGGCGGTACAGGCGGGGACGGAGGAGCCAGCGGCGGTCAGACCTCTTCCAGCGTGAATTATTACGGCGGAGTCGATGGCGGGCGAGGCGGCGACGCCTACATCTTGAATGCTGGATCGCACGCAAACGCTGTCGGCGGTACAGGCGGCATTGGCACCGTCGACAGCCGGTCCGGCAGCGGTGACGGAGGTTCGGGCGGTAACGCATACAACTACGGATCAGGCAACGCCACAGGTGGAAACGGCCAGAATGGCGCAGCCGGCAACGGGCAGCACGGTGGCGACGGCGGCTCCGGGGGCAACGCATACGCGTATGGCACTGGCGGCGCTGTCGGTGGGACCGGAGGCAGGGGCGGTTCCGACACCCAAGGCGGATACGGCGGCAGTGGCGGAGATGGCGGTAACGCCACTATCCAAAACAACAGCAGCTCAACAGCTTCCGCTATCGGCGGCCAGGGCGGTGACGGCGCGACCGGATCGACACTCGCAGGCAACGGCGGGAGTGGCGGTGACGCTTCTACTGCCGGAAAGGGAAGTGTCGTCGGTGGTACTGGCGGCAACGGCGCGAACACCACATCAGGGCTCGGTGGTACCGGCGGCAATGGTGGCGACGTTGCCATCGTCAACTCCGCCTCTACGGTGTCTGCGACCGGCGGTGCCGGCGGGCGCGGGGGTAGCGGAATCACCGGCGGCAGCGGCGGCTACGGCGGGAGCGCTTCAACCTCAGGTTCCGGGAATGTTGTTGGAGGAGCTGGCGGCTCCGGCGCTGACGGCAACGGCAGCAACACGTCAGCAGGTACCGGCGGAGCCGGCGGCTACGCCCGCAACGACGGCACCGGCAGCGCAACCGGCGGCGCTGGCGGCGCGGGCGGCAATACAACTGGCATTGGTTCACACGGCGGATCGGGTGGGGCCGGAGGCTGGGCCAGCACCAGTGACAGCAACGGTCCATCAACCGCATCCGCCACGGGCGGGCGTGGAGGCGCTGGCGGTCGAGGGTACTACGGCGGCGACGGAGGACACGGCGGCGATGCCACGACACTCGGAAGGAAGAATGCCGCCGGCGGCGCAGGTGGTGACGGCGGCCTTCCCTACGACACCCCTGCGGCCAACGCTTCGGCTCAAACCAAGGCCGACTATCTAATGCGTCAAGGCGTTGGAGGCTTCGGCGGCAACGCGAAGGCAAATGGAACGGGCACTGCAACTACCGGGTCAAACGGAAGTCCCTCGCCAACGGCCCTGAGTCGCCTGTACGACCATCTACGAGACGTCACCGATGCCGATAGCGACGGAATCGTGATCGAAAGAGTCGTTGGCACCGATAGCGTAACTCGTCTCTTCGTGTACTTCGGCGGCACCACAAGCAGCTGGGTGGATGGAAACCAGCCCATCCTGACAAATCTCATCGGCATCAACGGCACTCCAAAGCCATGGCAAGTTGCCGCGATCGACACCGCGCTAGGAATCGATGACGAGATACCTCAGATTGACGCTTCCGGAGCATCGCAGTGGTATCTGGAGGGGGCTGCCTCGTCACCTGCGGGCCTCGCTGCAGCTAATGCCTGGTTGATTCAACGGAAGGCCGCGACTCTACTGAACGGTGTCGATGCTGACACTCCGATCATTCTGATTGGTTACAGCCAAGGCGGTATGGATGCTCAGAACGTCGCAGCCGCCGCAAATTCCTTGGGCTATAACGTCACGACGTTGATCACCTTCGCCTCGCCCATCGTGCAAAACCCAATCCCTGGAGTGCACACCGTTCACGTCATCGACCCGGCCGACCCCGTACCGCCGATGGCAGCATTCAACATCGTCAACGACTTCACCGGCGTAGTGAACAACAACTTCAACGCCGGACTGGTCTATGTCGGAAGTGGCGGCGTTGTCCTCGAATCGCCATTTCAAGTGCCGCCAGGTGTCGGATCAAACACTTATGCGATCAACGTTCACACCGACCGCGCGACCTACATCCTCATTGGATCACAATTCGACGCCTCGACGGATTCCGCTTGGACGGCCGTAAAGAACGACTTGCGTCAAGCCGGTGGTGGCGCTTAATCAACCAATTACTGAATGCACCTTGCGCGGGTGCCACTCTCAACCAATAGGGTGGCACCCGCTCATCGTGAATACTTATCTCAGTCCTGGCGCAGCGCCTCGATCTCCAGCGTGATCGTCACCTTGTCCCCCACGACGGCTCCACCGGTCTCCAGGGGTGCATCGAAGCTGATGCCGAAGTCCTTGCGGTTCAACACGACCGACGCCTCGAAGCCGGCCACGGCGCCGTGCCCCATGCCGGGGTTCACACCGTTGAACTCCAGCTTGAGCGAAACCGGCTTGGTGACACCCTTGAGGGTGAAGTCGCCGTCCAGCACGTAGTCGTTGCCGTCGGCACGCACGGAAGTCGATGCGAAGGTGGCCGTCGGGAACTGCTCGGTGTCGAAGAAATCGGCAGCCTTGAGGTGCGCGTCGCGCTGCTCGTTACGGGTGTTGACGGAGTTGACGTCGATGGTCGCGGTGACCGACGGAGTGCCGTCCTCGGCGACGACGATCGCGCCGGTGAAGTTGTCGAACGTACCGCGAACCTTGCTCACCACCAGGTGGCGCACGGAGAAGTTGACCGAGGAGTGCACGGGGTCCAGGGCCCAGGTGCCTGCGGTCAGGTCGGTGGCTACAGCTGCGGTCATGAGGTCTCCTAGATTTTCGGTGCCGGCCGTCCCGACACCCTCACCTCATGCAAACGGACTATGGTCCGAATTCATTCCGCGTCGCAGGGACTAACCCCCACCCCACACCGCCCGTGCCCCCGAATCGCCGACCCTGATCACCGCGATGATCGCCGCCACGCCGACCACCAGCGCGATCACCGCCACCACGGCAGCCACCCCGCGGCCGCGGCTGGACCGCCAGTGCAGCAGCGCCAGCAGCACCGCCACCACCAGCAGGGCGACGGCGATGTACGGCATCCAGTCGCCCCGTTCGGCATGCTCCTGCAGCACCGCCGTGGGCTTCGGGAACGACGCGATCAGCGACTCCCCCGCCTCGACGGTCAACGGCGTCAACGCAGCTGTCACGGCGGCCAGCGCCAACACCAGCCACACCAGACGCTCCCGCGCGGCGGGCCACACCGCGCAGAGCATTTCCAAGAGCGCCACGAGCGGCACCAGCACGACGATGGCGTGCACGAAAAGCGGGTGAGCCGGGAGCCCTGCAATCGTGTCCATGGGCAGAGGGTCGCACCTACCGCCCGCGAACGTCCCCAAAATGCCACGAGTTGCGGCGTGTCCCTGTGCAAACACGGCCGCTCGCGAAAGAAACGCTAGGCAGCCATCGGCGTGTAGGTGGTGGTGCGCTGCCGGGCCGGGCGGCCGATGCCGTCGGCGATGGCGACGAGTTCCTCGACGGACTTCTGCGAGCCGTTCTCCGACCCGGCCATCCGCGAGATGGTTTCCTCCATCAAGGTGCCGCCCAGATCGTTGGCGCCGCCCTGCAGCATCACCCGGGTGCGCTCGACACCCAACTTCACCCACGACGTCTGGATGTGAGAGATCCTGCCGTGCAGCATGATCCGGGCCAGCGCGTGCACAGCCCGGTTGTCGCGGTGCGTCGGACCCGGGCGCGCGCCACCGGCCAGGTACAACGGCGAAGACTGATGGACGAACGGCAGCGGCACGAACTCGGTGAACCCACCGGTGCGGTCCTGGATGCCGCGCAGCACGTTGAGGTGTCCCACCCAGTGTTTGGGAGTGTCGACGTGCCCGTACATCATGGTCGAACTCGACCGCAGACCCACCTCATGCGCGGTGGTCACCACGTCGATCCACTCCGAGGTGGGCAGCTTGCCCTTGGTGAGCACCCAGCGCACCTCGTCGTCGAGGATCTCCGCGGCCGTGCCGGGTATGGAGCCGAGACCGGCTTCCCGCAACGACGTCAGCCACTCGCGCAGCGACAGTCCGCTGCGGGTGACGCCGTTGGAGATCTCCATCGGCGAGAAGGCGTGCACATGCATCGAGGGCACCCGCGCCTTCACCGCACGCACCAGATCCGCGTAGCCGGTGACCGGCAACTCCGGGTCAATCCCACCCTGCATGCACACCTCGGTGGCGCCGGCGACATGCGCTTCCCACGCGCGGTCGGCGACCTCGGACGTGGACAGTGAGTACGCATCGGCGTCGCCTTTGCGCTGCGCGAACGCGCAGAACCGGCAGCCCGTGTAGCAGATGTTGGTGAAGTTGATATTGCGATTGACGACGAACGTGACGTCCTCGCCGACGGCGTCGCGGCGCAGCGAATCTGCCAGGGCAGCAACAGCATCCATCGCAGGACCGTCG
>JAHFVC010000584.1 GCA_023264765.1 Mycobacterium sp. | reverse complement strand
GCGCGGCGCAGCAACTCGAGATCGCGTGCGGAGTTGGCCGACGAGGCGTGATCCAAGATCGACCCCGCACGCTCCCGGCAGCGGTCAGCGAAGCCCTGCGCCCACACGAAGAGCTGGTCTTCCGCCGCGGCGTCCACGGGCAGCCCCGGGCTGGGTACGAGGTATCGCCACTGTTCTGCGTTATCGGGAAAGCAGCGCACCGCTGCGCTGCGGGCTACCCCGCGCTGGTCCCAGGAGACGAGATCGAATCGCTGTCGCAACTCATCAGAGAACAGCCATGGCCACCTCGCCCGCAGGCGCAGCCGATCCACACCCGAGTTGCCAGGGCCACCGAAGTTGATGAACAACGTGCCGATTCGCCTGCTCGGATCGGTCGCCGGCAGCTTGATTACCGCCAGGTCAATCTGTTCGCCGTGCGGCAGGTTGTAGTCCATCGGGACTCCCGCTGTCGCACAAAGGAATCCGTCATCGCAGGCAGCCCAGCTCAGACTCGGTGTGTCGGCGCCCTCAGCGAGCGGGTCGACAAACGAGTCCGGTGCGCCGACGTCGGCGCTCGCGCGGGACGGACTCACCAGGCTGGCAGCGCTGATAATCACCGTGGCGACGACGACAAGAAGCAGGCATCGCCGCGGCGTTACTAGGTGACGTTGCCGCACAGGATCGGCGCGAACAGCAGGGTGGGTTTGCCGTCCTTTTCGATCTGGTCGTGTTCGCCGAGATGAATGTTGATGTACCAGCCGGACGCCGGTGGGGCCTGATCGACATCCTTGATGACAGTGGTTGTCTCGGCAACGCCGTCGGACTTGGCGACCAGGTCATTGAGGGGGTAGACCACCTTGCCCTGTGAATCGCATGAGCCGGCGTGAATGTGCGCCGCGTGAGTACTGCCGGCGACAAGGCCGGTGGCACGGGTCGATACCGTGAGCGTCTTGGCCGCCGGGTCGTAGTTCAGTATCGCCTGACTCTGCGGGTGATCCCCGAACTGTGGCAGCGGCGCCATCTGGAGTGTCGCCCCGGCCGCGGGGTCGATATCGGCACACGAGATCGGCATGTACGTCTGAGATCCCGGAGCACCCATCTCGTTGGCCGGCGCGAGATGGATGTTCAGGAGCGTGCCCGCGGCCAATCCGGTATTCGAGGGCTGCGCACTCAGCATTGAGTCATTGATTTTCCCGGTGTCATCGGCGGTCACGTCGAGGAACGGGACCAAGACATCGCCCTGTTTGTCGCAGGTGCCCTGATGGATGTGCATGGCGTGCGTGCTGCCCGGGGTGAAACCGACCATCGCGATCTTCGCGGTGATGTACTTGGTCTGCGGGTCCCAGGTCAGCGTCACGGTTCCGGATGGCTCGTTGCCCAGGGGGACGATAATCTGCGCTGGGCCGCTCGCGGCCGCGCTGGTCGTCGCCGATGCCGGCGACGCGGCGCTGGACGCGCTGGACGAGCTGGCCGACGGCGTCGAATTCGAACCGCACGCGCCAACCATCGCGGCGACGACCACGCCCCCGAACACGATCGGCAGCGCCCTCGATCTTGTTGTGTGTGTCCCCACGATGATGTTCCGCCTTCCACTGACGCACTCGCCGTGATTGGCGAAGGCGGTTGACCCGCTCAGCGTACGAGCCAGTGTGGCAGGCCGGAGTTAATTGAGGACGATCGAATCGCCTTGGACCGAAATCGACTTCGTCGGCAATGGAAGCTTTGCCGGGCCGTTGGCTACGGTGCCATCGAGGTTGAATTTGCTGCCGTGGCACGGGCAGTCGATCGTCCCGTCCGCTACCTTGTCCAGCTTGCATCCCTGATGGGTGCAGATCGCCGACAATCCGTTGAATACGCCCTGTGACGGTTGCGTGAGCACAATGTCGTCGATGATTACTCCCGAACCGACGGGAACCTGCGCGGTCTTGGCGATGACCTTTGGCGGGGCAGGCGCGATCGGCGTCGCGCTGGTCGGCGTCGACGCTTCAGCGGTTGAGCTTGCAGCCGGCTGCTTCTTGGTTGTCGAACAAGCCGCAACAACGAGGCCAATCAGGCCGGCGCCAGCGCCGATGAACACCGTACGGCGACCGAGTCGCAGATATTCAAGTCGCATCGGGGACTCTTTCTTGTTGCGGGGAGAGTAGTGCCGGGAGCGTGCCGATCAAGTCGGACATAGCCTAGGCCCGCGGGGTCTTAGCAACACCCATTCTCCGCAACGGCGTCCGGGATGTATGTGGCAGGCGAGTTGCGGAGTTTGCGAGAGTGCCTGACAACTACCGGCTTCGAGCCTGCATAGGCAACAATGAACCGATGGATGTCGCCACCCGCAATAACGTCACGCGCGTGGGCGACGCAGACGGACCGACGCTGGTCCTGGCCCACGGCTTCGGCTGCGACCAGCAACTGTGGCACCCGGTGGCCGCGCGGCTCCGGGACCGCTTCGCCAAGCTCGTGATGATCACGCCGTCGCCGCGCTACATCGACGACGGCGGGTACCGCGGCGGCTTCACCCGACTTGATATCGACGAGCTGCTCGAGTCGCTGGAGAGCAATTACCTGGGCTGGTCGCAGGCGATGGCCCCGACCATCATGGGCAACCCCGACCGCCCGGAGCTCGCCGAGGACCTCGAAGCCACGTTCTGTCGCACCGATCCCGCGGCCGCCAAGGTCGTCGCACGCGCAACGTTCCTGTCCGACAATCGAGCCGACCTGGTGCGGGTCTCGGTGCCCACGCTGATCGTCGACTGCCGCCAGGACGCCATCGCGCCACCCGAGGTGGGCGCCTACGTACGAGATCACATCCCCGGCGCCCAGTTGATCACCCTGGACGCCACCGGCCACTGCCCGCACGTCAGCGCTCCGGACGCCACGGCCGAGGTCCTCGCGGCATTCGCCGGCCCATGACCGACATCGAAGAACTGTGGGAGAACGGGCCCAACGGCCAACTGGCGGCCACCACCGACGGGCAGATCGTCACGGTCAACGCCACCCTGGCCTCCTGGCTGGGTAGCACACCGAAGAAGTTGTGCGGCAAGCAGATCACCGGCCTGTTCACGGTTGGCGGGTTCGTGGTGCGGTTGGCCAGTGGTGGGCATCCGCCTCCACTGCTGGTGGAGAACTCCGGGGACGCCAGCTATCTGGACATCACCGGCGGCATGGCAGTCGGCCTGACCGATCGGCCGAAATTCGTCGACGCCTCGCTGTGGCTGGCACCGGGCGACACCATGCTGCTCTACAGCGACGGCCTGACCGAGGCACGCGTCGGCGATGGAATGCGCCGATTCGACGACGACGGGGCGCTGCGCAGATTCGCCACCGCCCTCGCGCCGACCACGGCGGACGTGCTGATCGACGAAATCCGGGAACTGCTAGTCAGTTTCGGATCCGGTGTCGAGGACGACACCGCAGTGCTGGCATTGGGTGTACCTAGATGACGAAAGTGAGCAATCGATGACCGCACGGTTCGCAGTGCAACGCAACGATCTTCGTAACACGCAGTGGGCGGAGTCACCCACGGCGACCCTGGACGACGGCGAGGTGCGACTGCGCATCGATGCCTTCGCGCTGACGTCGAACAACATCACCTACGCGGCCCTCGGCGACGCCATGAACTACTGGCAGTTCTTCCCCACGGGCGATCCCGCGACCGGCCATGTTCCGGTGTGGGGATTCGCATCCGTCGTCGAATCACGCTGCCCTGGAGTCGAAGTCGGAGAGCGCTTCTACGGCTACTGGCCGATCGGCGACGATATCGTGTTACGGCCCGAGGGGGTGCATCCCGGTGGTTTCACCGACGGCGCCGAACACCGGCGCGCCCTGCACCCGATCTACAACCAGTACGTGCGGTGCAGCGCCGATCCGGGTTACGCGGCCGACCGCGAGGCGCAGCAGGCGTTGCTTCGCCCCCTGTTCGCCACGGCATTCCTGATCGACGACTTCCTCGCCGACAACGGGTACTTCGACGCGTCGACTGTGATCCTGTCGAGTGCGTCCAGCAAGACCGCGTACGGCACCGCCTTCTGCTTGGCGCAGCGGCGCAGTGCGGTGAAGGTGGTCGGGTTGACCTCTCCCGCCAACGCCGAATTCACCCGCGCGCTCGGCTGTTACGACGACGTGCTGCTCTACAACGACATCGCGACGACGCTGCCCGAGGCGGCCTCGGTGTACGTCGACTTCAGCGGTGACCCCGCCGTGCGCGGCGCCGTACATCGCAGGCTCGACGATCGGTTGGCCTACAGCTGCCTGGTCGGTGCGACGCATTGGGATGCGCTCGACGGCGGCGGCGAGCTGCCCGGTCCGGCGCCGGTGTTGTTCTTCGCGCCCGACCAGGCCGGCAAGCGGATAGCGGAGTGGGGCCCGGCCGCATTCCAGGAGCGGATGGCCGCGGCGTGGACGGCATTCATGGAACCCGTCACCAATGCCGAGAAGCCTTGGCTGACAGTGGTTTCAGGACAGGGTCGAGACGCCGTCGAGCAGAGCTACACCGCGCTGTTGAACGGGACCGTGCCCGCCAGTGAGGGCCACATGCTGTCGGTGTGAGCTTGCCGCATTCACTCGTGGCTCTTGCGGAGTAATTCACGCATACGCCCGGAAACGCTTCCCGGATTTGGATAGCCATCGCCGACGACGTCCCAGCCCATCGAAAAGCGTTGTTCCCCAGGCTCATCGACAGAACGAGCGACGTAGCCCATACGATATCCGTCAGCATCGATGAACGTCACCAATGGAACGATGGTTGGTTTAAGGGCGCGCTCCGCGCCTTCATCGTCGCGCTCGCCGAACTCAAGATAGATGCGCCGTGACCGACCCGGTGGCAGTGTCTCGGGCAGGAAGGTTCCGAGAGGGCGGCGCTCATGACCGAGCGTGACATCAGTCGCGCGTTGGATGCAATCCGTCTTTCCTTTTGCCGAGTACTCGATCAAAGGTGCGAACCAAGCGAGCTCGTACAGATCGGTCGGTCCGCTATTGGTGAGCAAGATGTCGACCGAGCGCATCGAAGAGTCCGTTAACTGCTCTTGCCGCACTGCGATCTTGACGCGCCTCGCCCTGCGACCCGCGCGCAGCTCGGCCTGACGCCACTCCAAATGCTCCGTTCGATTACGACGCCTACTGTTGTAGATCGCGATCACCACCACAGCGACAAGCGGACCGAATCTCGTTATACCGAAGAGGATCTCAGACCACGGGATATTCCAATGGGAACTCCAATGCGGATAGATTCCGAACGGGACAAAGAACAGAGCCGCGAATGCGGCCAGGAAGATTAACGGGTCAACCCGCCAATTCACGTGAAGTTCTTCCCGCAAAAGTATGCGGGCATCGCTCCAAGAGAACGTGGTTGTTCTCAGTTCTCGTACGAGTTTGACAAGAGCTCTGTAGGCAATGGACAAGGTCAGGGTAAGAGCGGCACTGACAGCCACCTTGGCGGTCAGTTCAATGATCAGTTTCCACGCGTCACTGGGTTCCGTGGGTGGCGTCGGCGGAGTCGTCGAATCAGGCGGAGTCGTCAGCGTCGTCGTCGAATCAGGCGGAGTCGTCAGCGTCGTCGTCGAATCAGGCGGAGTCGTCAGCGTCGTCGTCGAATCAGGCGGAGTCGTCAGCGTCGTCGTCGAATCAGGCGGAG
>JAHFVC010000413.1 GCA_023264765.1 Mycobacterium sp. | reverse complement strand
CCGCCGGTGGCGTTCTCCACCGCCCGGCACGACAACCGCACGGACGATCCCGACGACACCTTCGTATTCGACGACACCGTACGTTTCATCGGTCAGCGCGTCGCGGCCGTCGTCGCCGACGACGTCGCCGCCGCCGAGCGGGCCGGCGACGCCATCGCGGTCGAATATGCCGAGCTGCCTGCGGTGTTCGACCCGGACCTGGCCCGCGCGCCCGGCGCCCCGCTGGTGCACGGCGACAAGGACCGCGCCGCGCGGATCGCCGACCCGCAACGCAACATCGTCGCCGAATTGCACGGCGGCGTCGGTGATGTCGACGCCGGGATCGCCGCCGCCGAGGACTCCGGGGGCGCCGTGGTGCGTGGACGCTGGTCCACCCAGCGCATCCAGCACAGCCACCTGGAGACCCACGGCAGCACCGGCTGGATCGACGAGACCGGCCGGCTGGTGATCCGCACCAGCTCACAAGTGCCGTTCCTGGTGCGCGACGAACTGTGTCACGTCTTCGGCCTCGACCCGTCCCAGGTTCGGGTGTTCACCCGCCGGGTGGGCGGCGGCTTCGGCGGGAAGCAGGAGATGCTGACCGAGGACGTGGTGGCGCTGGCCGTGCTGCGCCTGGGACGCCCGGTTCGCTACGAGTTCAGCCGCACAGACGAATTCGTCGCCGCGCCCTGCCGGCACCCCTTCCGGGTGGAGGCCGCCGTGGCCGCGGGTGCGGACGGCATCCTCACCGCCATGTCCGTCGACGTGCTGATGGATGCCGGTGCGTACGGCAACCACAGCCCCGGGGTCATGTTCCACGGCTGCGGGGAATCGATGGCCGTATACCGCTGCGCGAACAAGCGTGTCGACGCCCAGGCGGTGTACACCAACAACCTGCCCTCGGGCGCCTTCCGCGGATACGGACTCGGACAGGTGATCTTCGCGGTCGAATCGGCGCTCGACGAATTGGCAGCACACCTGGATCTCGATCCGTTCGAGCTGCGGCGCCGCAATGTGATCGTGCCCGGCGACGCGTTCGTCGATTCCCATGTGGCCGAGGATGATCTGACGTTCGGCAGCTATGGCCTGGACCAGTGTCTCGATCTGACCGAGGCGGCGCTGGCGCGTGGCAACGGGACCGAACCGCCGGAGGGGCCGCAGTGGCGCGTCGGTGAGGGGATGGCGGTGGCGATGATCGCGACCATCCCACCGCGCGGCCACTACTCCGACGCGTCGGTGTCGCTGGCCGCCGACGGCGTCTACACGTTGTCGGTCGGGACCGCCGAGTTCGGCAACGGCACGTCGACGGTGCACGTGAAGCTCGCGGCCGAGGCGCTCGGCGTTCCCCCCGACCGGGTGCGGTTGCGCCAATCCGACACCGACGTCACCGCCTACGACACCGGGGCGTTCGGGTCGGCGGGCACCGTGGTCGCGGGTCTGGCCGTGCAATCCGCCTGCCGTGAGCTCCGCCAGGCGCTCGACTCCGGTGCCACCCAACGCCCGTTGGTCGGCCACGGCCGGCACGAGGGCACCCCGCGCTCGGTGGCGTTCAATGTGCACGGCTTCCGGGTGGCGGTGAACACCGAGACCGGCGAGGTGCGGATCCTGCAATCGGTCCAGGCCGCCGACGCCGGGGTGGTGATGAATCCGGAACAGTGCCGCGGCCAGGTGGAGGGTGGCGTGGCGCAGGCCATCGGAACGGCGCTGTTCGAGGAGATCAGGGTCGACGCGCACGGTGAGGTGACCACCAAAACCCTGCGCAACTACCACATCCCGCAGCTCGCAGACCTCCCCGTGACCGAGGTCCATTTCGCCGACACGTACGACAAGCTGGGCCCGCTCGGCGCGAAGTCGATGAGCGAATCGCCCTACAACCCGGTGGCCCCTGCCCTGGCCAACGCCATCGCCCGGGCGAGCGGGGCGCGGATGTACCGGCTCCCGATGACGCCCGCGCGGGTCTGGCGGCAACTGAACGGCTGACCGGCAGGGCTTGTCGGATTCCGCAGTTACGCTTTCGGGCGTGATGCTGCGGATCTACGGGGTGCTGGCGCTGGCCGCGGGCATCACGACGTATCTGCTCGGAGCGGGAGTGCCGTGGTCGCTGGCCGCCGCGGCGCTTGCCGCGATGGCACCGCATTTTCTGCTCGGCGCGCTACGCGGCCTGCGCACGCCGTCCCCACGCGAGGACACGATCGCCGACATGTCGGGCACCGAGTTCGAAGACCATATCGCGCGCATCGCCCGCTCCTGCGGCGTCCCGGTGATCATGACGTCCCTGACCGGCGACTGGGGAGTGGACCTGATCGTCGGCAAACGGCCGAATCGCCTTGCCATCCAATGCAAACGGCAGGGCCGTCCGGTCGGCACCGGAGCCGTTCAGGAGGTGGTGTCGGGAGCCCCGATGCAGGACTGTACCCACACCATGGTGGTGACCAATCACGAATTCACCCCGGCGGCACGCAAACTCGCCGAGTTGCACGGATGCACCCTTGTCAGCGGCGCAGAGTTGCCCCGGTTGAAGTCCACCATCCGCAGGCTGTTGGAGTAGGCCTGCGTCTTGGAGGGCGGACGACAGCTCACCTGTCGTCGACACCCCAGTTGTTGTCCGGCCATGACGGGTCCGCCGGATAGGAAGCCGACGGGAGGTTCTGCGGGGCAGCAGGGTACGAGGCCGACGGAGTATTGTCGCCCGGCGGTGTCGTTGCCGTATGGACAGCTTGGACCGCCTGCGACCAGTCGTACCCATAGCTGTTGGCGACGTCGGCTGCACCGAAGGTTCCGTCAGGATTGCTCACATCATGTCCGTCCGCGGCTGCGATACCAGGGCCGGCCATCGAACCGATGGTCGCCATCGCGAGTGCGATACCGCCGGCGGCAAGGAATTTTGTCGCGGAACCGACTGCCCGGCGACTGCTTTCGTTGATCATGGTTCGTATCGTCCAACGCTCGGCGACAAACGAGCCGAGTAGACCACTACTCGCTTTTGACTACCGTGATCGACGGCGCCAAGGCCGTTACAGAAGCGCCTCGCGCACCGCGTCCACGGCGGCGTCGATCTCGGCGCGGGACACCGTCAGGGCCGGCCGGAACCGCACCGAGTCCACTCCGCTGGGCAACATGATGACGTGCCGGTCCCACAACCGGCGCACCAGTTCGTCGCGCTCGGCGCCCGTGGGCAGACTGAACGCGCACATCAGGCCCCGGCCGCGGGGATCGCGCACCGTGTCGGGGAATTCCGTTGCCAGCTCCCGCAATCGGTCCAGCAGATGGTTACCCAGCAGCCGTGCGTTGCCCATCAGATCGTCGGCTTCGACCACCTCGAGGATGCGCCGCGCCCGGACCATATCCGTGAGGTTGCCACCCCAGGTCGAGTTGATCCGCGAGCTCACCGCGAACACGTTGTCGGCCACCTCGTCGACGCGGCCACCGGCCATCACACCGCACACCTGCGTCTTCTTGCCGAATGCCACGACATCCGGGACGACGCCCAATTGTTGGTAAGCCCAGGCGGTACCGGTCATCCCGCAGCCCGTCTGCACCTCGTCGAAGATGAGCAGCGCGTCGAACTCGTCACACAACTCGCGCATGGCGGCGAAGAACTCGGGACGGATGTGCCGGTCGCCACCCTCACCCTGGATCGGCTCGGCGATGAAGCAGGCGATGTCGTCCGGGTACGCCTCGAAGGCCGCGCGGGCCTGCCGCAGCGACTCTGCCTCCAGTGCAACGAGATCCGCGTCCGGCCGCAGATAGGGGGCGTCGATACGTGGCCAGTCGAACGCCGGGAAACGCGCGACCTTGTTGGGGTCGGTGTTGGTCAGCGACAAGGTGTAGCCGCTGCGCCCGTGGAACGCGCCGCGCAGATGCAGGACACGGGTGCCCGGAGCGCTCAGCCCCATCGACTCGTTGCGGCGGCTCTTCCAGTCGAACGCCACCTTGAGCGCGTTCTCCACCGCGAGCGCTCCCCCGTCGATGAAGAACAGGTGCGGCAGCGCCGGATCCCCGAGCACCCGGGTGAACGCGTCGACGAACCGGGCCATGGTCACGGTGTAGATGTCGGAGTTGCTCGGCTTGTTCACCGCGATCGCGCCCAGTTCGGCTCGAGATTCCGGCGTGGTCAGCGCCGGGTGGTTCATCCCGAGAGCCGAGGAGGCGAAGAACGTGAACATGTCCAGGTAGCGGTCGCCGGTGCGGGCGTCGACCAGGTGGGAGCCCTGCGAGCGTTCGGTGTCAAGGACGAAGTCGAAACCGTCGGCCAGGATGCTGCGGCGCAGGACGGCAGGCACCTCGGCAGCGGCGAGGGTCACGGCACGGTCAGGCAGGACAGCGGTCATACTCGCCATCCTAACGCGATCTTTACGGATCTAGCTATTGCAAACCGGAATATCTACGGTAGAAATTCGCGTCCCTCGTAAAATGTTTGTAGGATGATCGTGCTGCGGGTGCGTACGTTGGCGGCTGTCCGGATCTGTTGCAGCAGATCCTCCAGCCCTCGCGGCGAACCCACCCGCACGAGCAGGACGTAGCTCTCCTCGCCCGCGACCGAATGGCACGACGCGATCTCGGGTATGTGCTCCAGGCGAGCGGGCGCATCATCGGGCTGGGACGGATCGAGAGGGGTGATGGCCACGAACGCCGACAGCATGTTGCCGACCGCTTCGGGGTCGATACGCGCCGTATACCCGGTGACCACGCCACGCGCCTCCAGTCGCCGGACCCGCGCCTGCACGGCGGACACCGACAAACCCGCCGTCGCCGCGAGGTGTGCGAGCGTCGCCCGCCCGTCGGCGACAAGATCTCGCACCAGCGCACGGTCAATATCGTCGAGGTGGTCGGCATCGGCCATGGCCGGAGACTACCTCCCGTGATCGAGAGCTGGCAGTTGCGCGCCGCATTCGCCGCGGCCCTGTCGCAGATGTACGGCACCGAGGTCCCCGCCTACACCACCCTGGTGCAGGTCACCGGTGAGGTGAACCGGGACTGTGCGCCCGACGACCGGCTGGGATCCCTCGACCGCGTCACCGCCGAACGGCACGGCGCCATCCGGGTGGGTAACCCCGCTGAAATGGCCGACACAGCAGATCTTTTCGCCGCGTTCGGGATGTATCCCGTCGGCTATTACGACCTTCGTGAGGCCGCCTCACCGGTGCCCGTCGTGTCGACCGCGTTTCGGCCCATCGATTCAGAAGAGCTGGAGCGGAATCCCTTCCGGGTTTTCACCTCGATGCTGGCCACCGCCGACACCCGCTTCTTCACCCCCGATCTGGGCAGCAGGGTGAATCGATTCGTGGCCCGGCGGCAACTGTTCGACCCCGCGTTGATCGCCGATGCCCGTCGCATCGCCGCCGCCGGTGGGGCACCCGAGGCCGTGGCCTTCGACTTCGTGGCCCGCGCCACGTCGGCGTTCGCGTTGTCGCGTCTACCCATCGACAAAGCCTGGTACGACGAACTGAGCGCCGTGTCCGCGGTGGCCGCCGACATCGCCGGTGTCACCACCACCCACATCAACCACCTCACACCGCGGGTTCTCGATATCGATGAGCTCTACCGGCGGATGTCCGCGCGCGGCATCGCGATGATCGATGCGATCCAGGGGCCCCCGCGCACCGACGGACCGCCCGTACTGCTGCGCCA